>CAZVUN010000117.1:0-9222 GCA_964629975.1 uncultured Acidiferrobacteraceae bacterium | reverse complement strand
CTATTCGTACGTCAAGCCCTAAACGAGACGTCCCTGTCTCAGGGCCCTCGACGTGGTCCGCGAGCCCAGGCCCTGAGCCCGACCGAACGCAAAAGGGAAGGACCGAATAAGAAGAACAAGAACGACCAACAAGAACAAGAGCGATTGCCTCTCTCCTCAGCCCGCGCAAGCGGGCTTTTTTTTGCCTCGCGCGCGCCTTGCGCAATGCTGCGCACGGGGCATATGCTTGCCGCCCAGTCACACCGTCGGGCCCACCCTTCCGCATGCAAGCGCTGCTCGAGCTGCTGCCCTCGCGTCACCACATCGCCACGTTCCTTGCCGCGCCCGATACCTGGACGCAGGCTGTTGTGCTGCTGACCGGCACCGCGGTCGCCTGGGTGAGCGCGCGCGCCATCCGCAACCGCCTCGCGCCGACCGTGCAACCCGGGGCGATTTCGGACGTGGGGCGCGTGGCGGTACGCACCGGGCTGCTGGCGCTGATGCCATTGCTGCTGTGGCTGTGGCTGCTGGCGGCACGCGCCGTACTGCGCCGGTTCGGCATCGACACCGGTATCCTGCAGCCCGCGATGCTGCTGGTTGGCGCGTTGGCGCTGATCCGCATGGGCGTGTTCGTGCTGCGCCACTCCTTGAGTCCGGGCAGCTGGCTCAAGGCCTGGGAATGGACGTTCACGCTCACCATCTGGGCGATCGCCGCACTGCACATCATCGGCTGGCTGCCGTTCGTCGAACAGACGCTCGATGAGTACGCGGTCATGGTCGGGCAGGTGCGCGTATCGATTTACACGCTGGTGAGCTTCGCACTGTCGGTCGCGCTGCTGCTGCTCATCGCGCTGTGGCTCGCCAACGCCATCCAGTGGCGCCTGATGCGCAGTACCGTGCTCGAGGACAGCCTCAAGATCGCGCTGGCGAAGCTTGCCAAGTTCGCGTTGCTCACGGTCGCGGTCATCGCCGCGATGCTGGCGGCCGGGATCGACCTGACGGCCTTCGCCGTGTTCGGCGGTGCGCTTGGCGTCGGCATCGGCCTCGGCCTGCAGCGCATCATCAGCAACTTCGTGAGCGGCATCATCCTGGCGTTTGAGGGCTCGGTGCGCCCGGGCGACATGATCACGGTCGGCCAGACCTTCGGCGTGGTGCAGGCGCTGCATGCCCGGCACATCGTGGTGCGCACCCAGGACGGACTCGACATCCTGGTGCCGAACGAGAACCTGCTGACCCAGGAGATCACCAACTGGTCCTACGGGGACCGCAACGTGTGCCTGAAGCTGCCGGTGCAGATCAGCTACGCCGACGACCCCGAGCGCGCCCTGGCGGTGCTGGAGGACGCCGCGCGCGGGGTGCCACGGGTGCTGGCGGAACCGCCGCCACGGGCGATTCTCAGCGGCTTCGGCGAAAGCGGCATCGATCTCGAGTTACGCATCTGGGTCAATGACCCGGAGCGCGGTGTCAACAACATCCGCTCGGACGTCAATCGCGCCATGTGGCGCGCCCTGAAGCAGGCCGGCATCACCATTCCGTTCCCGCAGCGCGACGTGCGCATCATACGCGCGGCGGGGGCAGCCGCCCCCGGTCGCGAAAGCTGAGGTAGTCGCGCAGCACCTGCGCATGGTCGAATGCCAGTTGTTCCGGCAGCGCGTGCGGCGCAAACACCCCGACCCTGCGCGCGTCGTCCGCGGCGCGCGGCACACCGCGCGCCTGCGCCACATACACGACCGTTGCCGTGTGCCCGCGCGGGTCGCGCGCCGGGTCGGAATACACGCCGAGCAGCGCGACCAGGGTAACCTCGAGCGAGACCTCCTCGCGCGCCTCGCGCACCGCGGCGTGCTCGACGCGCTCGCCGACATCGACGAACCCGCCCGGAATGGCCCAGCCGTGCGGCGGGTTGCGCCGCTCGATCAGCACGATTGGCCGATCCGGGCGGTCAATCAGCTCGATGATGGTGTCGGCCGCAAGCAGCGGTGTCGTGGGTCGGGGCATGAGATGGCGCATCGCCCTTGGCGTGGTGGCCCGAGTCGCAGGCAATTCCTAAAGGATGCGGCGCGCGTATTTTTTCCACCGCGGCCGCGGAAAATTGATTATACTTGTAAGGTTTTCTGCACACATCGGAGGCTACATTGGTCCAGCTCGAAGGTCTGTTGGTCATGCCATGGTGGGGCTACCTGGTCGCGACACTCGCCATGACGCACGTCACGATCGCTGCCGTGACGATCTATCTCCATCGTCATCAGGCCCACCGGGCGCTCGACTTGCACCCCGCAGTCGCGCACTTCTTCCGTTTCTGGCTGTGGCTTACGACCGGCATGGTAACGCGCCAATGGGCGGCGATTCACCGCAAGCACCACGCCAAGGTCGAAACGCCCGACGACCCGCATAGCCCGCAGGTGTTCGGCATTCGCCGGGTGCTGCTGGAGGGTTCCGAACTGTATCGGGCCGAAGCCGCCAACGCCGAGACGCTCAGCAAATACGGCCACGGCACGCCGGATGACTGGCTGGAGCGGCACCTCTACACCCGGCACAGCGGCAAGGGCGTGGCGCTCATGCTGCTCATCGACGTGCTGCTGTTCGGGCCGATTGGCATCACCGTGTGGGCGGTGCAAATGCTGTGGATACCGATCTTCGCGGCCGGCGTCATCAACGGCATCGGCCACTATTGGGGATATCGCAACTACGAGGTCGCCGACGCATCGACCAACATCGTGCCGTGGGGCATCCTGATCGGCGGCGAGGAGCTGCACAACAACCACCACACCTTCGCGAGCTCCGCCAAGCTCTCGTCCAAGTGGTGGGAGTTCGACATCGGCTGGCTGTATATCCGGTTGCTGGCGGTCGCCGGCCTGGCGCGGATCAAGAAGATACCGCCCGAGTTGTTGTGCGACACGGCGAAGCAGCAGATCGATCTGGACACCGTTCGCGCCGTGATCCAGGGCCGCTTCAAGGTCATGGCCGAGTTCACCCGCGAAGTGATGCGCCGCGTGCACCGCGAGGAGCTGCAGAAGGCCGATCGCAGCGACCGCGAGGGCTGGAGGCTTCTCAAGCGCGCCCGTCGCCTGATGGTGCGCGAAGCCACACTGCTGGATGAGGCCTCGCGCCGCTGGCTCGCCAGCGCGCTCGCGCGCAATCAGACCCTGGACACGGTGTACGCAATGAAGGAGAAGCTGGCGCAGGTGTGGAAACGCTCTGCCACCACCCAAGAGCACCTGGTCCAGGCACTGCAGGAGTGGTGCCGGGAGGCGGAGGCGACCGGAATCGAGGCGTTGCGCAACTTCGCCCACAGACTGCGCAGCTACTCGCTGGCACCGCCGCCGACCACGGCCTGACGGCGCGGCCACCGGCAACGAAAAACCCGCCAGCGGCGGGTTTTTCTTTTCCCGTCGTCGCCGCTAGGCCGGCCGCGACAGGCGCTTGTGCAGCGGACTGTGGCGTGGAAAGTGCGCGAGCAGAAACTTCATCTGGTCGGCCAGCACGCGCTTGCCCTGCAGATAGATGTACTCGGCATGCGTCGGGGTGAACGGCACCGCCAGCAGCTCGAGGCCGGCCTGCTCCGGGGTGCGACCCGCCTTGTGGTTGTTGCAGCGTTTGCAGGCAGTCACCACGTTGGTCCAGGAATCGGTTCCGCCCATGCTGAGCGGCACGATGTGGTCACGTGACAGCAAACGCGCCGCAAACTGTTCACCGCAATACAGGCATAGGTGTGCGTCGCGGGCGAACAGCGTCTGATTGTTGAGCGGCGGCACATAGTGCGCGCGCACCTTGGCCAGTGCGTGGCTGTCGCCATGCGTGGCGACGATCGAGCTGATCGCGATGACCGAACGCCGGCCGCTGATCGCATTGTAGCCGCCCCGGATGTGATAGAGCGTGGTGCCACACGTATAGGCCACCTGCCCGAGGTGATAAACGCGCACCGCCTCACGGAAGTCGATCCACTCCAGGGGCATCCCGGAGGCGTCCGTGCGAAGGACTTGTTGGCTCAAGGAATACACGGGAACACCGGCTCGCCAAGGCAACGGATAGCGCTATTTATGTCAGAAACTCAGTGACTTGTACATAGTGCCCGACCTCGGCGCGAATACCCGCCGGGGCTGCGGCAGTAGCGGACATTCGCGCCGGCGACTCGGCGCGTTGGAATAAGCCTGCCACCGAGGCACGTCCTTACGTACTGAGAACGGTGTGCCACGCGCCATCGCATGCCGAACAGGAATCAGGGGGTAGACCGATGGCAACTACGCCGACATGCGTGCTGCTTCGCCTGAGTGCGGCGCCACTTTGCCGCGACGTCGCGCGGACGGCACGCCAACGCATGTGGCTGTGCCTGGTGGTGGTCGCCTTGGTAACCCTGGCCTGCGCTGGCGCCATCCTGTGGAACACGCCGAGTACGCTCACCGCCTGCTGACGCGGCCGCGCGCCGCACACCGGCCGCAAACAAGAAGCCCGGCTGGGGGCCGGGCTTCCTGGACGACAGCGGTGTCGAACGCGCGCTGGACGCGGCTACTTGATCTTTGCTTCCTTGAACATCACGTGCTTGCGCACGACCGGATCGTACTTCTTGAACTCGAGCTTGTCGGGCGTGGTGCGCTTGTTCTTGGTGGTGGTGTAGTAAAAGCCGGTGCCGGCGCTCGACACGAGCTTCACCTTTTCGCGAATCGCTTTCGCCATGGCCTACCCCTCAGATCTTCTCGCCGCGCGCGCGCATCTCGGCGAGCACGGCGTCGATGCCGCGTTTGTCGATGGTACGCAGCGCGTTGGTCGTGAGCCGCAGGCTGACCCAGCGCTTCTCGCTCTCGACCCACAAGCGACGGTACTTGAGATTCGGCAGAAAGCGGCGCTTGGTCTTGTTGTTGGCGTGCGAAACGTTGTTGCCCGTGCGCACACGCTTACCGGTAACCTGACAGACTCTGGACATCGGACTTCTCCCTCAAAACCCGGCCGGGGGCTGAAAACGGTCGGCTTTTATATCAGAAAGCTGCTGGTGTGGGTAGCCCTGGACGGCGCCTGGCTTCCATCGCCGGTGGCAAAAAGTGCCGTTCCCGCAAGCCCTTAGAGCAGGCCGCGCTCGCTGAACGAGACCATTTCGCCATCACCCACCACGAGGTGGTCGAGCACGCGCACCTCGACCAGGTCCAGCGCCTCCTTCAATCGGGCCGTGAGCAACTCATCGGCACGGCTCGGTTCGGCCACCCCGGAGGGATGGTTGTGCACCAGGATCACAGCCGCCGCGTTCACGGCGAGCGCGCGTTTGACGATCTCGCGCGGATACACCGCCGTGCCGTTCAAGGTGCCGCGGAAGAGCTCCTCGAACGCCTGCACCCGGTGGCGGTTGTCGAGGAACAGGCAGCAGAACACCTCGTAGGGCCGATCGCGCAGGCACGCCTGCAGGTAGTGGCGCGTGTCCTGCGGCGAGCCGAGCGCGGCACCGCGGTTGAGTTTCTCGCCGAGAAAGCGCCGGCCCATTTCGAGCGCCGCCTGCAACTGCGCGTACTTGGCGCTGCCCAGGCCGGGCGCCTCGCATACCGCCTGCGGGGCAGCCAGGAACAGCTCGCGCAGGCTGCCAAAGCGCGCGAGCAGCTCACGCGCCACGTCGACCGCGGTCTTGCCGGCGACGCCGGTGCGCAGGAAGATGGCGAGCAGCTCGGCATCGGACAGCGCCTGCGGCCCGCGCGCCAGCAGCTTCTCGCGCGGACGTTCGGTCTCGGGCCAGTCGGTAATCGCCATGACTACGTCCCTGTGTTTGGACGCCTTCCGTCCGGACCAGTACACTTCCATACATGGGCAGCCTGGTCAACAAACGCATCCTGCTCGGCGTCACCGGCGGCATCGCCGCCTACAAGGCGGCCGACCTGGTGCGGCGCCTGCGCGAGGCCGGTGCCGAGGTGCGCTGCGTCATGACGCAGGCGGCGCAGGAGTTCATCACGCCGCTCACGTTGCAGGCGGTCAGCGGCAACGCCGTGCACCGCCACCTGCTCGATACGGAAGCGGAGCATGCGATCGGCCACATCGAGCTCGCGCGCTGGGCCGATGCGGTGGTGGTGGCCCCGGCGAGCGCGAATTTCATCGCCAAGCTCGCCCAGGGGCGCGCCGATGACCTGTTGAGCACCCTGTGCCTCGCCGCGGCCTCGCCGCTCGCGCTGGCCCCGGCCATGAACCAGCAGATGTGGCAGAACCCCGCCACCCAGGACAACATCGCCACCCTGCGGCGCCGCGGCGTACACGTGTTCGGACCCGCACAGGGTAGCCAGGCGTGCGGCGAGGTCGGCCCGGGGCGCATGCTGGAACCGGCCGAGATCGCCCGGCTCACCGCGGAGCTGTTCGAAAGCGGCGCACTCGATGGGCTCACGGTCCTGGTCACGGCCGGTCCGACCTGGGAAGCGCTCGATCCGGTGCGGGGGCTGACGAACAAAAGCACCGGCAAGATGGGTTACGCGATCGCCAAAGCGGCGGCCGAGGCCGGCGCGCGTGTGGTGCTCGTCTCCGGCCCCACCGCCCTGCCCGATCCCGAGCGCGTGCGCACGGTGCGCGTCGTCAGCGCGCAGGAGATGCATGACGCCGTGCATGCGCACGTGCGCAGCGCCCAGGTGTTCATCGCCGCGGCGGCGGTCGCCGACTACCGACCGCTGGCCGCGTCGGCAGCGAAGATCAAGAAAGACGCCGAGCGCATGACACTCGAGCTCGTGCGCAACCCGGATATCCTCGCCAGTGTCGCGGCGCTCAAATCCCCGCCCTTCACGGTCGGTTTCGCCGCGGAGACCGAAGCGCTCGAGCGCCACGCGCGCGAGAAGCTCGAACGCAAGCACGTCGATCTCATCGCCGGCAATCTGGTCGGGGTGGCGGGGCGCGGCTTCGAGGCCGAGGAAAACGGCCTGCTGCTCGTCGATCGCGACGGTGTCACCGAGCTGCCCGTGCAGCACAAGGACAAACTGGCGCGCGCGCTGATCGGCGAGATCGCCAAACGCCTGGCGGCACGCATGCAGCGCGCGCAAGAACGCGCCTGAGCGTGGCGCAACGATCGGAGGGGCAACGATGGCCGGCAACCATGGCAGACGCAAGGTACAGGTCAAGGTACTCGACCGGCGGGTCGGTGAGCGGTTTCCGCTGCCGCGCTACGCCACCGAAGGCGCGGCCGGCATGGACCTGCATGCCTGCCTCGATGAGCACCTGCACATCGCCCCGGGCGAGACGCATCTCATCCCCACCGGCATCGCCATTCACATGGACGACGCCAGCATGGCGGCGGTACTGCTGCCGCGCTCCGGCCTTGGCCACAAGCACGGCATCGTGCTCGGCAACCTCGTGGGCCTCATCGACTCCGATTACCAGGGACAGGTGTTCGTCTCGGTATGGAACCGCGGCAACCAGCCGTTCACCATCGAGCCGGGCGATCGCATCGCGCAGATGGTGTTCGTCCCGGTGATCCAGGCGGAGTTCGAGGTGGTCGACGAATTCGTCGCCACCGCCCGCGGCGCCGGCGGCTTCGGCAGCTCCGGGCGCAAGTAGTCCGGAACACCCGGCGCGCGGTAGGCGCAGGCTGGTGCAATGCCGTAAACTCCGGCCCGCGCGCAACTACGCTAGCCTCTGCACCATGTCGACCGCTGCACCGCCCGTCCTGCCACCCGAAATCTTCAAGGCCTACGATATCCGCGGCATCGTCGGGCGCACGCTCACCCCGGCGATCACCGAGCGCATCGGCCAGGCAATCGGCAGCGCGGCGCGTGCGCGCGACTGCACGCGCGTCGTAGTCGGACGCGACGGCCGGCTGTCCGGCCCGGAACTGTCGGCGGCGCTGGCGCGCGGGCTCGCCCAGGCCGGCTGCGAGGTGATCGACATCGGCCGCGTACCGACACCGGTCGTGTACTTCGCCACGTTTCATCTCGGCACCGCCACCGGTGTCGCCGTGACCGGCTCGCACAACCCGCCCGACTACAACGGCTTCAAGATCGTGGTGGCTGGCGACACCCTCGCGGGCGATGCGATCCAGGACCTGCGCCGGCGCATCCTCGCGCACGATCTCGCGAGCGGGGCGGGCCGGATCAGCACGGCCGATGTGCGCGAGGCCTATCTCGAGCGCATCACGCGCGACGTGAGGCTTGCGCGCAAGCTGCGCGTGGCGGTGGATTGCGGCAATGGCGTGGCCGGGGAGCTCGCCCCCGAGCTCCTGCGCCGCCTGGGTTGCGAGGTCACCGAGCTCTACTGCGAGATCGACGGTCACTTCCCCAACCACCATCCCGACCCGAGCAAGCCGGAGAACCTCGCCGACCTGATCAGTGAGGTGCGCCGCGGCGGCTACGACCTCGGTCTCGCCTTCGATGGCGACGGCGATCGCTGCGGCGTGGTGTCGCCCGAGGGCAACGTGATCTGGCCGGACCGGCAGATGGTGCTGTACGCGCGCGACGTGCTGTCGCGCCATCCGGGGGCCGAGATCATCTACGACGTCAAGTGCTCGCGCCGGCTGGATGAGGAAATCCGCAAGGCCGGCGGCAAGGCCACGATGTGGAAGACCGGCCACTCGCTGGTCAAGGCCAAGCTCAAGGAAAGCGGCGCGCTGCTCGCCGGGGAGATGAGCGGGCACATCTTCTTCAAGGAGCGCTGGTACGGCTTCGACGATGCGCTCTATACCGCCGCGCGCCTGCTCGAGCTGCTCGCCAAAGATCCGCGCCCCACCTCGCAGGTGTTCGCCGCCCTGCCCAACACCGTCAATACCCCGGAACTGAACGTGATGTTCGCCGAAGGCGAGCACTACCGGGCGATCGAGGAGCTCATTGCGGCCGCGGCCTTCCCGGACGGCAAGGTCACCACCATCGACGGGCTGCGCGTGGACTTCCCCGACGGCTTCGGCCTGGTGCGCGCCTCCAACACCACCCCCGTCTGGGTGCTGCGTTTCGAGGGCGACGATGCGCAGGCGCTGGCGCGCATCCAGGAGCGCTTCCGCGATCTGATCCACCGGGTCCGCCCTGCCCTGACGCTTCCGTTCTGACGAGCGGCACGGTAACCGGGGACCCCCCTCCGCGATTTGACCTGGATCATTACTTTTCCCGAGCCCTCGGCTATTCTGCACGCCATGCTGCAGCGCATCATTCGCCACCGACGCACCACGGCGCGCCATTTGCTGGTCGCCTTCGTTGCGTTCTGGGCGGTGACTGCGGCAGCGCCTTGCGTGATGGCCGCTCCCGATCATTCCCCCGGACACAGCGGCGCGCACCGCCACCACGACTGCCAGTCGCTCGCCAGGCTCGA
>CAZVUN010000116.1:0-9247 GCA_964629975.1 uncultured Acidiferrobacteraceae bacterium | reverse complement strand
ATCGAGGCGGTCAACTTCGATCCGAGCGGCGCGGGTGCCGGCAACCCCAATGCCAATCTGAAAGGCATTGAAGATCGCTACGGGATTCAGCTGACGGCGATCTTCTAGGCCGAGGAGAAGGGCGCTCGCTTGTGGCCCCGGCCGCTGCTGCGGTCGGGGCCACCCGTTCTTTGCATCCAGGTCAAAGGCCGGAATACCGGCGCGCTGCCGGTGGCGCGCCCGTCAGCGCGCGCGAAAGACGATGCGGCCCTTGGTGAGGTCGTAGGGGGTGAGCTGTACGTTGACGCGGTCGCCGGTCAGGATGCGGATGTAGTGCTTGCGCATCTTGCCCGAGATGTGGGCAGTGACCACATGGCCGTTGTCGAGCTTCACGCGAAACAGCGTATTGGGGAGCGTGTCGATCACGGTCCCCTCCATTTCCAGTCCTTCTTCTTTCGCCAAGATTGACCTCGGTAACGCGCCTGTACGAATGTTTCCGCGGGCAGGTGCGGAAATTGGGGCGCGTATGATGCCGCACTCGCGCGCGGGCGTAAAGCGCGCTGCCGTGGGCGAAGGCGCAGCGGGTCGTCAGGCGCGCAAGGCGGCGCGCGGGGCGGTGGTGATCAGTGCCACGTCCGGGTGCAGCAGCTCGCTCGCGATGACGATTTCCATCGCCAGGAAGCGCGCGATTTCGTCGTCGCTTTTCATCCCGGGAAGGCTGTCGGCCAGCTGCCGGTAGTGTCCCTCGTTCAGGTAGACGCGGTTGGGCTCGCACCCGTGTTCGCGCTTGAAGCTGTGCACCAGCCGATAGAGGTAACTGAGCATCGGTCCTCCCTCGCCCGTCATGGAAATGCCCTGTTCGGCTAGAGACGTAGCAATGCGCATGCCAGGCCCTCCTGCGGGGAATTCCGGCGAAATTGCGGAAATACGAGTCACCCGGCTGTCATGCTAGGCGTGGGGGGTGACGAGAATGTGACGCCGTCAGGGTCGAGGGTGCGCGCGGCAACTGCGCCCCGCGTTACCTGACTCCTGCCTCCCTGCAATCGGGCCGGTCCGCAGCCCGGGTGCGCGACCCGGAGGCACGCATTGCGCCCCGGGAAGGCCAAGACAGCGCTTCGCCGCGCGAGCGCCGGAAGGCCACGAAGCGGCCGGCATGTGCACCACCCGCGCGCCGGGCGCTGCGCGATGCTTGCCGCCGTCAGCGTCCTAGCGGGTGAGCGTGACCCAGTGGCTGTGGACGTAGGCCTCGAGCGGGCGGAAAGCCGACTTGTAGGCCATCTTGGGGCTGGTGGCGATCCAGTAGCCGAGGTACACCCACGGCAGGCGCAGTGCGCGCGCCTGCTCGACCTGCCACAGGATGGCGTAGGTGCCGAGGCTGCGCGCCGCCTGCTGCGGATCGTAGAAGGTGTAGACCGCGCTCAGACCGTCCGGCAGGTGATCGACCACCGCCACCGCGAGCAGCTGCCGCGCCAGGTGCATCTCGTAGAACACGGTCTCGATCTGGCGGCTGGCGAGGAAGGCGATGTATTTCTGCGGGTCCGGATCGTCCATGCCGCCGCCCGGATGGCGCGCGTGCTGGTAGCGCTGGTAGAGCTCGAAGTGCTCCGCCTTGAAGATGGCGGGACAGGGCTGCACGTGCAGGTCGCGGTTGCGCCGCCACACACGCCGCTGTGCGCGGTTCGGCGTGAAACGCGCCACCGGGATGCGTACCGGCACACATTCCTGGCACTCGCGACAGTGCGGGCGGTAGACCAGATCGCCGCTGCGCCGAAAGCCGATGCGCATGAAATGTGCGAACTTCTCGGCATCGAGCGGCTCGCGCGGGTCGACGAACAGCGTGGTGGCGATGCGCCCGGGCAGGTAGCTGCACGGGTGCGGCATCGACACGAAGATTTCGGGTGTCTTCTGCTGGCGGCTCATCGCGACGCGGCGCGCTTCCCGGCGCGCTTGCCGACAACGCTAGACGATTCGCGCCGCCCGGTCAAAGGCCGGGCGTCGGCGGGCAGACGCGACTCACTGCGTAGCCGCCGCCGATTGCGACCCGGCAGTGGCGGCCGCGGTGACCTCGGCGAGTCGCAGCCAGGTCGCCATCACGGTGTCCGGGTTGAGCGACAGGCTGCCGATGCCTTCGGCGAGCAGCCACGCCGCCAGGTCCGGGTGATCGGACGGGCCCTGCCCGCAGATGCCGATGTACTTGCCGTGCTTGCGGCAGGCCTGGATCGCCATGCGCAGCAGCTTCTTGACCGCCGCGTCGCGCTCGTCGAACGCCGCGGCGACCAGCGCCGAGTCGCGGTCGAGCCCGAGCGTGAGCTGCGTCAGATCGTTCGAGCCGATCGAAAAGCCGTCGAAGTGCTGCAGGAATTCATCCGCCAGCACGGCGTTCGACGGGATCTCGCACATCATGATGACGCGCAGTCCGTTGACGCCGCGCTTGAGGCCGTTGTCGGCGAGCAGTTTCACCACCGCCGCCGCCTCGGCGACGGTGCGCGTGAACGGGATCATGACCTCGACGTTGGTGAGGCCCATCGTGTCACGCACCTTCTTCACCGCGCGACACTCGAGCTCGAAGCACGGCCGGAAGCGTTCTGACACATAGCGGGCCGCCCCGCGAAAGCCGATCATGGGGTTCTCCTCATGCGGCTCGTAGCGATCGCCCGCCAGCAGGTTGGCGTATTCGTTCGACTTGAAATCCGACAGCCGCACGATTACCGGTTTGGGATAGAAGGCGGCGGCAATGGTGCTGATGCCCTCGGCGAGCTTCTCCACGTAGAAGCTGACCGGATCGGCGTAGCCCGCGCTTCTCTCGCGGATGCGCGCCTGCAGCTCCGGCGGCAGGCTGTCGAATTCGAGCAGCGCCATCGGGTGCACGCCGATCATGTTGTTGATGACGAACTCCAGGCGCGCCAGCCCCACCCCCTCGTTCGGGATCATGGCGAAGGCAAAGGCGCGGTCCGGGTTGCCGACGTTCATCATGATCTTGGTCGGCAGCTTGGGCATGGCACCGGCGCTGGTGCGCGATACCTTGAATGCCAGCCGCCCCGGGTAGATGAAGCCGGTGTCGCCCTCGGCACACGACACCGTGACGTCCTGGCCGTCCGGCACCCGTTCGGTCGCATTGCCGCAACCGACCACCGCCGGAATGCCGAGCTCGCGCGCGATGATGGCGGCGTGGCAGGTGCGCCCGCCGCGGTTGGTGACGATGGCGGCGGCGCGTTTCATGATCGGCTCCCAGTCGGGGTCCGTCATGTCCGTGACCAGCACGTCGCCCGGCTGCACCTTGGCCATGTCGGCAACGTTCAGGATGACGCGTGCGCGCCCGGCGCCGATGCGCTGGCCGATGGCGCGCCCGCTGGCGAGCACGGCGGCGCGCTGCACGAGCTCGTAGCGCTCGATCTCCTGACCGTTGGCGCGGCTCTTTACGGTCTCGGGGCGCGCCTGCAGGATGTAGAGCTTGCCTTCCTCGCCATCGAGCGCCCACTCGATGTCCATCGGGCGCTGGTAGTGCTTCTCGATGCTGACCGCGTAGCGCGCGAGTTCCTCGACCTGCGCATCGCTGAGGCAGAAGCGCAGGCGATCCGCCGGCGGCACCTCGATCGTGGCGGTGGTGCGCGCATGCGCGTCGTCGCCGCTGTAGACCATCTTGATCGCCTTGGTGCCGCGGTTGCGGCGCACGATCGCCGGGCGACCTTGCGCGAGCGTCGGCTTGAACACGTAGAACTCATCGGGATTGACCGCGCCCTGCACCACGGTCTCGCCCAGCCCGTAGGAGGCGGTGATGAACACCACGTCGCGGAAACCGCTCTCGGTGTCGAGCGTGAACATCACGCCGCTCGCGCCCAGATCCGAGCGCACCATGCGCTGCACGCCGGCCGACAGCGCCACGTGGCGGTGATCGAAGCCATGGTGCACGCGGTAGGCGATGGCGCGGTCGTTGTAGAGCGAGGCGAACACGTGCTTGATGGCGGTGAGCACCGCCGGCAGCCCGCGCACGTTGAGGTAGGTCTCCTGCTGGCCGGCGAAGGAGGCCTCCGGCAGGTCCTCGGCGGTGGCCGAGGAGCGCACCGCCACGGCGAGCGCATGCCCGGCGGACTGCTCGAGCTTGCGGTACGCCTGCGCGACCGCCTGTTCGAGGGCCTTGGGAAAGGGTGTGGCCACGACCCAGCTGCGGATCTGGGCGCCGGTGCGGGCGAGCGCGGTGACATCATCGACGTTGAGCTGCGCGAGCGCGGCGTGAATGCGCTCGTCCAGGCCCTCGTGCGCGATGAACTCGCGAAACGCCTCGGCCGTGGTGGCGAAGCCGCCGGGCACGCGCACGTTGCTGTCCGCGAGATTCCTGATCATCTCGCCGAGCGAGGCGTTCTTGCCGCCGACGCGCGCGACGTCCCCCATCCCCAGCGACTCGAACCCGACTACGTACTCACGCATGCGGCCCCCTGTTGGCGACGACGGTTGCTACACTGAACCCGACCGCGGCGAGCGGTCAAGTGTCAAGAATCCAGCTCGCGCGCGCACGCCGTTTGCTTCTCGACGCAGCCGTGACCCGCGCAGCCGCCGGCACACTCCTCGCGCGCCGGACCGAGCTCGGGATGGCGCGCGGCGCAGCGCCGCGCGAGCCGCTGCACCGCGAGCCAGCCGGCGAGGGCGGCGAAGATGATGATCACGCCGAGCAGCAGCTGGCGGATCATTCGCCGCCCCCGAGCCCGGCAAAGCCCATGAACGCGAGCGACAGGATGCCGGCCAGCATCAGCGTGAGGGCCGCGCCCTGCGTGACCTTCGGCACGTCGGCGAGCGCCAGGCGCTCGCGCAGTCCGGCCATGAGCACGAGCGCCAGCGCAAAGCCCGCCCCGGCCGAGGTGCTGTACACCGCGCTCTGCACGAGGCTGTAGTCCTTGCTGGTCTGGAACAGCGCCACGCCCAGCACCGCGCAGTTGGTGGTGATGAGCGGCAGATAGATGCCGAGCGCGCGGAACAGCGCGGGGCTGAACTTCTTCATGCCCATCTCCACCAGCTGCACCGCCGAGGCGATCACCGCGATGTAGCAGATGAGGCGCAGGAACTCGAGCCCGACCGCGACCAGCACCCCGTTGATGGCGAAGGCGCACAGCGAGCTTACCAGCATCACCAGGGTGGTGGCCGCGCCCATCGAGGCCGCGGTGTTGAGCTTGCCGGACACGCCGAGGAACGGGCACAGCCCGAGGAACAGGCTGAACACGAAGTTGTTCACCAGCAGCGCGTTGAGCGCGATGGCGGCGAGCGGTTCAGTGCCCATGGGCCTCCTCGCGCGCGGCGCTCGGTTTGCGCGGGCGCTCGCGCAGCCAGCTGAAGAGGAGCAGCCACATGCCGAGCACGAAGAAGCCGCCCGGCGGCAGCAGCATGACGACCCACGGCTGGAAGTCAGGCCCGAACAGCGGCACGCCGAACAGCGTGCCCGCGCCGAGGACCTCGCGCACGCTGCCGAGCAGCAGCAGCCCGAGCAGGAACCCGAGGCCGACGCCGGCGGCGTTGACGATGGCGTGCGCCACCGGGCGCTTGGAGGCGTAGGCCTCGGCGCGCCCGAGGATGATGCAGTTGACGACGATCAGCTGGATGAAGGCGCCGAGCGCCTCGTACAGCGCGAGGCTGATGCCCTGGATCGCGTAGTCGACCACGGTGACGAACGCCGCGATGATGACGATGTAGGTGGCGATGCGCACCGTGCCCGGTACCAGGCGGCGCAGCAGCGACACCAGCGCGCCCGAGCCGATCAGCACGAAGGTGGTGGCCGCGCCCATGGCGAGCGCGTTCAGCGCGCTGTTGGTCACCGCCAGCGTCGGGCACATGCCGAGCAGCATGACGAGCACCGGGTTCTCGCGCCACACGCCCGACAGGAAGGTATCGACGTTGAGCGGCGGCGGCTTCTTCTCGCGCGCGGTCATGGCCGGGGCTCCGGTGCGCTGAGTTCGCCGAGTCTCGCCGCCACCCGTGGCAGCAGCGCCTGGGCGCTGTCGTTGAGCGCGCGCCCCACGGCCTTGGAGGTGATGGTGGCGCCGGAGATGGCGTCGATCTGCCAGGCCTCGGTCTTGGCCCCGTGCTTGACGGTCACGATCGCATGGCGCAGCGCCTGCTGGCGCTCATCGAGGCGCGCGTCGAGCGCGCGGAAGTTCTCCAGGAACTTCGCGTCCTTCGCGATCTTGTCGCCGATGCCGGGGGTATCGTTGTTGCGCAGCACGTGAATGCCGGTGATGCACTGGCAGGCCGGGGAATAGGCATACAGCAGGCGCACCACGTCCTGATAGCCGCGCGCCGCGGCCTCGGCCGCGATGCCGAGGAAGCGTCCGTGGGCGTCGAACACGCTGTAGACCACCTGCCCGGACGGGGCCGGATCGTCGCGGCGCACCAGCCCCTGCTCGGTGAGGAGGAAGGTGCGGCGCGTCGCGGCGCTCGGATAGACCCGGGCGATGGCGCGCTCCAGCGCGATGGCGCGGTTCTGCTGGATGCGGGGCCGCGCGAGCTCGTAGGCCGTGACCACCAGCACGCCGGCGATGAACGCCACGCTGCCGAGCACCGCGATCATGTGGCGTGCCGACACGGGCGGGGCGGCCGCGGCACTCATGGCTTCGCCTGCCTGCGCGTGGTGCCGTAGACGCGCGGTTGCGTGACTGCTTCGATCAGCGGGGTGGCGGCATTGCCGAGCAGGATGGCGTACATGACGCCCTCGGGCAGGGCGCCGAACAGCCGGATCAGGATGGTGACCGCACCGATCAGCGCGCCGTACAGCCACACCCCGAGCGGCGTCACCGGCGAGCCGACCATGTCGGTCGCCATGAACACCGCGCCCAGCATGAGCCCGCCCGACAGCAGCATGAACAGCGGCGTCGGGAAGCGCGCCGGATCGTAGGCATGGAACACCCAGGTGACGAGCGCCGCCGCGATCAGCACGGCGGCGGGGATGCGCCAGTCGAGCATGCGCCGCAGTGCGAGGTACGCGCCGCACACGAGAATCAGCAGCGCCGGCGTCTCGCCGAGCGAGCCCGGCGTCAGGCCGAGCAGCAGGTCGAGGTAGGCGGTGGCGGTCTGGTCGAACTTCTGTGCCGCGATCGGGGTGGCGCCGCTCACCGCGTCGATCGGGATGCCGGCCCAGATGCGCTCCGGTCCCGGCATCATCAGCGGCAAGGCGAGCGTCGAGGGAATGACGTGCAGGAAGCGGCCCTCCAGAAACGGCGGCGTCCAGCTGGTGATCGCCACGGGGAAGGCGGCCTGCGCGAAGGCGCGCCCGACCAGCGCCGGGTTGAACACGTTGCAGCCGAGCCCGCCGAACAGCGCCTTGCCGAGCGCGATGGCGATGACGCCGCTCACCGCCCCCATCCACAGCGGAAACCCGGGCGGCAGGGTGAGCGCGAGCAGGATGCCGGTGATGGTGGCGCTGCAGTCGCCGAGCGTGCCGGCGCGTCCGGCGAGGCGGTTGCAGAGCTGCTCGGTGCCGAGGCAGCTCAAGGTCACGACCGCGATCAGCAGCGCCGCCGACAGGCCGAAGGCGTAGATGCCGAAGGCGCACACCGGCAGGAGCGCGTACACCACGTTGCGCATGATCTGCTCGACACTGCGCGGGGCGTGCAGGTGCGGGCCGCTGCGCAGTTCGAGCTGCGGGGTCGGCTCGGCCATGTCAGGCGGCCTTCATCTCGCGGTTCATCTGCTTGGCGATGCGGAAGTACTGTACCAGCGGAATATTGGCCGGGCACACGTAGGTGCAGCAGCCGCACTCGAAACAGTCATCGAGATGGTAGCGTTCGGCCATCACCCGATACTCGCGCTTGGCGGCCAGCAGCCCGAGGCGCGCGGGATTGAGATGCATCGGGCAGGCCCGCAGGCACTCGCCGCAGGAGATGCACGGGTAGCTCTTCGCGGCGTGGGCGCGCAGGTGCTCCGGCCCGAGCGCCAGGATGCCCGAGACGCCCTTGGTGACGGGGATGTCGAGCGAGGCGACGGTATTGCCCATCATGGGCCCGCCCAGAATCACTTCCCCGGCGCCGCCGTGGAAACCGGCCTGCGCGAGCACGTAGGCGAGCGGCGTGCCGAGCGGCACCAGGTAGTTGCCGGGGCGCGCGACGTCCCCGGTGATGGTCATGACGCGCTCGATCAGGCCCTGCCGGCGCGGCAGCAGCTGGCCGAGCTCGGCGAGGGTGGCGATGTTCTGTACCACCACGCCGACCTGGTAGGGAAAGCCCTTGGACGGCACCTCGCACCCGAGCAGCGTCTTGATGAGCAGCTTCTCCGCGCCCTGCGGATACTTGGTCGCGACCGGTTCCACCGTCACGCGCGGGTGGGCGCGCAGGTGCGCCCGCAGCGCGGCGATGGCGCGCGGCTTGTTGTCCTCGACGCCGATGATCGCGCGCGCCGCGCCGCACGCCCGCAGGGCGATGTCGATGCCGCCGAGCAGATCATCGACCCACTCGACCATCACACGCTCGTCGTTGGTGAGATACGGCTCGCACTCGCAGCCGTTGACCACGAGCGTGTGAATGCGCTGCCCCGGCGGCACACTGAGCTTCGCGTGGGTCGGGAAGGCGGCGCCGCCCAGGCCGACGAGGCCCGTGTCCTGGATGGCCTGGATCAATTCATCGTGGGCAAGCGCCTGCACATCGCGCCGGGCGCCGTAGCGCACGCGCTGATCGTCGCCCGGGTAGGGGCGGATCACGATCGCCGGGCTCTTCGCCCCGCGCGCGTCGAGCAGCGCATCGATCGCCTCGACGATGCCGGTGGCCGGCGCGTGCATCGGCACGGACAGGAAGCCGTCCGCGCGCGCGATCGGCTCGCCGCGCACCACTTCCTGCCGTGGATGCACGAGCGGGATGGCCGGTTTGCCGATGTGCTGGGCGAGCGGCACCCACAGGCGCGGGGCGAACGGGAAGCGCCGGATGGCACGCTCGGCGGTGTCCTTGTGCCCCGGCGGGTGGATGCCGTGGGCGAAGCTCCTGCGCAGCAGCCTCAGCATCGCCACGGCATCAGTGGTACTTGGCGGCGCGCTTCTTCAGGCCTTCCAGCCCCGGTTCGCTGAGATCGAACGGCGTGCCGGGGTGGATCACGCCGGCGGTGCACTTCTCCGCCGCGCGCACGATGTCCTTGTACGGTCCGCCGCGCGGGTCCTTGATGTACGCATGCTTGTTGGCGTCGTAGGCGAAGATGCGCGGGTTGATGTTGATGCACTCATCGCACGTCGTGCACTGCGGCGAATCGATCCAGGCCGGCTCGTAGTCCGCGGGCAGGGCGCCCGTCCCGCGCGGCCCTGGAC
>CAZVUN010000115.1:0-9645 GCA_964629975.1 uncultured Acidiferrobacteraceae bacterium | reverse complement strand
CACGCTCGCCTTCGACATCCTGTTCGCCGAGGGCCAGCGCCGCTACCTCGAATCGCTCAACGCCTACGCGCGCCAGTTCGTGCAGCCGGCGGCGCGCGCCGACGTGGACGCGGTGTCCGGCATCCCGCCGACCGTGGCGATCGAGCAGCGCACCAGCCGCGGCGGGCGCAAGAGCACGGTCGCGACCCTCACCGAGATCTATCACTTCCTGCGCCTGCTCTACCTCAAGCTCGGCACCCCGTACTGCCCGGCGTGCGACGTGCCGATCGAGCCGCAGACCGCGGAGACGATCGCCGCACGCATCCTGCGCGCCTATCGCGGCCAGCGCGTGACGCTGCTCGCGCCGCTCGTCGTGGCGCGCAAGGGCCTGTACACCGATCTGGCGCGCTGGGCGCGCACCAAGGGCTTCGCCCGCCTGCGCGTCGACGGCGTGCTCGTGCCGACCGATGACTGGCCGCGGCTGTCGCGCTTCCAGGAGCACGACATCGAGCTGCCGGTCGCGACCGTTGCGGTGTCGGCACGCACCGAGCGTGCGCTGCGCCGCGCGCTCGACGAGGCGCTCGCGCTCGGCAAGGGGGTGGTGCAGGTCGCGGGCGAGGTGCGCTGCGGCGCGGGTGCGCCCGCCGAGACCTTCTCCACGCGCCGCGCCTGCCCGGGCTGCGGCACGAGCTTTCCGGAACTCGACCCGCGCCTGTTCTCGTACAACTCCAAGCACGGCTGGTGCCCGCGCTGCTACGGCACCGGGCTCGCGCTCGAGGGCTTCGACGCCGAGCAAAGTGGCGAGGAGATCTGGTGGAACGCGTGGTGGGAGGGCGAGGCGCCGGTCTGTCCGGCGTGTGACGGGGCGCGCCTCAATCCGGTGGCGCGTGCGGTGCGCTTTCGCGGCCTGTCGATCGATGCGCTCGCGCGCCGCACGGTGGTGGCGGCCGAGGCATTCTTCCGCGGGCTCACGCTGCGCGGGCGCGAGGCGGCGATCGCGCGCGACATCCTGCCGGAGATCCTCACGCGCCTGCGCTTCCTCAAGGAGGTCGGGCTCGACTACCTGGCGCTCGACCGCGCCGCCCCGACGCTCTCGGGTGGCGAGGCGCAGCGCATCCGCCTCGCGGCGCAGCTCGGCTCGAACCTGCGCGGGGTGTGCTACATCCTCGATGAGCCGACCATCGGCCTGCACGCGCGTGACAACCGCAGGCTGCTCGCCACGCTCAAGAAGCTCAAGGCCAAGGGCAACACCGTGGTGGTGGTCGAGCACGACGAGGACACCATCCGCGCCGCCGAGCACGTGATCGACATCGGCCCCGGCGCCGGCGTGCACGGCGGGCGCATCGTCGCGTCCGGATCGGTCGCGCAGGTGACGCGCAGTGCCGAGTCGCTCACCGGGCGCTACCTGCGCGCGCCGCTGCGCCATCCGCTGCGCGCGCGCCGGCCGCTCGCAGGCGGCGCCCCGGCCATCGAGGTCGCCGGCGCAACGCTCAACAACCTCAAGAACCTGCGCGTCGCCTTCCCGCTCGGGCGCCTGATCTGCGTCACCGGGGTATCGGGCTCCGGCAAGTCGACGCTGGTGCGCGACGTGCTGCACGCCAACGCCCAGCACGCCCTGCAGGCCCGTGGCGCGCGCCTGCGGCTGAAGGGCTGCACGCGCCTCGACGGTATCGCGCACATCGCGCGCGTGCTCGAGGTCGATCAGACCCCGATCGGCAAGACCCCGCGTTCCTGCCCGGCGACTTATGTCGGCTTCTGGGACGACATCCGCCGCCTGTACGCCGCCACCCCGGAGGCACGACTGCGCGGCTACGGCCCGGCACGCTTCTCGTTCAATGTCGCCGGGGGACGCTGTGCCGCGTGCGAGGGTCAGGGGGTGAAGACCGTGGAGATGAGCTTCCTGCCGGACGTGCTGGTGCCGTGCGAGGCGTGCAACGGGGCGCGCTTCAACGCCGAAACGCTGGCGGTGCTGTACAACGGACGCAGCATCGCCGAGGTGCTGCGCATGAGCGTCGATGAGGCCACCGCGCTCTTTGCCGCGCATGCGGCCGTCCATCACGCCCTGCGCCTGCTGCAGGACGTGGGGCTCGGCTACCTCACCCTCGGTCAGGCGAGCCCGACGCTGTCGGGCGGCGAGGCGCAGCGCATCAAGCTCGTCACTGAGCTGACCAAGGCCCGCTCGCGGGGGCAGCCCGCGGCCGGTGGCGCCGCGGCGGCCGGGGCGCGCCCTACCTTATATGTGCTCGATGAACCCACGGTCGGTCTGCACATGGCCGACGTCGCGCGTCTGATCGATGTACTGCACCGCCTGGTCGATGCCGGCAACAGCGTGGTCGTGATCGAGCACAACCTCGATGTGATCGCCGAGGCCGACTGGATCATCGATCTCGGTCCGGAAGGCGGCGCGGGCGGCGGACGCATCGTCGCGCAGGGCACGCCCGAGCAGCTGGTGCGCGCACCCGGCGCATCACACACGGCACGCTTCCTGCGATCGTTCCTGCGCGCGCACCGGTAACGCAGCTGTCATGTGCGGCGACGGCATCGCCTACGAGGCTGCGCGGTCATTGGCGCCACTCATCGGCAACTTCGTCGCGACGGTCCACTAGCGCTGCTCCGGGTATTGTCAATCGATTGGCGCGGCGAGATGCTGCGCGCGGCGAGAGGTTCGGCGACACGTCGCATCCCACTACCGCATCCTTCGTTCGCCGGCGACCCGCCACCGCGAGAGGGATCACGCTTCACCCTCCGCTCCCCGCGCCGCCCGGCGCGCGGAGCATGGCGATTCCCCCCGGGGCCGCCATGGTCATCCGCCACCCGGCTGCGCGCCGCAACAAGAAGCAACACGAAACAGGAGGCGAACTGCCATGCTGCAACGCATCATCGCTCTAATGTGCCTGCCCGGCCTCGTGCTCGGGCTAGCGCTGTGGTCGACCACCGCGTCCGCCTACGAGCAGTACTCGACCAATCGCACCAGCGGAAACTGCGCCACCTGCCACGGCGACTTCCGCGCCTCGAACTACGTGTCGCCGAAAGACGGTGCGACCTGGAGCAACCTGCACGACGTGCACCGCAATACCATGCTGAACGGCGACTGCAACGCCTGCCACCAGGCCGCCGGCCGCTTCCCGGTGCTGCTCGGCTCCGCGGTCGGCGGCAACGGCCTGCAACCGCTGTCGTGCATCGGCTGCCACGGGCGCGCCGAGCCGGCTGCGAACAATCGCGTCGTGGCGGCGGGCCTGCGCCAGCACCATGACAACCGCGGCGTTACCGTGTGCCGCGATTGCCACAACGACTCCAATCCGCGCGCGTTCACCGTGGTCGGGGAGAACATCAAGCCGCCGTTCTACTTCACCCCGGACACGGCGCATCCCAACAAACCGACCGATCCGTGCAATGCCGCCGGCGCCGAGCAGCGCGCCGGCACCGCGATCGGCCTGGACAACGACGGCGACGCGCTGTACGACCAGAGCGACAGCGACTGCGTGGTCGCGCCGCCGGCCGCCCCCGATATCAACCTCGCGCCCAGCGCGCTCAGCTTCGGCGGTGTCACGGTCGGGGCGTCGGCTGCGCTCACCGCCCAGGTGCAGAACCTCGGCAATGCCGCGCTCAACGTGAGCAGCATCAGCCGCTGCGCCGGCACCAGCACCGAGTTCACCTGGTCCCCGGCCGCGCCGCTCAATGTCGCCGCCGGTGCCAACGCCACGCTCACGATCAGCTACGCGCCGACCAACACCGGCACCGACAGCGGCTGTCTGGTGCTGGCGAGCAATGACCCGGATGAGGCGTCGGTGCAGCTCAACGTGAGCGCCAGCGGCAATGCCGTACCGGTGCCGAACATCGGCGTGACGCCAGGCAGCATCGACTTCGCCACGGTGGTGGTCGGCGGCAGCGCCACGCGCACCGTGACGATCGCCAACAGCGGGGCGGCGCCGCTCAGCGTTACCAGCATTGCGCTCGGCGCCGGCAGCAGCAGCGAGTTCGGCGTGAGCGCACCGGCCACGCCGTTCAGCATCGCCGCCGGGACGAGCCAGAGCGTGTCGGTCAGCTACGCGCCGGCCAACACCGGCAGCGACAACGGCACGCTCGTCATCGGGAGCAACGACCCGGACACGGCCAGCGTGTCCGTTGCCCTCGCCGGCAGCGGCGCCCTGCCGGGCGTCGCGGACATCAACCTCAATCCGGCGGCGCTCGACTTCGGCACCGTGAGCGTCGGCGGCCGCGCCACGCTCACCGCGCGCATCGAGAACGTGGGCAGCGTGGCGCTGTCGGTAAGCGGCGTGACGCTGTGCGCGGGCACCAGCAGCGAGTTCAGCGTGACCGCACCGGCCACGCCGTTCAGCATCGCCGCCGGCGCCAGCCAGACGCTGTCCGTGACCTATGTGCCGAACGCCCCCGGGAGCGACAGCGGCTGCGTGGCCGTGACGAGCCAGGACCCGGACGAGCCGACCGTGCAGCTCGCGCTCAGCGGCAGCGGCGCCGCACCGGGCCCGGTCGATCAGGTGATGATCTGGGTGCCGAAGACGATCAACCCGAAGAACAAGGACGACACCCCGGTGCGCTTCTACGCCAACATGGCGAGCGTCGAGGTCGCCTCGGTCAAGTGCGGGCGCGGCGGCGCAAGGCCGGAGAAGCTCGAGGCCGGCGACTTCAACCGTGACGGCTACCTCGATACGCTCGCGCGCTTCGAGACCAAGGACCTGCGCCTGCTGTGCGGTGACCAGACCCTCAGCTGCAGCGGCACGCTCGCCAGCGGGACGCCCTTCCAGGGCACCTCCAACCGCTTCAAGACCGAGGGCGACGCCTGCAAGAAGGAAGAAGACGACAAGAAGAAGGAAAAGGACAAGGATAGAGAGCGCGACGACTAGGCGCGCATCTCGCCATCCGCGGGCGCGGGCGTGCCCGCTGCGGGGGAAGGTGGTCGCCCACCACCTTCCCCCATTCTTTGCGTGGTTAGCGGCGGCGGCTGGACGGTCAGGACACGACGGCGTATATAAGAAAGAGGACCCACAACCTCGCCGTCGGCCAACATGTCGGACCGTTCACGTCCCTGGCACGACAAATTGCGCTTCTGGCTGGCCTCGCCGTTCGTGGCGTTGCCGGCGATCCTGCTGGTCATTGCGCTGTGGCCGCAGGACACGCCGCAGCCGCCGATCTTCGACGTGCAGCTGCAATACAACGATGAGGCCTGGCGCGTGTACACCGTCAATGCCATCACCAAGGGGCTCGCGCGCCACAATGTGATCGGCGCCCTGGTGACGAGCGTGCCGAACGAGGGCACCGAGCGCCTCACGGGCGCCGACCGCAACCGCCTCTATCCCCTGCTCACGCCGCTGCGCACGCGCGCGGATCATTTCACCTGGTTCCAGGACCCCGAGGTGGTGGCGTACGTGCAGGCGGCGCTGCGCAGCGGCGAGTATCGCGGTATCGGGGAATTCAACGTCACCCCGGAGCAGGCGCGCACGCCGCTGGTGAAGGAACTGGTGACGCTGGTGGCGCGCACCGGCCTGCTGATCGCGTCACGCTCGGACGTCGGCACCATTCACGAACTGTTCACGCTCGAACCGGGGCTGCGCGTACTGTGGGCGCCGGCCGGCACCTCGGCGGGCGTCGACACGATCGAGGCGTTGCTGCGTCGCTACCCGACGCTGTGGATCGACCTGTCGCGCCATGCGGTCGCACCGGACGGGGTGCTCGATCCGCTGTGGCGCGACCTGTTCATGCGCTTCCCGCAGCGCTTCATGGTCGGCACCGGTACCTACACCAGCGTCGCCTGGTACTACTTCCGCTACATGCTCGGCGACATTCGCAAGTGGCTGCTGCAGCTGCCACCCGACGTGGCCGAGCGCATCGCCTACCGCAACGCTCAGGAGCTGATGCAGACGCACGCGGCCCGCGCCTGAGACGCGCCCGCCGCTGGCAGCGCTTGCCGAATTGCGGTAGCGTCAGCAGCGAACCGACGGCGGAGTCCACACCCATGCAACGACACACCCCCGGCATCGTCCTGGCTACGCTCGCGAGCACGTTGCTGCTCGGCGCGTGCACGCCGCCCGGATCGACGACCAGCGTGCCGGCGGGCGGGTTGCTCGACGCCAAGCGCCAGCCGAAGTTCGTCAACGCCCTGCCCAATCCGTTCGACAACGTGGCGCGCCCGGACACGACCACCCACCCCGGCACCGAGTACTACCACATCCGCATGCAGGCGGTGCAGCAGGACCTCGGGCTCATCGATCCCGACACGCGCAAGCCACTGCTCACCACGGTGTGGGCCTACGGCGTGGCCGGTGGCAAGGCCACCTATCCGGGACCAACGATCATCGCGCGCTCGACGCTGCCGGCGAACACCGCCGCGCCCGGCAAACCGGTGAAGGTGCGCTGGGACAGCGCGCTGCCCGCGCAGCACCTGCTGCCGGTCGACACCACGGTGCACTGCGGCCCGGACGCCAAGCAACAGCACTCGCACTGCCGCCCGTTCGTGCGCACCGTCGTGCACCTGCACGGCGGGCACGTGCCGGATCACAGCGACGGCTATCCCGAGGCGTGGTTCACACCCGGCTTCAAGGAAAAAGGCCCGCACTGGTCGCGCGAGGTGTACGACTACCCGAATGCGCAGGAGGCCGCGACCCTCTGGTACCACGACCACGCCATGGGGATCACGCGTCTCAACGTCTATGCCGGCCTGGCGGGGCTGTACATCGTGCGCGATGACAACGAAGACCGCCTGCAGCGCGACGGTCTGCTGCCCGCCGCCGCCTATGACATCCCGCTCGTCATTCAGGATCGCTCATTCAGACGCGACGGATCGCTGCACTACACGGCCTCAACGAGCGCGCATGAGGCGCGCGGCGCGCAGCAACCCAGCGACCGGACCCGGGACAACCCGGTGCCGCGGGATCCGGTGACCGGCGCCGTGAGCCCCTCGATCGAGCCGGAGGTGTTCGGTGACATGATCCTGGTGAACGGCAAGGTCTGGCCGGTGCTCGAGGTCGAACCGCGCAAGTACCGCTTTCGCATGCTGAACGGCTCGAACTCGCGCTTCTACCGCCTGACACTTGGCAGTGGTCAGACCGTTTATCAGATCGGCAGCGACGGCGGCCTGCTCAACACACCGCTGGCGCGCAAACAGCTGCTGCTCGCGCCGGCGGAACGCGCCGACGTGCTGGTCGATTTCGCCGACCCGGCGCTCGCCGGCCAGACCCTCATCCTGCGCAACGACGCGCCGACGCCGTTTCCCAACGGCGACCCGGTCGATCCGGACACCACCGGGCAGGTGATGGCGTTTCGCGTCGCCAGGAAAAAATCGCCCATCCCGGATACGCGCCTGCCGGCGGCCTTGCGCGTGCCGATCACGCCACTGCCGGCCAAGGGCGCACGCGTACGTTCGCTGCTGCTGGCCGAAGGCGAGGACGAATTCAGGCGCGTCAAGCCGCTGCTCGGCACGGTGCAGGACGGACCCCTCGGCTGGGACGCACCGATCACCGAGACGCCGAAACGCGGCGATACGGAAGTCTGGTCGATCGTCAACGCCACACCCGACGCGCACCCGGTGCACCTGCACCTGGTGTTCTTCCAGGTGCTCGACCGGCAGCGGTTCGATACCGAACAGTTTGCACCCGGCAAGCCGGCGAGCCTCAAGCTCACCGGTCCGCGCGTGCCGGCGCTGCCCGAGGAGCGCGGCTGGAAGGACACCGTCATCATGTACCCGGGCGAGGTCACGCGCGTGATCGCGCGCTTCGATATGGCCGGGCTGTACGTGTGGCATTGCCACATCCTCGAGCACGAGGACCACGAGATGATGCGCCCCTACCGGGTGCTGCCGTAGGCGCGCTGCGTCAGTCGAGCAGCGCGCGGACCTGCGACTCGGAACGCGCGCCGAGCAGCACCCGCGCGACACGACCGTCGCGCACCAGTACCAGTGCCGGCGTGGCCATGACGCCCAGGCGACGCGCGAGGTCGGCGGCCGTGCACACGTTGACCGCAATGACCTCCGGCCGCTCGCGCGCGAGCCGCTCGATCACCGGCGTCATGCCGCGGCACATGCCGCAGGACGGGCTCCACAAGTAGATCAACAGGCGCGGCAGCGCGCGTTGGGCGGCACTCGCCACGCCGGCGAGATCCGGCACCGGCGCGCCGCGCATGCGCCGCGCCCGCAGCAGCGGCAGCGTCTGCAGCACGACGAATCCCACGATCACGGCGGCGGCCACGTATCCGATCCAGTCCATGCGTCGCTCCTCGCGCGGCAGTATACAGGGACCGCACGCCCCCGGGCGCGCGGCATCGACCCCGCTGCGGGTATGTGCCTTGGGTGGCAGGGCGGCGTCGTTTATGCTGCACGCATGTCCGCACCGCCCCTGCTCGAGCTGCGTGGCCTCACGCGCACCTACACCGAAGGCGAGCGCACGCGCACCGTGCTGCGCGCGATCGACCTCGCCATCCGCGCCGGTGAAACCGTGGCGCTGCTCGGGCGCAGCGGCTCGGGCAAGTCCACGCTGCTCAACCTGATCGGCGGCATCGACCGGCCGGACGCCGGCCGCATCTTGATCGACGGCACCGACGTCACCGCGCTGGCGGAGCGCGAGCGCACCCTGTTCCGCCGCCGCCACATCGGCTTCGTCTACCAGTTCTACAACCTGATCCCGACCCTGTCGGTCGAGGAGAACCTGCTGCTGCCGCTCGAGCTGAACGGCTGGGACGCGGCGCGCGCCCGCGCCGCAAGCGCGCGCCTGCTCGATGAGGTTGGCCTGCGCGATCGTGGCGCCGCCTTTCCCGACCGGCTGTCGGGCGGCGAGCAGCAGCGCGTGGCGATCGCGCGCGCCCTGGTGCATGACCCGCTGCTGGTGCTGGCCGATGAGCCCACCGGCACGCTCGACGCCGAGACCGGGCGCGCGGTGCTCGACCTGTTCGAGCGCCTGCTGCGCAGTCGCGGCAAGACGCTCGTGATCGTCACGCACTCCAAGGAAGTCTCGCGCATCGCCGATCGCGTGCTGACGCTCGAAGACGGGCGCATCACCGAGCACGCCGCCGAGGTGGTGTGGTGAGCCCCCTGGTCGGTGCCGCGGCGGCGCGCCACTTCGCCCGCCACCCGTGGCAGTTCGTGCTCACCGTGATCGGCGTGGCGCTCGGCGTGGCGGTGGTGGTGTCGGTCGATCTCACCAACGATGCGGCGGCGCGCGCCTTCGCGCTGTCGAGTGAATCGGTGGCCGGCCGCGCGACCCATCAGATCATCGGCGGGCCGACCGGGCTCGACGAGCGCGTGTACCTGCGCCTGCGCACCGAGCTCGGCGTGCGCGCCTCCGCCCCGGTGCTCGAGGGTTACGGCACGGTGGGCGCCGAGACCCTGCACCTGCTCGGCATCGATCCGTTCGCCGAGGCCGGCATGCGCGCGCAGCTGGCCGGCATCGACCGCGCCGCCACCGTGCGCCTGCTCACCGAACCGGCCACGGTGGCGCTCGCGGACGTGACCGCGCGACGCCTCGGGCTCACGCCCGGCGGGCGCTTCTCGTTGCGCCTCGGCACGCGGGTCGCCGAGGTCACCCTCGTCGCCCTGCTGCCGACCGATGACAGCAACCGCGCGCGCCTCGACGGGCTGGTGTTCGCCGACCTCGCCACCGCGCAGGAGCTGCTCGACCGCCGCGGGCGGCTGAGCTGGATCGACCTCGCGCTGCCCGA
>CAZVUN010000114.1:0-9760 GCA_964629975.1 uncultured Acidiferrobacteraceae bacterium | reverse complement strand
GCTCGCGTTCGGTCGCGGCGTCGACGGCGCCAAGGCCGGCCACGCCACACGGCTGCGCGCACCGCGCGGGCTGGGCGGCGAGCTGGCGCTCACGCCGACCGGGCTCACGTGCGCGCTCGCGCCGGCTGAGCTGGTGCTCGAACAACTGCACACCCCGGATGTCAGCGTGGCCGAGGTCCGGGCGGCGCTGGCGGAGCCCACCCGCATCACCTACGACGGCGCGCGCGGCGCGCTACGCAGCGACGGCGTGGCACTGCGCGTCGCCGTGCCGGCGATCGAGCCGCATTTCGCCGCCATCGGCACGGTCACGGACATGACGTTGCGCGCGCGGCTTGCGGCCGGATCGCTCGCCGCGCCCGTGGTCGAGGTCGAGGAGGCGGGGCTGCGCCTGCTGGGTGGGCGGCTGCGAACGACCGGCGCGCGCTACGAGGTTACGCGCGAGCGCAACGACTTCGCCCTGGAAATAGAGCAACTCGACCTGGCGCGCGTGCTCGCGCTCGAAAGCCAGCTCGGGGTCGAGGCGAGTGGCACACTCGACGGACGTCTGCCGGTCGCGCTGACGCGCAGCGGCATCACCGTCAGCGACGGCACGCTGCGCGCCCGCGCGCCGGGCGGCATCGTGCGCTACCGGCCAAACGAGGCGGCGCGCGCGATGGCGGAGTCGAACCCGAGCCTGCAACTGGTGCAGCAGGCGCTCGGCAACTATCACTACGACCGGCTCGAGGCCACCGCGAGTTATGCCGAGAACGGCGATCTCACGCTGCAGGTCGCCATGGGCGGCAGGAATCCGGACTGGAACGCCGGGCAGCCGATCAACCTCAATCTGCAGGTGAGCGACAACATCCCCACGCTGCTGCGCAGCCTGCGCCTGGCCGATGACATCAGTGCCGCGCTCGAGAAACGCGTGCTGGAGCGCTCGACGGGCAAGCCGTGACGGGCCGCGGCGCGTGCGTGGCTCACCCACGGCGCCGATGGTATGCTGGGCAGCGTAACCGCAACGGGAGCGTGACGATCATGAGGACACTCGCAGCGCGGCGTGTCCTGGCCGGGCTGGCAGCGGCGTGTGTGGCGGGTGGCTGCACGCCGACGGTACAGGTCGCCGTGCCGGACAAACCCATCACCATCAATCTCAACGTCAAGATCGAGCACGAGATCCGCGTCAAAGTGGAGAAGGAGCTCGAGGATCTGTTCAGCAAGGAAAGCGGGTTATTTTAGCGACAGGAGCATCCGCCATGGCGAAAACGTCACCCCTTTGTACCGGTCGTCGCAGCGCGCTGCTGCTCCTCGCAGGTGTGCTGGTTGGGGCAGGCTGGGCGGCACCGGCCTGGTCGGTCACGCTGGAACAGGCGAAGGCGCAGGGCCTGGTGGGCGAACAGCCGAACGGCTATCTGGGCGTGGTCGCGCCCAATGTCTCGGGCGAGGTGCAGGCACTGGTAGCCGAGGTGAACAAGAAGCGGCGCAGCGAATACCAGGGCATCGCGCAGCGCAACAACACCGCGCTCGAGGCGGTCGAGGCGCTCGCCGGCAAGAAGGCGATCGAGCGCACCGCCCCCGGCCAGTACATCCGCCTGCCGAGCGGCGAGTGGGTGAAAAAATAGCGCGTGCCGCTCGGAACACGCGCGAGAGCCGCTCCCGCACCGGCGCGCGCCACGAGGTCTGGTAGACCACGTAACCCCGGCTGAAGCGGTTGGTGTCGGAATACGCCGCGTGCCACGGCGGGTTGTCGCGCGTGGCGCGAAACGACCGATGTCTTCGCACTGATCCCGCGCCCGGGAGCCGCAGAGCGCCCGGGTCCCGCTCGCACGGCGGCCGGCGAACCCCAGAGCGGCGGCTGCCACCGAGCAGAAGGACGAGAAAGCTCGCCAGCGCCGCGCGGCGTGGCGCCGCTTTCTTGCCTCCTTGCGGCGCAGCGCTCGACTCCTTATGGCCCGATGGTCGCGGGGACCCGCGCGGGTCGGCCGCACCGTGCTTTTTCATGATCGCCTGTGCCGCTACGGCGGGGCACGGCGGATATTGTCTACCGCCCGGCGTTCAATCCCCCGCCGGCGGGACTGCCGCTCGTGCGCTGAACGGGCGGCAGGCGCGGGGCACGAGGCGCCTCACATCGCCGCGCGCGCCTGGCGCAGCAGGCGCGCGACCTCGGCGATCACCTTGTGGTGATGCTTCTTGATGCGCGTGTGCGCCCCGGCAGCGCGCTCGTGCTGCGCGGCCACGCGCCGGTGCGTCAGGGCGTACGCCTTGTCGGTGGCGCGCGCCCCGGCCTTGATCTCCGCGCTCAGCACGAGCTCGTGCGCCTGGATGCGCTGGCGGCTCTGCCAGATGGCGTCGGCGTGGACATCGAGCGCGTCCATGTAGTCGCGCAGCATGTCCTCGACCTCGAGGAGATCGCTGAGCGCGCCGCGCAGTTCCTTCTTCCAGCGGTCGAGATCCTCGAGCCAGCCCGAATGGTCGCGCGCCCAGCGGCGGTGCTCGTCGTGCATCTTTTGCTGAATCGTCTTGCTCATCGCCAGTTCCCCTTCGTTCGTGCGGCCGCTCGCGCCCGCCGCAAACGTGCGACTATACGCCGCAGGCGCGCGGCACCAATTGATCCAGGGCAAATTCGGACACCGGCGCACCCGGACCCCTCGCCTGGAGTGCCCTGCGGCTTGGCGGGGCGGCGGGCGCCGCACCGCCCGCCTGCCGGTCAGTCGGCGCGGCCGGCGTTGGCGAGGTCGCGCCGGAACTTCGGCCACGGGCTCGCAGCGAGCCCGGGACTGTCGGTGCGGATCGCCGCGACACGCCCGAGCCACACCGTGGTCTCATCGCTGCGCATGCCGCCGATGTAGAGCGTGCCGTCGGGCAGGATGGCGGGCGAGGACCAGTTGATGCCGTTATAGAAGTTCTCCTTCCACTTGAGGGTGCCGTCCGGATTGAGTGCGTAGAGAAAGCCGGTTTCGGCGCCGAAATAGATCGTCCCGTCGGCCCCGATCGCCGGTGAGGAATAAGAGTCCTGCGGCACCGGTATCCACTCGCTGGGCGCGATCTCATAGCTCCACTTGAGGGTGCCATCGGGGGCAAGCGCCAGGCACAAGGCCGGCTGGCGCGGTTCGGGCGCGTTCGCGTCCCAGTACGCCTTGGTCGTCACATAGATCGTTCCGTCCGCAGCGATCACCGGCGAGGCGCGGATCGGGCGCCAGCCCGGCACGTTGTAGCGCCACTTGAGCGTGCCATCGGGATTGAGCGCGTAGAGCTGTCCGATCCCACTGTGGTCGTAGGCAGTGCCCTCCGCGCCGAAGTAGATGGTCCCGTCCGGCCCGATCGCCGGCGCGGAGAAGGATTTTTCGTCGCCCCAATCCATCTGGAACGGCTGCGGCCACTTGAGCTCCCCATCGGGCTTGAAGGCGTAGAACCAGTCGTTGGAGGCGAGATACACCGTGCCATCGGCCCCCACGGCCGCCGACACGGCGCAGGCGTTGCCGCCGCGCAGCTCCTGCGACTCCCACACGATCGAGCCGTCGTCCGGGTCCAGGGCATACAGCCGCAAGACCCCGCACACGTACAGCGTCCCGTCCGCACCGATCGCCGGGGTCTTCTGACCCACGTGCCACCAGAAGTCGCTTTCCAGCGGGTCCTTTCGCTTCCACTTGAGGCTGCCGTCCGGGTTGAGCGCGTACACCACGTTGCGGTGATCGACCAGATAGACCGTGCCGTCGGCGCCGATCGCGGGCGAGGCGCCGTTGTTGTCGGAGGTCCAGATGTTGTCGTCGTCGCTGCTGTTTTCGAGATCGTATTTCCACTTGAGGCTGCCGTCCGGGTTGACGGCATAGAGGCTGCCGCTGCTCGTGTTCAGCAGGATGCCGGTCGCAAAGTAGATGGTGCCGTCGGCGGCGACTGCCGGCGCCGAGTAGTACACCGGCTTGTCGACGTCGAAGCGCCAGATCGTGCGGTGCACCTGCACCAGATCGGATTGGGTGACGCTGTGCGTGGCGCCGTCGTCGTCGGTCACCGTGAGGGTGACGCTGTAGACGCCGGGCGTGGCGTACCGATGGGTGACGACGCTGCCGCTGCCGGTCTCGCCATCGCCGAAGTCCCACCGGTAGCCGACGACCGTGCCGTCGTAATCGATGGAGGTGGTGCCATCAAACGCGACGGAGAGCGGGTAGACGCCGCTCGTTGGGGTCGCGGTGAAGAAGGCCCACGGAGGCTGATTGGGCGGCGGCGAGTCGCCGCCACCGCCGCCCCCGCTGCAGCTCGCACTGACCAGCAGCGCCACGCTGATCGCCGCGAGGACACGCCACCGCTGACTCCCGCGCCCGTTCATGGTCACTGCCCTTCCCACGGATGCGCCTTTGCCTACTGCAATCATGCTAGCGCGATGGCGCGAGCGCGCCTTGATGGCGATCAAAGCCGCAACCGGCGCGGCACAACGAGCGCGCTGCGACAGTTTGTCGCACCGCCACGGATCACGCGGCGGTGACTTACGGCGCCGTGCCCGGGATCGCCATCTGGGCGCACGCCCGGCGCGCGTCGCGGTCATGGGCAAGCTGCGTGAAATCGTCGATCAAGCCGGCAATGCGCTCGGTGATGTGTGCCTTCTGGCGCGGTGTCAGGCTCGCCTGCACGTGCAGGATGAGCGTCTTGGTAAGCTGCGCGTTGTGCTGCCACTGGCGCTGGTAGGCGGGCGTGCGCAGGCTCTCGAAGTCGACGAACAGCTCGTGCAGCCCGGCCTGCAGGCGCGCCGGGTCGTGGCGCTCGCGCAGCAGTGCGAGCAGGCGCGCCTGCCAGGCGCGCCGCACGGCCAGGCGCTCGGCGCCAAGCAGCGCGATGTCATCGCGCCAGCGTGTCAGCGCGCGCTCCTGCTCGTCGGTGAGATCACCGGTCCAGCGCTCCAGCATCTTGCGCATCTCGCGCGCGGCACGCGCGCGTTGCTTGCGCGGGGCGGAATCGACGCGCTCGGCGGCGTACTCGCGGTTCTTGAGCTCGAAGCGCTCGGCCAGTTCCTCGACCTGGCGGTCGGAGAGATCGGCGAGCAGGCGCGCGGCATCCGGCACCACCTGCCGCAGCAGATCCTTCCACGCCGCCCACAGCTCGGCCTCGTAGCGGTCGAGCGCCGCGGCGCTCAACTCGCCCTGCAAATCCCGGTCGATGCCGCGCAACCACGCCGCATAGCGCGGCAGCTGCGTGTCGCGGTGCCAGCAGAGCTGCGCGTGCAGCGCGTCGCGCAGTGCCGCGTACTGCTCGCCGCTGAAATCGACGTAGTCATCGAGATACCACGGGATCAGACGGTCGAGCCGCTCGTAGCCGAACTGCACCGAGCAGCCGGTGAGCCACAGCGCGGTGAGCAGCAGCGCGACGCGCCCGATCATCGCGCGGCGAGCAGCGGCTGCAGCGCTGGCCAGACGTTGTCGAGGATGCGCGCCTGCGCGGCCGATGCCGGGTGCAGGCGGTCGTCCTGCATGAGCGTGAGATCAAGATCGATGCCTTCGAGGAGGAACGGCACCAGCGCAGTGCGTTCGCTGCGCGCCAGATCGCGATAGACGCGATGGAACTCCCCGGTGTAGGCCGGGCCGTAGTTGGGCGGCAGGCGCACGCCGGCGAGCAGCACGCGCGCACCGCCCGCGCGCGCCGCGTCGATCATGCCCTGGAGATTGCCCCGCATCTGCGCCACCGGCAGCCCGCGCAGGCCGTCGTTGCCGCCGAGGGCAATCAGCACGATCGCCGGCCGGTGCTGCTTGAGCAGCGCCGGCAGACGCGCGCGGCCCCCGCTCGTGGTCTCGCCGCTCACGCTGGCGTTGATCACCCGGTAGGCATATCCCTGTGCATCGAGGCGTCTTTGCAGGAGCGCCACCCAGCCCTGCGCCGCCTCCATGCCGTAGGCCGCCGACAGGCTGTCACCGACCACCAGCAGCACTGGTTTGTCGGCCGCCGCGACCCCACTCCATAATGCGATTGCCATCCACAGGAACAGTCTGCGCATGACCGCCTCTTCCCCCGCGCCGCTCATCGAGGCCGAGCGTCTGAGCAAACGTGTCGCCAGCCCCGAGGGCGAACTCACGATTCTCGATGATATCAGCTTCACGGTCGCGCCCGCCGAGGCGGTGGCCATTGTCGGCGTGTCCGGGTCGGGCAAGTCGACGCTGCTCGGTCTGCTCGCCGGGCTTGATGTTCCCACGAGCGGGCGGGTGCGCCTCGACGGCGTGGACCTGGGCGCGCTCGACGAAGACGGTCGTGCGGCGTTGCGCGCGCGCTCGGTCGGTTTCGTGTTCCAGTCGTTTCAGCTGCTCCCTGGCCTGACCGCGCTCGAAAACGTGATGCTGCCGCTCGAGCTCGCCGGCGAAGCGCGCGCACGCGCGCAGGCCGCCGAGATCCTCGCGCGCGTGGGGTTAGGCGCGCGCCTCGGGCACTACCCGAATCAGCTCTCTGGCGGCGAACAGCAGCGCTGCGCCATCGCGCGCGCCTTCGCCGCGCGCCCCAAGATCCTGTTCGCCGACGAACCGACCGGCAATCTCGATCAACACACCGGCGGCCGCATCACCGAGCTGCTGTTCGACTTGAACCGCGCGCAGGGCGCGACCCTCGTGCTCGTCACCCACGACACTACCGTCGCCGGCCATTGTCACCGCGTGCTCAAGCTCGAGGCGGGACGGCTGGTGGGCACATCGCAAACCCGGACCGAGGCGCGGCGCGCATGAGAACTGCGCAGGTGCTGCGCTTCGCGACTCGGCAACTGGCGCGCGACTGGCGCGCCGGCGAGCTGCGCATCCTGGCCGCGGCGCTGGTGATTGCGGTCGGCGCGATCACCGCGGTCGGCTTCTTCACCGATCGCGTGCGCCTCGGCATGCGGGCGCAGGCCGCCGAATTGCTCGCCGCCGATCTCGCCATCGCCGCGCACGATCCGCTCGCCGCCGACAAACGTGCGCACGCCCAGGCCCTGGGCCTGCGTACCACCGAATTCATCGCGCTGCGCAGCGTGGCGCTCGCGGCCGACGCCACGCAACTGGTCGAGATCAAGGCGGTCACGCACGGCTACCCGCTGCGCGGGGCGCTGCGCATCGCCGAGCGCGCGTTCGCACCCGACCAAAGCGTCGACCGCCTGCCGGACGCCGGCACGGTTTGGGTGGAGACGCGCCTGCTGCAACTGCTCAACGTCGGTGTCGGCGACACCCTTCAACTCGGCAACGCGCCGTTGCGCATCGCCGCGCTGCTCACCTTCGAGCCCGACCGCGGCGGCGACGCCTTCAGCGTCGCGCCGCGCGTGCTGATGCGCGCCGAGGACCTGCCCGCCACCGGACTCCTTCAGCCCGGCAGCCGCGCGGAGTACCGCCTGCTCGCCGCCGGCGAGGCGGCGAAGGTGCGCGAGTTCCGCGCCTGGCTGAAACCGCGGCTCGCGCCCGGTGAGAATCTGCTCACCGTCGAAGAGGGGCGCCCCGAGCTGCGCACCGCGCTGGAGCGCGCCGAGCGCTTCCTCGGGCTCGCCGCGCTTCTGAGCGTGCTGCTCGCCGGGGTTGCGGTGGCCGCGGCCGCGCGCCGTTACAGCGAGCGGCATCTCGACGCCACCGCCGTGTTGCGCTGCTTCGGCGCGACCCAGGGCCTGATCGTGCGCGTGTTCGCCATCGAAATGCTGGCGCTCGCCGTGGCGGCAAGCCTCGGCGGTGCAGCGCTTGGCTTCGTCGCGCAGGAGGGACTCACGCGCATTCTCGGGGAGCTGCTGCTCACCGAGCTGCCGCTGCCCTCCTGGCAGCCGCTGCTCCCGGGCCTCGCCACCGGTCTCATCACCCTGCTCGGGTTTGCGCTGCCGCCGCTCGCGGTGCTGAGGAACGTCTCCCCGCTGCGCGTGCTGCGCCGCGACCTGGGCCCGCTGCCGCCGCCCGGCTGGTTCCTGTACGGCACCGTGGCCGCGGCCATCGCGGCGCTCGTGTTCTGGCAGGCGCAGGACAGCCGCCTCGCCGCCATCGTGCTCGCCGGTGCCGCCGCCACGGTTGCGGTGCTGGGCGGCGCCGCGGCCGGTCTGGTGAAACTGGTTTCGCCGCTGCGCGCGCGCGTCGGCATCGCCTGGCGGTTCGGGCTCGCCAACATCGCGCGCCGCTCGCGCGCGAGCAGCGTGCAGATCATGGCGCTCGGTGTCGGCATCATGGTGCTGGTGCTGCTCGCGGTGGTGCGCGCCGATCTGCTCGATGCCTGGCGCGGCCGGCTGCCGGCCAACGCGCCCAATCATTTCCTCATCAACATCCAGGCCGATCAGGTCCAGGCGGTGCAAGACTTCTTCCGCACCCGCGGCGTCGAGACACCGGGCCTGTACCCGATGGTGCGCGCGCGCCTGACCGCCATCAACGGCCAGCCGGTGGCGGCCGATCGCTACCGCGAACTTCGCGCGCAGCGCCTGGTGACGCGCGAGTTCAACCTGTCGTGGGCCGCGCAGCCGCAGACCGACAACCGCATCGTCGCCGGCCGCTGGTGGCAGCCGAACGAACGCGGGAGCCGGGTGATCTCGGTCGAGCAGGAACTCGCCAAGACGCTCGGCCTCAAGCTCGGCGACGTGCTCAGCTTCAACGTCTCCGGCACCGACGTCGCGCTGGAGGTGACCAGCCTGCGCAAGGTCAAGTGGGATTCCTTCCAGGTGAACTTCTTCACCGTGCTGCCGCCCGGCGTGCTCGAAGACCAGCCGGCGCAATGGATCACGAGTCTGTATCTGGCGCCGTCCGACAAGGCGGTGCTGACCGAGCTGGTGCGCGCCTTCTCGAACGTGACGGTGATCGACGTCGACGCGCTCATGGTTCGCGTGCGTGCGCTCATGGATCGCGTGTCCGCGGCACTCGAGTACGTGTTCCTGTTCGCGCTCGCCGCCGGCCTCGCGGTGCTGTACGCCGCGATCGCCTCGACCCACGACCAACGCCGCTATGAGACGGCGCTGCTGCGCACGCTCGGCGCGCGGCGCGAACATCTGCTGCGAGGGTTAGCGGCGGAGTTCGTCACCCTCGGCGCTGCCGCCGGGCTGCTCGCCGGTCTGGCCGCCACGCTCATCGCCTACGTGCTTGGCATGTACGTATTCGAGGTGGGCTTTCGCTTCAATCCCCGGGTCGGGATCGTCAGCATGGCGCTCGGGGCGATCGGGGTCGGCATCGCGGGCGTGCTCGGCACGCGCTCGGTGCTCAACCAGCCGCCGCTTGCGACGCTGCGCCAGACTTAGCCGCTGCTGACGGCAGTGCGCGCACCGATCGGCCCTGCTAGGCAAACCGCGCCTGTCGGACTTCAGCGAGGGTATCGCGCAAGCGCTTGTGGGTGACGGGCTGATGCTCCCGTCCGTGCAACTCGAAGCGCGCGGCATGCTCGTCGATGCCGAGGAAACGCACGCCTGCCTCTCGCAGCGCCGCACGCAGGCGCTCAAGCGCTTCGTCCGGGACCGCGCCCGGCGGCGCGGCGAGCAGCCGGATCACTTCGGCGAGTGCCTTGCAGTCGTGGCGCCCGGTGTGCTCGGCAATGATGGCGAGCGCCTTCCACAAGGGCTTGCGTGCGCAATGCCGGTGCAGCGCTGCTCCCTCGAGGCTCCCACGCAGCGCGGCGGCAACACGCTCGGCGTAGATCCGGCCCGCCGCCGGCGTGTCGAACGCCATCATCGCCTCATACGCGAGGTGCACGCCTTCGGCATCACCGCGCTCGATCTCGGCGAGCGCCAGCACCGCCAGCACTCCCGCGGGCCTGAGCCCGTCCAGCAACTCCGCAAGCCGCGCATCCCCCGCCGCCAGCAGATCGACCAGCAGATCGGCGTGCGGCGGCGGCACCG
>CAZVUN010000113.1:0-9883 GCA_964629975.1 uncultured Acidiferrobacteraceae bacterium | reverse complement strand
TGGTCGAGGCCGGCTATCCGCCGGAGATGGCGTACTTCGAGTGCCTGCACGAGCTCAAGCTGATCGTCGATCTCATGTACGAGGGCGGCATCGCCAACATGCGCTACTCGATCTCGAACACCGCCGAGTACGGTGACTACACGCGCGGCCCGCGCATCATCACCGAGCAGACCAAGGCCGAGATGCGAAAGATCCTGAAGGAGATCCAGTCCGGTGAGTTCGCGCGCGAGTGGATGGCCGAGAACGAGACCGGCGGCAAGCGCTTCCCGGAGATGCGCGCGCAGGCGGCCAAGCATCCGATCGAAGAGGTCGGGGCGCGGCTGCGCGACATGATGCCGTGGATCAAGGCGCACCGCATCGTCGACAAGAGCAAGAACTGAGCAAGCGACCCTCCCGCAACGAAGGCGCGGCACCCGACCGCGCCTTCGCTTTCTGGGGCTGACCGGCAGATCGCAACGCATGACATCCGCAACCCGCTACCCGATTCTTGCCCGCGAAGGCTGGGCACACACCGCGCTCGTGGCGATCCCGGCCGTGCTCGTCACCCTCTGGGCCGGCTGGCTGTGGGCCGCGCCGCTGTGGCTCGCCACCGGGTTCGTGCTGCAGTTCTTCCGCGACCCGCCGCGCCCGGTGCCGGCCGCGCCCGGCACCGTCGTGTGCCCGGCCGACGGCAAGGTCATCAAGGTCGATGAGGTCGAGGACCCCTATCTCGGGCGTCCGGCCCGGCGCGTCAGCATTTTCATGAACGTGTTCAACGTGCACTCCAACCGCATGCCCGTGGGCGGCGAGATCAAGCAGCGCTGGTACCACCCGGGCAGCTTCCTCAATGCCGCGCTCGACAAGGCCGCGCGCGACAACGAGCGCAATGCGCTCTGGGTCAGGACCGATGCGGGTGAGGATGTCGTGGTGGTGCAGGTTGCCGGCCTGATCGCGCGACGTATACTTTGCTATGTGCAGCCCGGGGCGCGCGTGGTGACGGGAGAGCGCTACGGATTCATCCGCTTCGGTTCGCGCGTCGATGTCTACCTGCCGATGAGCGCGCAGGTGCGCGTGGCGCTCGGTGACAAGGTGCACGGCGCATCCGACGTACTCGGGCAGCTGACCCGCTAGCCAGCGCGCCGGCGTTCGCAAGGGAGGACAGGGTGAGCCACGACAAGCCGGAAAAGATGAAGTTGCGGCGCAAGGGCATCTACATCCTGCCGAGCCTCTTCACCACCGCCAGCCTGTTCGCCGGGTTCTACGCCATCGTCCAGGCCATGAACGGCGCGTTCGAGTACGCACCGGTGGCGATCTTCATCTCCATGGTGCTCGATGCCCTCGACGGGCGCGTGGCGCGCCTCACCCACACCGAGAGCGAATTCGGCACGCAGTACGACAGCCTGGTCGACATGGTCGCCTTCGGCGTGGCGCCGGCGCTCATCATGTACGAGTGGGCACTGTCCGGCATGGGCAAGCTCGGGTGGCTGGCGGCGTTCGTGTACGCGGCCGGCGCGGCGCTGCGCCTGGCGCGCTTCAACGTGCAGGTCGGCATCAGCGACAAGCGCTATTTCCGCGGCCTGCCGAGCCCCTCGGCCGCCGCCCTGGTCATGGGCTTCATCTGGGTGCTGCACAGCTACGGCGTGCCAGGGCGCGAGATCAGCATTCTGGCGCTGATCGTCACAGTCGCGGGCGGGGTGCTGATGGTGAGCAACGTGCGCTACCGCAGCTTCAAGGACCTCGACCTGCGCGGGCGCATGCCGTTCGTGGCGGTGCTGGCGGTGCCCCTGATCTTCGTGCTGGTGTTCATCGACCCGCCGCAGGTGCTGTTCGGCGGTTTCCTGCTCTATGCCCTGTCGGGGCCGCTCGGGTTCGCGCTGCGCTGGGCGCGCCGTCCGGCGGAGGCCGGGGCATCGTCCAAGCTGCCGCGCCATTGACCGGCTTTGCGTGCGGGGCGTTTTCGTTTAGACTGCACTCATGAACGCAGGCATGGCCACCTTGGCTCTCCCCCGCACCGGGCGCACCCCGGTCGGCCTGCCGTTCGCGCTCCTGCTGCTGCGCCGCTAGGCGCACATCTCCGGCACTCTCCTGGCGAGGAGTAACAATACGCGACAATCCGAATCCTGACAGCAACGCGCCGCGGTGTTTGGCGTGCGGCGCAAGAAACGCGAGTAAGCGACATGACCGACCGTTTGATCATCTTTGACACCACGCTCCGTGACGGTGAGCAGAGCCCCGGGGCGTCCATGACCCGCGACGAGAAGGTGCGCATCGCCAAGCAGCTCGAGCGCATGCGCGTGGACATCATCGAGGCTGGCTTCCCGGCGGCCAGCAACGGCGACTTCGAGTCGGTGCGCGCGGTCGCCGAGGCCGTGACCGACAGCACCGTGTGCGGCTTGGCGCGTGCCGTGGAGCGTGACATCGACCGGGCCGCCGAGGCCATCCGGCCGGCCAGGGCCGGGCGCATCCACACCTTCATCGCCACCAGCCCCATTCACATGCAGAACAAGCTGCGCATGACCCCGGAGCAGGTGCTGGAGCGCGCGGTGTGGGCGGTCAAGCGCGCCCGCCAGTACACCGATGACGTGGAGTTTTCCCCCGAGGACGCCGGGCGCTCGGAGACCGATTTCCTCTGCCGGGTGCTGGAGGCGGTGATCGCCGCGGGCGCGCGCACCGTCAACATCCCGGACACGGTCGGCTACAACCTGCCGCACCAGTTCGGCGGGCTCATCAAGACCCTGCGCGAGCGCATCCCGAACTCGGACAAGGCGGTGTTCTCCGTGCACTGCCACAATGATCTCGGGCTGGCGGTGGCCAACTCGCTCTCGGCCGTGCTCAATGGCGCGCGCCAGGTCGAGTGCACCATCAATGGCCTCGGCGAGCGCGCCGGCAACGCCGCGCTCGAGGAGATCGTGATGGCGGTGCGTACGCGCCGCGATCTGTTCAGCTGCGACACGCGCATCGACACCACCCAGATCGTGCCGGCCTCACGTCTGGTGTCGAGCATCACCGGCTTTCCCGTGCAGCCGAACAAGGCGATCGTCGGGGCCAACGCCTTTGCCCACGAATCCGGCATTCACCAGGACGGCGTGATCAAGAAGCGCGAGACCTACGAGATCATGCGCGCCGAGGACGTGGGCTGGACCGCCAACCGCATGGTGCTCGGCAAGCATTCCGGGCGCAACGCCTTCAAGCAGCGCCTCAAGGAACTCGGCATCGAGTTCCCGACCGAGCAGGAACTGAACAGCGCCTTCGAGCGCTTCAAGGACCTGGCCGACAAGAAGCACGAGATCTTCGACGAAGACCTGCAGGCGCTCGTCACCGAGGCGGATCTCGAGGCTGAGAACGAGCATTTCCGGCTGGTGTCGCTCAGGGTCTGCTCGCAGACCGGCGAGACGCCGTTTGCCAACGTCACGCTCGCGGTCAACGGCACGGAAAAGCAGGGCGCCTCGGCCGGGGGCGGCCCCGTGGATGCATCGTTCAAGGCGATCGACAGCATCGTCGGCGGCGGGGGACAGCTGCTGCTCTACTCGGTCAACAACATCACCAGCGGCACCGACGCCCAGGGCGAGGTGACGGTGAGGCTCGAGCGTGGCGGGCGCATCGTCAACGGCCACGGCGCCGACACCGACATCGTGATCGCCTCGGCCAAGGCCTACCTCAACGCGCTCAACAAGCTGGTGCTGCCGGCGGAGCGTACCCACCCGCAGGCCGCCACGCCGATCTAGCGGTCGGCGCATGCCGGGGTGCGTGTGCGCCCCGGTTACTTGCCCGGCTTGTCGGGTGCGGTCAGGTCGTGAATCTTTTCCCGGCCGCCTTCGACCACGCCCTTGGCCTTCTGCTCGACGGCGCGCGCCAGGTCCAGGCCCTGGTACGGGTTGCTGAACAGCGGCCGGCCGCGGCCGTAATTCATGCCGAGGTGAAAGGCCACGACGGCGCCGACCAGCAGGCCGAACACGAATGTCTTGAGGAAGGACTTCACGGCGGCTATCTCCCCGGTGAATTTGTTGGAATAATGATAACGGCAATACGTGGGCCTGACACCGGGCGCGAGGGGAGAGGCTAGTTTGACTGTCGGACGCACTGTTTCCGTGCTGATCGCGGCGCTCGCCGCGATGGGCTCGGGTCCGTCAACCATGCCGGCGGCGGGTGCCGAGCGCACGGTGCATGGAGCAGTGCAGCCGGCCAAGGGCTGGCGCTTGCGTGTGTACGCCGACGACATCGCCAACGTCGATAACGTCGTGGTGGCCGCCGACGGGCAGGTTTACGTCACCCAGGAGCTTTCCTCCGGCAACGGGCGCATCGTGCGCGTGCGGGCGAGCGGACCCGAGGTGGTGCTGGGCGGGCTCCACCGCCCCGACGGTCTGCTCGCACGCGGGCGGTACCTGTATGTGACCGAGGAGGTGCCGGACGGCCGGGTGCTGCGGCTCGAGGTCGCGAGCGGCAGCGTGCAGGAGCTGGCCAGACTCAACAAGCCGGAGGGCATCGAGATGCTCGCCGACGGTGAGCTGATCGTCGCCGAGGACAGCGTCAACGGACGGGTGGTGCGCATCCGGCGCAACGGCGCGGTCGAGACCATGATGGGCGGGCTCAATCGTCCGGAGGGAATCGCGGTGGCGAAAGACGGCACCATCTACGTGGCCGAGACCGCCACCGGGCGCGTGCTCGCCTACCGCAACGCCGATGTCGACACCGTTGCCAACGACCTGGACGAACCGGACCAGATCGAGCTCGCGCCCGACGGCGCGCTGTGGATCACCGAGGACGCGGAGCCCGGCCGGCTGTTGCGCCACCGCAATGGCGCATTGCAGACGATTGTCTCCGGCCTGCACGCCCCGCAGGGCATCGCGTTCCTTCCCAACGGCACGGTACTGGTGGCGGAGCAGGGGCGCAACCGCATCCTCGCGGTGCAGGAAACGCCCGGCGCCGATACCCCATGAGCGAGCGCGAGGCCCGGCGCCGCCAGTACCTCGATGCCATGGGCGTGCAGCGCTGGCAGTTGCGCGCGCCGCGCGCCCCCGTCCCGGCCGCAGCGCCGGCGCCTGCCGCGCCGCCGGTCGTTCCCACCGCCACGGCCGGCATGGACTGGGCGGCACTGGAGCAGGCGGTGCGCGATTGCACGCGGTGCGACCTGCACGCCACACGCACGCAAACCGTGTTCGGTGTGGGTAACCGCAGCGCCCAGTGGATGTTCGTGGGTGAGGCCCCGGGCGCGGACGAAGATGCGCAAGGCGAGCCATTCGTGGGCCGCGCCGGGCAGCTGCTCAATGCCATGCTGTTCGCCATCGGCTTGAAGCGCGAGGAGGTGTACATCGCGAACGTCCTGAAATGCTTGCGGTACGACGCGCTGGTCCAGCTCGGTGATGGCAGGTGGGAGCGGATCGGTCGCATCGTGCGACAGCGCTACGACGGCGAGGTGATGGCTGTCGATGCGCAGGGACGACTGGTACGACGTCGCGTTACCGGCTGGCACGAGTCCCCGCTCGCTGGGCGGCGCGTCTTCCGCCTGACTTATCGAACTGCGAAGAATGCCGGCAGGAGCCGGGTCTGTATCCAGCTCACGGGGGACCACGAAGTCCTGACGCCGCGCGGGTACGTGCCTGTGGAACAGCTCGCCGCCGGTGATCGCATCGCCACGGGACAGGGGCTGAGCGCGCTGGCCTTCGACGTTGTCTGCGGCACGCTTCTCGGTGATGGGCACTTGGCCGCCAACCGCACGCTGCTCTCGTTCAGTCACTGCGCGCGGCAGCGCGACTATGCCTTGTTCAAGGCCAGCCTGTTGGGCGAGTTAAGCCCGCGGGTGGACGAGCTCTGCGTCGCGGCCGTCGTGGGTGGGGAGAAGACGTATCCGGCAGTGCAGGTGCGCACCCGGGCGCATCGCGCCCTGCGTATACTGCGCCGGGATTTTTATCCCTCCACGAAGCGCGTCCCGGCGTGGATAGCCGAGCAGCTGAACGAGCGAATGCTCGCGTTCTGGTTCATGGACGACGGCTACACGCGCATACGTGCCGGCCGGCAGCCGCTCGCAGAAATCGCAACCGGCGGGTTCCCCGAGGATGATCTTCCCGTTCTGCTGGCCGGCCTGGCGCGGCTCGGGCTGAGGGCGAAGGCCCTGCGGGGCCGATTGTATTTCGATGCACCGACCACCCGGCGGCTTGCCGAGCGCATTGCGCCGTTCGTCCCTCGCCCGATGCGCTACAAGTTGCATCCGCAGGTCGAGCGGTGCATCCCGTTCGATGCCGCTCGACTGTCTGCCGGGGCGGCGATGGTTTTCTACGACGACGTGGAGGTCGAGGAGATCACCCACGAAGCGCGTACGGACCGGACCTTCTTCTGTATCGACGTGGAGGAGACGCACAATTTCGTCACTGCCGGTGGTGTCGTGCACAACTGCCGCCCTCCCGGCAACCGCGATCCGCAGCCGCACGAGGTCGCGCAGTGCGAGCCGTACCTGATCCGCCAGATCGAGCTGATTGAGCCGCGCCTGATCGTGGCGCTCGGGCGGCACGCGGCGCACAGCCTGCTCAAGACCGAGCTGCCGCTCGCCAGGCTGCGCGGCCAGCGCCTGAGCTACCACGGCACGCCGCTGATCGTCACGTATCACCCGGCCTACCTGCTGCGCAACCCGGCGGACAAGCGCAAGGCCTGGGAAGACCTGTGTCTCGCCAAGGCGATCCTGGAGTCGGCGTCGTGAGCGCGGTGGTGTCGCTGCCGGCACCGGTCATCCGCCCGATGACCGAGCACGACCTGTCCATAGTGCTGGCCAACGAGCGCGCCGCCTACGAGTTCCCGTGGACGCTCGGCATCTTTCGCGACTGCCTGCGCGTCGGCTATCACTGCCGGGTGCTCGAGGCGGGGCGCGGCGTGATCGGCCACGGCATCATGTCGGTGGCGGCGCAGGAATGCCACCTGCTCAACATCTGCGTGCACCCCGACTTCCAGCAGCGCGGTTACGGGCGCGAGCTGGTCGCGCATCTGCTCGAGCTGGCGCGCGCGCGGCGCGCAATCACCGCGCTGCTCGAGGTGCGCGTATCGAACGACGCCGCCTACCGGCTGTACACGCGCATGGGATTCGGCGAAGTCGGCATGCGCCGCAATTACTACCCGGCGCGCCACGGACGCGAGGACGCCATCATCCTCGCGCTCGATCTGTGAGCGCGCGCCGCGAGCCGCCATGGCCGATGCGGTCCTGATCATCGGCTGCGGCTACGTCGGGCGGCGCGTGGCGCGGCGTGAACGCGCGCGCGGCGCCCCGGTGACGGCACTGGCGCGCTCGGCCGACGCGGCGGCGGCGCTGCAGGCGCTCGGGCTCGACACCGTGCGCGGCGACCTCGACGATCCCGCCTCGCTGCGCACGCTCGTTGGCGCGCCGCGGCGCGTCTACTACTTCGCGCCACCGCCCGCGAGCGGCGTGCACGACACCCGCATGAGGGCATTCCTCGCCGCGGTCGCGGCACACCCGCCGCAGCGCATCGTCTACATCAGCACCACCGGCGTGTACGGCGACTGCCACGGGGAGTGGGTGGATGAAGAGCGCCTACCGAGGCCGGCGGCCGATCGCGCCCGGCGCCGCCTCGACGCCGAGCAGCAGCTGCGGGCCTTCGCCGCGCGCAGCGGTTGCGCGGTCGTCATCCTGCGTGTGCCCGGCATCTACGGGCCGCAGCGGCTTCCCGTCGAGCGACTGCAGCAGCGCCTGCCGCTGCTGCGGGAGGACGAGGCGCCGTGGAGCAATCGTGTGCACGTCGATGATCTGGTCGCGGCCTGCCTGGCGGCCATGGACCGCGGTCGTGCCGGCGCCGTGTACAACGTCTCCGACGGCCACCCCAGCACCATGACCGATTACTTCCGGCGCGTGGCGGAGGCGCTCGGTCTCGAGCCGCCGCCCGAGGTCAGTCGCGCGCAGGCCGGCACCCACATCGACGCCGGCATGCTGAGCTATCTCGCCGAGTCCAAGCGCATCGACAACCGGCGCATGCGCGAGGAACTCGGGGTGGTGCCGCGCTACCCGACCCTGGCGGAGGGTCTGCCCGCCTGCGTATCCGGGCGTGACGACTGACGCGCGCATGTCGCGTAAAGTGATCTATCGCGGCAAGATCGTCGAGCTCGCCCTCGAGCGCGTGCGCCTGCCGAACGATCGCGAGGTCGAGCTCGAGATCGTGCACCACCCCGGCGGGGCGGCGGTCGTGGCGCTCGATGACGGCGGCCGCGTGTGCCTGTTGCGCCAGTACCGCCACGCGGCGGGCGGCTGGATATGGGAACTGCCGGCCGGCAAGCTCGACCCCGGCGAGCCGCCGCTCGCCACCGCGCAGCGCGAGCTGCAGGAGGAGGCGGGCATCGGGGCCCGCGACTGGCAGTCGCTCGGCCGCATCGTCAGCTCACCCGGGGTGTTCACCGAGGTCATTCATCTGTTTCTGGCGCGCGGCCTGACACCGCTCCCCGGCGAGGCGGAAGCGCACGAGCTGTTCGAGGTCCATTGGCGCCCGTACGCCGAGGCGCTGGCCATGGCCCGCGCGGGCGAGATCATCGACGCCAAGACGCTCGCCGGGCTGTTGCGCGCGCAGCCGCTCCTCGGCTAGGGGCGCGCGGCGCGCATTGCGGCTTCCTCCTTGATACATATCAAAGCCGTCCCCCGGCCCGTGCACTAAGTTCTCGGCATGGCATGTCGCGGCGCGCCGCACGGCGCAAGGAGGTGTGCGATGCCAACCCGGTCCCGCGTCTCTCGTTTGCTGGGCGCGCCACTGCTGGCGCTCGCGGTTCTGTTGGGCGAGGCCACGGCGGTCGTGGCCAGCGACAGCCCCGCCTTGTGGCGCCACGAGGTCAAGGGCGACTTCGCGCAGGTGCTCGAGCATCTCAAGTCCGGGCTCGAGCGCGCGCAGTTCCTCATCTCCCATGAAGAGGACCTGGCCAAGGGCCTCGAGAACAACCGCCACCTGCTGGGCGGCGAACTGAAGTGGAACGTCATCGGCTTCGAGCGCGTGACGGCGGTGCATTTCTGCTCGGTGCTGTTCAATCACGAGGTGTTCAACGCCGACCTCGACTGGGCGGTGCTGTGTCCGTTCAAGGTCGTGGCGTACACCCTCAGGGAGTCGCCGCGCGTGGTGCACATCGTGACCGTGCGGCCTACCTACCTGGTCAGAGATGAACGCAGCAAGAAGATCCGCAACCTCGGCCAGTCCATGGAGAGGCGCATCGTCGATGCGATCAAGACCGGTGTCGCCTTTGACTTCCCGAAGAATTGATGCGAACAACCAAGGAGGCCCGTCATGGCAATCGTGCAGATCGGCAATTACTACGCGGAGTGGGACCCCTCCTGCGTGCCCGACAAGCCGGGGGTGGGGCGCATCGTGCTGCGCGCGGCCGCCAAGCTCACCGAGCTCTACTGGGTGAGCAACCTCAATGTCGACGACTTCCGCAACATGCTGCTCATGCTGCAGAACGAAAAGCCGCTCTTCTGGGACACGAATGCCGAGTGTCTGCGCACGGCCCATCCGCAGACGCACGACGCCGAGCCGGTCGGCGAGCAGGAAGGCCACTAGGCGCGTGTGCCGCCGCCGCGATGCCGGTCGTACATGGAACCGGGTATGTGCCGGGCTATGCGTGCGGGGTGCTGCGCGCCGGGCCGGTGGCGCACAGCACGGATGACCTGCTCATCGTGCACGGCGCGACGCTGCCCGCGCACGGCCCGCCGCCCGCCGGCCTGATCGTGGTGGACGCGGCGCTGTTTTCGCATGCCACACTGCGCCTGCTGGCGCACGGCATCCCGACGGTGGCAGTCAGCGCCGCACAGGCCGCGCAGCTCGTACCCGGGCAACGCGTGCGGCTCGACGGCGTCACGGGGCGCATCGAGGCCAGTGGCGCGCCGCTGCCGGCGGTGCCAGGGGCAGTGCCGGCGGGCGAGCCGTTGCGC
>CAZVUN010000112.1:0-9931 GCA_964629975.1 uncultured Acidiferrobacteraceae bacterium | reverse complement strand
CGCATCCTGACCGATGTGCTGCGCCTGCCGTGGGGGGTGGAGATCTACGACCTGCTGATCCGCTGGAACCCGCTGCGTGCGCGCCAGTGGCTGCCCAAGCCGTACAACGGGCTGAAGGCCCTGGTGCTCGGCATGGGGCCGGCCGGCTTCACGCTGTCGCATCATCTGCTGATGGAAGGCTTCGCGGTGGTCGGGGTCGAGGGCCTCAAGATCGAGCCGCTGCCGGCGGCGCTGCTCGAGCAGCCGGTGCGTGACTATAGCGCGCTCGAGGAGGCGCTCGATCAGCGCGTCATGGCCGGCTTCGGCGGGGTCGCCGAGTACGGCATCACCAACCGCTGGGACAAGAACTTCCTCAAGCTCATCTACCTGTCGCTCGCGCGCCGCGAACGCTTCCAGGTCTTCGGCGGCGTGCGCTTCGGCGGCACGCTCACGGTCGAGGACGCCTGGGCGCTCGGCTTCGATCACATCGCCATCTGCATCGGAGCCGGGCTGCCGCAGGCGCTGCCGGTGCCGGGCAGCCTCGCGCCCGGCATGCGCCAGGCCAACGACTTCCTCATGGCGCTGCAGCTCTCCGGCGCGGCGCGCGCCGCGAGCCTCGCCAACCTGCAGGTGCGCCTGCCGGCGGTGGTGATCGGCGGGGGCTTGACCGGTGTCGACACCGCCACGGAGGTGCAGGCCTATTACATCGTGCAGGTGGAGAAGACCCTTGCCCGCTACCGCGCGCTGGCCGAGGAGATCGGCGAAGACCGGATCCGCGCCGGTCTGGATGAAGCGGCGCGGCGCATCCTCGATGAATTCCTCGAACACGGCCGCGCGGTGCTGGCCGAGCGCGCGCGCGCCGCGCGCGCCGACGAGGTCCCCGACTTCGCGCGCCTCATCCGCCAGTGGGGCGGCGTCACGATCGCCTACCGCAAGGGCATGAACGATTCGCCCGCCTACACGCGCAACCACGAAGAGATCAGCAAGGCGTTCGAGGAGGGCATCTACTACGCCGAGGGCCTCGAGCCCAAGGCGGTCCGGGTCGATGCCGACGGCCAGGCCGTGGCGCTGGTGTGCAAGCGCGCCCGCCGCAGCGACGACGGCAACTGGATCGACAGCGGCGAGGAGATCACGCTGCCGGCGCGCGCCATCCTGGTCGCGACCGGTGCGCGCCCCAACGTCGCCTACGAATTCGAACACAAGGGTCACTTCGCCAAGCACAAGGGCCAGTACGTCACGCACCGCGACGTCAACGGGGCGCTCGAGGCCGTGACCACCCTCGGCCACTGCAAGCAGGACTTCGGCGCGTTTACTTCTTATGGTGTCGACGGACACCGCGTGAGCTTCCTCGGCGACACGCACCCGGTGTTCCACGGCAGCGTGGTCAAGGCGGTCGCCTCGGCGCAGAGGACCTACCCCCAGATCGTCGCGGCGTTTGGTGCGCGCGCCGACGCGCGCGGCACGCTGGAGGAGTACCGGGCATTCCGCGCGCGCATGCAGGAGCGGCTGGCGGCACGCGTGGAGAAGGTCGAGCGCCTCGCGCCCGGCATCGTCGAGCTCACGGTGCGCGCGCCGCAGGCCGCCGCCAAGTTCCGCGCCGGACAGTTCTTTCGCGTGCAGACCTTCGAGACCTATGCCCCCGTGGTGCAGGGTACGGCACTGCAGACCGAGCCGCTCGCGCTCTATGGCCGGCGCGCCGACCGGGAACGCGGCACCGTGTCGATGATCGTGCTGGAAAACGGCGCGAGCTCGCGCCTCATCGCCACGCTCAAACCCGGCGACCCGATCGCCTGCATGGGCCCGACCGGCGTGCGCGCCTTCGCCGCCGAGAAAAGCGGCGAGACCTACCTGTATGTGGGCGGCGTGCTGGGCGCCGTGCAGTTCTGCAGCGTGGGCGCGGCGCTGCGCGCCGGTGGCAACCGCGTGCTGTTTGTCGCGGCCCTCGACACGGCGGAGCAACTGTTCCACCGCGACGAGCTCGAGGCCGCGGCCGATGCGGTGTTGTGGGTGACGCGCGACGGCGCGCCGATCGCGCCGCGCCGCGCGCAGGATTGCAGCTTCCGCGGCGATGTCATCGACGCCCTGGTGGCGTACGCCACCGGCCAGCTCGGGACCCCGGCCATCCGGCTCGAGGACATCACCCGGCTGTGGATCAGCGGCGCCAGCCGCTTGGTGCGCCGGCTGCGCGATGCGCGCGCCCGGGAACTCGCGCCCTATCTCGCGAGGCAACCGGCCACGACCGCCTCGATCTCCACACCCATGCAGTGCATGCTGAAGGGCGTGTGCTCGCAGTGCCTGCAGTGGCAGATCGACCCGCACACCGGCCAGCGCACCAAGGCGGTGTTCAGCTGCTCGTGGCAGGACCAGCCGCTCGACATCGTCGACCTCGACAACCTCGACGAGCGCCTGGCGCAGAACCGCGTGCAGGAACACCTCGCCAACCTGTGGCTCGACCACCTGTTCGCCTCGGGCAAGGTCGCGCGCGTGTGACGCCCGCTGGCGCCGGGCACGGGTGATGGCGCACGCGGCTGCCTGGCTCACTCTCGCGGCGCTCGCCGTCGCCCTGGCGCTCGCGGCATTCGAGCGCGCGCCGGCGCTGGCACTCACCCACCTCGTGCTGTCGGTCGGCATCCTGCCGCTCATCCTCGCGGCCATGCTCTACTTCGTGCCGGTGCTGACGCGCACCCGCGCGCCCGCAGGCATCATGCGCTCAATGCCCGCGGTGGCGCTCGTGGCGGGCAGCGCGCCGGTGCTGGCGTTTCTCAGCATCCGGCCGACCGCGCTGCTGATCGACGCCGGCGCGCTGCTCGCGCTCGGCGCTGCGCTGAGCGTTGGCGCGTGGATGCTGCGGCGCGCGCGCCGCAGCCTGGGCGCGCCGCATCCCGGCCTCTCCTGGTATCTCGCCGCCCTCGGTTGTCTCGGCGTGGCGCTGGGCGCGCTGCTCGCCATGCACCTGTGGCCGCAGCACTATCTGGCCCTGCGCCGAGTGCACCTGCACCTCAATACGCTCGGCTTCGTGGCACTCACCGCGGTCGGCACGCTGCAGGTGCTCATGCCAACGGTCCTTGGCCGATCCGATCCCGACGCCGCGCGGCGGCTGCGCACCGATCTGCCGTGGGCGCTCGGCGGCACGGTGCTCATCGCCGCTGGCGCGGCGTGGCTGCCGCTGCTCGGCTATGTCGGTGCGGCCCTGTGGTTGGGCGTGCTCGCGCGTCTCGCGCACGCGTGGTGGTCGCTCTTTCGGAGGCAGATCTTTGTGTGCCACGGCGCGGCGCCGTCGCTCGCCGCCGCGCTGCTCGGGCTCGCGCTGCTGCTCCTCGCCGGTGTGGCACACGGCGAGCGCTGGTTGCTGGCCACGCATGCGGTGGCGGCGCTGTTCGCCGCCTTCCTGCTGCCGCTCGTGACCGGGGCCTTGAGCCACCTGCTGCCCCTGTGGCGGCGGCCGGCGGCGCCCGGCGCCTGGCACGAGGAACAGCGCCGCCGCCTGCAACGCGGGGGCGCGCTGCGTGCCGCGCTGTTCCTGGGTGGCGGGGTGCTGCTGCTGTTCGGGGTGCGCGCCGGCTATGCCGTGGCGGGTGCGGCGCTCGTGCTGTTTTTGTGGGCGGCGCGTGCGATTCGCACCCCGTGAGCCTACTTGCGCAGCAGCCACAGGATGAACGACAACAGCAGGCTGATCAGGATCATGCTGGTGATCGGGAAGTAGAAGCGGAAGTTCTCGCGCTCGATCACGATGTCGCCGGGCAGGCGAAAGAGCCCGAGCCGTGCCAGCCACGGCCATGCCAGCCCGAGCACCAGCAGCACCACGCCGAGGACGATGAGCATGCGCTGCATGGACGGTCAGCCCGCGGCGCGCGCGGCCGCGGCGCCTGGTGCGTCCTGGCCGAGAAAGGCGAGGATCTCCGCGCGCCGCTGCATGGCGTCGGCGTAGCCCAGGGCGATGAGCTCGCGGCAATACGGCTTCTCGAACAGCAGGTAGCTGATGAGATTCGCACCGCTGCGGCGCGTGGCGCCGAGGCCGCGCAGCAGGAAACGCACCGGACGCGGCAGGTGGTGCGCGTGCTTGGCGGCGATCTTGCCGATGTCCTGGCTCGGGGCGATCACCAGCACCTCGACCTTGCGCAGCGTCACCCCGCCCTCCTGCAACTGCTGCGCGGACAGCAGGCTCACGGTCTTGTTGATGCGCTGCAGGCGCTCGAGATCGGCCTCGAGGCTGTCGAGGAAGATGCTGTTGAGCACATGGCCGGCGATCTGCGCGAGCGACGGGTACTCGGCCGGCTCGGAACGCGGCGCCTGGGCCGTGGATTCCTGGCGCACGCCGATCACCAGCACGCGCTCCGCGCCCAGGTGCAGGGCCGGGGAGATCGGCGCGATCTGGCGCATCGAGCCGTCGCCGAAGTATTCGCGGTTGAGCCTGACCGCACCGAACAGGAACGGGATCGCCGAGGACGCCATCAGATGATCGATGGTGATGCGCGCGGCCGCGCCGATGCGGCGCGCGCGCTTCCACGGGGTGATCGAGTCGACCCCCTGGTAAAAGGTGATCGACTCGCCCGAGTTGTAGCCCGAGGCCGTGATCGACAACGCGCGCACGTAACCGGCGTCGATCGCCTCCTGGATGCGTTCGCACGGCAGGTAGCTCTCGAGCAACCGGCGCAACGGGGCGCGGTCGAGCAGCGCCTGCGGGTTCCGCCTGCCGAGCCCGACCAGCATGCTCGCCGCCAGCCAGCGCAGACCGGTGGCCATGATGCCGCGCACGTCGGCACGAAACACCTGGTGCACGCGGAAGTTCTTCCACACGAAGTTGAGGCGGCGCACCGCCTCGTCGAGATTGCGCGCGTAGATGGCGAGCGCCGTGGCGTTGATCGCGCCGGCCGAGGTGCCGCAGATCACGGCAAACGGGTTGGGCGCACCGCGCGGCAGCAGCTCGGCAATGGCCTTGAGCACGCCGACCTGGTAGGCGGCGCGCGCGCCGCCGCCCGACATGATCAGGCCGCTCACCGGCTTGTGCTGGGGGTCAGGCTGCATGTCGACGCCGCTGGCCGCGCGCTCCCGCGCGCCGCCGGGCGCGCGAATGATTGTGCCTGCTCACCATTCTAGTCAATCGCGGGCGGCGGGGCCGCCGGGGCCGCGCGCGCGATTGTTGATCGCCGCCGGCGGACATGCGCCTGCGTGGCGCGCGCGTCTGTTACACTCAGTCCCATGCAACCGGAGACAACCGTCATGGGCACACGCATCAGCGAAGAGTCGGTCTACCAGGCGCTGCGCACCGTCAACGACCCGGAGCTGCGCCACAACATCGTCGAGCTTGGCTTCGTGCAGGATGTCGACATCGTCGAGGACTACGTGCACATCGACATCCAGCTCACCACCCCGCACTGCCCGTTCGCCGACCGCATCGTCACCATGATCCGCGACGCGGTCGGCAAGGTGCCGGGGGTGGCCAAGGTGGAAGTCGAGCGCGCCTGCCTGAAAAGCGACTAGGCCCGCCTCGGATCGCGCGGCCGCGATGACAGGCCGCAAGTGAATCGCGATAATAGCGCGCCGCGGTGGCGTCCCGGCGCGTTGCCTGTGACCGATCCCATCACTCCATTACGGCTGTCATGAGTCGTCTGCACGACCAGGTCCTGGCGCTGGCCGGCATATTCCAGGCCGCACGCCTCACCCAGCAGCTCGCGCGCGACGGACGCGCCGACCCGGGCGCCCTGGCGGCGTCGCTCGAGAGCATCCTGCGCCTCGAGGCGCCGAACACCGAATCGGTGTTCGGCGGCACGCCGGGCCTGGTGCTCGGCCTCAAGCTGCTGCGCGACAAGCTCACGGGCCAGACCGACCCGCGTGATCTCGAGATGGCGCGCTACGTGATGGCGATGCTGCAACTCGAGGCGCGCCTGCGTCGCGACGCGAAGGTGCAAGCGGCGATCGGGCGCGGCGTGCAGACCGTGCAGGAGCAGATGAAGTTCTTCGCCGCCACCCAGGGCGAGGACGCGCGCCAGCAGATCCTGGTCGACAAGCTCGCCGAGCTCTACACCCAGACGCTGAGCCAGTTGCCGCCGCGCATCATGGTCAACGGCGAGCACGGCCACCTCGCCAACCCGATCATCGCCGCGCGCGTGCGCGTCGCCCTGTTCGCGGGGGTGCGCGCCGCGTTCCTGTGGCGCCAGCTCGGCGGGCGGCGCTGGCAGCTGCTGCTGTCACGGCGCGCGATCGCCAACGAAGCGGCGCACATCCTCGACGGGCTGCGCCAGCACTGAGCCGTGCCGCCCGGGGCTCAGGCCTTCGCCGGGTGCTTGGCGAGCTTGCGCTGCAGCGTGCGCCGGTGCATGCCGAGGCGACGTGCGGTCTCGGACACGTTGCCGCCGCATTCGGTCAGCACCTTCTGGATGTGCTCCCACTCGAGACGCTCGACCGACAGCGGGCGCGCGCGCAGCGCGACCGCGCTGTCGCCCTGGGCGCGCCCGAACGCCGCCACGATCTCGTCGGCATCGGCCGGCTTGGTGAGGTAGTGCGTGGCGCCGAGCTTGATGGCCTCGACCGCCGTGGCGATCGAGGCGTAACCGGTCAGCACCACGATGCGGGTGTGCGGGTCGAGCTCCTTGAGCCGCCGCACCAGCTCGAGCCCCGACGGGCCCGGCATCTTGAGATCGACCACCGCGTATTCGGGCGACTCGTGCTCGGCGGCGCGCACCGCGCTAGGCACGTCCTGCGCCGTGCGCACCGCGAAGCCGCGCTTCTCGAGCGCGCCGGCCAGCACCTGCCGGAAGGTCGCATCGTCGTCGACCAGCAGCAGGTCGGGGCGGTCGGCGGGCGTGCTGCTCATGCCGGCACGCGCAGCTCGGCGAGCGGCAACACGATCTGCGCGCAGGCGCCGCCGCCCTCGCGATCGTACAGATGCAGGCTGCCGCCGAAACGCTGCAGGGTGGTCGTGGCGAGAAACAGGCCGAGGCCCATGCCCTGCTCCGGCTCCTTGGTCGACACCGGTGCCTTGCCGGCGAGCTGCTCGACCGCCGGCGGCAGCCCGGGGCCGCGGTCGTACACCGCCAGTTCGAGCGCGTCCTCGGCCCAGCGGCCCTCGACCTCGATCTCGGCGGGCGAGACATCGGCGGCGTTGTTGAGCACATTGAGGATCGCCTGGATCAGGGTCTGGTCGGTGACGATGCGCGGCGCCGGCAGCGGGCCGGAGAAATGGGTCTGCACCTGCACGCCGGGACGCTGCGCCGTCAGCCGCGCCACCAGGTCGTGCAGGAACTCATCGACCGCGCGCGCCTCGCCGCCTTCGGCCCGCTCCGCGCCGGCCGAGGCGGTGAGCGTGGCGAGGATCTCCTTGCAGCGCTGCACCTGCGCGCGCACGACGCTGAGCTTGTTGAGGACATCGGTGGAGCCGGAGAGCTCCCCCTCGAGCTCGCGCGTCAGCACCGCCACCGTCGACAGCGGCGTGCCGAGCTCGTGCGCGGCACCGGCCGCGAGCGTGCCGAGCGCCAGCACGCGCTCGTGCTTGAGCTCCTGCTCGCGCATGGCGGCGCGCAGCCGGTCGCGCTCGCGCAGCGTCTCGGCCATGCGCACCGCGAAGAACGCGATGAGCGCGGCACTCAGCAGGAATCCCAGCCACATGCCGATGACGTGCAGGGTGAACGCCTCGCCGTGCCCGGCGTGCGCGTCCGGCAGCGGGCGGTAGAAGAACAGCAGCAGCGTGTGGCACGCCACGGTCACCCCGGCCATCGCCCAGGTGTAGCGGCCCGGCAGCGCCGCCGCGGTGAGCGCGAGCGGCAGCAGGTACAGCACCACGAACGGATTCGTTGACCCGCCCGCCAGGTACAGCAACATGGTGAGCACGACAACGTCGAGCAGCAGCTGCGCGAACAACTCGGCCTCGCTCACCGGATAGGCCCAGCGCAGCCGCAGCCAGGTCAGCCCGGCGGCAAGGGCATGCAAGGCGATAACGGCGAACAGTGCGCTGAGCGGCAAGTCGACGTCGAGCGCGTGGGCCGCGATCAGCACCGTCAGCACCTGTCCGGCCACCAGCAGGGCGCGCAGCAGCGTCAGCCGCTGCAGATTGACGGCCGAGGAAACCAGCGCGCCGGAGGTCTCGGACATGCCGGCATTATACGGGCGGCCACGCGGTTTCCTGCGGCCACGCCTCCCCGCGCAGGCCGCGCGTCCCGGCGGCCGGGCCCCGGTGCCTGCGACATCCTGCCGCATTGGCAAACACGCTGCGGCTGGCATACGTTGCAGCGCCACGGCGGGCGCGAACGGCAAGGAACACCAGCCGGCGTGCCCGGCCCGGGGTACGCACGTCGACAGGCAAGAACCAATCTAAGGAGATCGTCATGAAAATGCTGCACCGCCTGCTCATTGTCTTCGCGCTCGCCGCGGGCAGCGCGACGCCGGTCATCGCCGGCGGCAAGGATCCGCTGTTCATCAACCTCACGAGCGACGACCCGCACCGCGCGAACATGGCGCTCGTGTTCGGCAAGAACCAGCTCGAGCGCGGTCATCCGCTCACGGTGTTCCTCAACGACCGCGGCGTGCTGATCGGCGCCCGGGCCAATGCCGCGAAATTCGCCGAGCAGCAAAAGACCGTGGGCGAGCTCCTCGGCAAGGGCGCCACGGTGTTGATCTGCCCGATGTGCATGCAGCACTACGGCGTCAAGGAGGCGGACCTGCTGGCAGGCGTGAAGGTCGGCAACCCGGAACTCACCGGCGCCGCGCTCTTCAAGGACGACACCAAGACGCTGACCTGGTAGCGGCTCGCTCGACGTCGCTCGGGACAGGTGCCCGTTCGGTCGTGCCCCGCGGCCTCAGTGCGACGCGCCGAGCAGCGACTCGATGAGCGCCGCGGCCGCGGGACCGTCCCAGTCCCGCGCCCCGGTGATCGTGGCAAGCAGGCGGCCGTCGGGCGCGATCAGAAAAGTCACCGGCAGACCCGTGGCCCGATAGCGCGTGGCCACCGCGCCATCGCGATCCAGCACAACCGGCAAGCCCAGGGACTGGCGCGCGACGAAGCGCGCGGCGCGTCTGCCGTCATCGCCGTCTTCGTTCACCGCGAGCACCGTCAGCCCCTGGGCGCGGTAGCGGCGCGCCAGACGCTCAAGCCCCGGCATCTCCTCCCGGCACGGTGCGCACCAGCTCGCCCAGAAATTGACCAGCACCAGCTGACCCTTGAAGTCGGCAAGGCCGATTTCGCCTCCGGTCAGGCTCGGCAGACGAAACTCGGGGGCGGTCTGCGCTGCGACCGGCCGCGTCGCGCCGACCGCGGCGAACGCCTCGTCGGCGGGCGCACCGTCCGCCGACGCAACGGCAACGAGCAGCGCGACCAGGGCCAGGGAACTGCGCATCGCCTGCCGCCCTAACGCGTCGTCAGATAGTGCAGGATCGCGCGGCTTTCCTCGTCGCTGAGCGGGGCGAGGCCGGCCTGGGTGATGCGGCTTTGCATGGTCTTGATGACCACCTGCCACTGCTTGGGCGTGAGCCGCACGGCCAGCGGGTTCTGGTGGCAGATGCCGGCGCAGCGCGCCGCGAACAACGCCGCGCCGTCGGGGGCAGCCGCCGCGCCCGCGGGAGCGGACACGAGCAGCGCGCACAGCGCGGCGAGCCGCGCGCGCCTCATGGCAGCAGGCCCTCGAGGGTGGCGGCGAGCTTCTCGCCGTTGCGATAGTCCTCGGCGAGGCGCACCACGCCATCGGCGCCGATCACCACCACCTTGCCCATGGCGCCCTCGTAGGCGCCGAACACCTGCAACGCCCCGTCGACCGCGACGAGCAGCGCCGAGCCGGCGTAGCCGTTGGCCTGCTCCATGCTGGCGGCCGCCTGCACCGACCCCGAGACGTAGTCGATGAGCGCATAGACCACCGTGCCGCGACCGGCAAAGCGCGGCACGATGCTGCCGAGCAGGTGATCGGAGTGGGCGAGGCACACCGGGCACCACATGGTGAAGTACAGCACCACGGCATCGGCGGGC
>CAZVUN010000111.1:0-10146 GCA_964629975.1 uncultured Acidiferrobacteraceae bacterium | reverse complement strand
CCTCCTGGATGAGGGCCGGGTCGATCTCGCCGAGGAAACGCGAGGGGCTGGTGTAGTGCTCGGTGCCGTGCAGGCGGCGCAGCTCCGCGTAGGTCAGGATCAGGCGTTCGCGGGCCCGCGTCATGCCGACATAGCACAGGCGCCGCTCCTCCTCGAGCCGGCCGGGCTCGGTGAGCGAACGCTCGTGCGGGAACAGGCCCTCCTCCAGCCCGGTCAGGAACACCAGCGGGAACTCCAGGCCCTTGGCCGAGTGCAGGCTCATGAGCTGCACGCAGTCCTCCCAGGCCTCGGCCTGGCCCTCGCCGGCCTCGAGCGCGGCGTGCGCGAGAAAGGCAGACAGCGGATCGAGGCCGTCGGCCGGGTCGTGCTCGAAACCGCGCGCGGCCGAGACCAGCTCCTCGAGGTTCTCGACGCGCGCCTCGGCCTTCTCGCCCTTTTCCTTCTTGTAGTGCTCGATCAGTCCGGAGCCGGCGAGCACCTGCTCGACCTGCTCCGGCAGGGCGAGGGCCGCGGTCTCCTGTGCCAGGCGCTCGATGAGCTGCACGAACGCCGCGAGCGCGCCGGCCGCGCGGCCGGGCAGCTGGCCGGCGGCGAGCAGCTGCTGCGCCGCTTCCCACAGCGCGATCTTTTCCGTGCGGGCGCGCTCGCGCACCGCATCGAGCGTCTTGGCACCGAGCCCGCGGGTCGGTACGTTGCAGATGCGCTCGAACGAGGCATCGTCGAAGCGCGAGGCGATGAGCCGCAGGTAGGCGAGCGCGTCCTTGATCTCCTGGCGCTCGAAGAAGCGCAGCCCCCCGTACACCCGGTACGGCAGGCGCGCGTTGAGCAGCGCCTCCTCGAACAGGCGCGACTGGGCGTTGGAGCGGTACAGGATCGCGCACTCGGCGCGCGCGTGGCCCTGCGCCACCCAGTCCTGGATGCGCTCGACCACGAAGCGCGCCTCCTCGAGATCGTTGTAGGCGCAGTAGAGCTCGATCGGCTCGCCCGCGGCGCCCGCGGTCCAGAGGTTCTTGCCGAGGCGGCCGGCGTTGTGGCGGATGATGCTGTTGGCGGCCTTGAGGATGGTGCCGCTCGAGCGGTAGTTCTGCTCGAGCCGCACCACCTGCGTGCCGGGATGATCGCGCTCGAATTGCAGGATGTTTTCCACGCGCGCGCCGCGCCAACCGTAGATCGACTGATCGTCGTCGCCCACGACGAACAGATTGTTGTGCGCGCCGGTGAGCAGCTTGAGCCATTCGTACTGGATGGCGTTGGTGTCCTGGAACTCATCCACCAGCACGTGCTGGAAGCGCCGCTGGTAGTGCGCGCGCAGCAATGGATCGTCGCGCAGCAGCTCGAAGGCGCGCAGCAGCAGCTCGGCGAAATCGATCACGCCGGTGCGCTGGCAGCTCTCCTCGTAGGCGAGGTAGATGCGCCTGAGCTCGCGCTGCGTCGGGTCGGCCGATTCGCCCAGGTGCTGCGGGCGGCGGCCGTCCTCCTTGTGGCCGTTGATGAACCACTGCGCCTGCCGCGGCGGCCAGTAGGCCTCGTCCAGATTGAGCGCGCGCAACACGCGCTTGATCAGGCGCAGCTGATCCTCGGCATCCAGGATCTGAAAGCCCTGCGGCAGGCGCGCCTCGCGCCAGTGCTGGCGCAGCAGGCGGTGCGACAGCCCGTGGAAGGTGCCGATCCACATGCCGGCCACCGGGTTGCCGAGCATGCGCTCGATGCGCCCGCGCATTTCGGCCGCGGCCTTGTTGGTGAAGGTCACGGCCAGGATCGAGTGCGGCGAGATGCCCTCCACCCCGACCAGCCAGGCCACGCGGTGGGTGAGCACGCGCGTCTTGCCGGAACCGGCCCCGGCCAGCACCAGCAAGGGGCCCGCGCCGGCGGTCACGGCGGCGCGCTGCGCGTCGTTCAACTCATTGAGCAGGTGGGAAACATCCATGCGCGGATCATAGCAACTGCGCCGGGGGCGGCGGCAGGGGCGCATGCCGGCCTTTGCCGGGGCGGCACGCGCCGGTAAGATAGCGCCCGGCCTCAGGAGTAGCATTGTATGCGCAGTGCCGTCAGCGAACGTCGCGACACCGCCCGGGTGCCGATGCGGCTCGATGTGATGCTCAATCCCACCACCCACGGGTTCCAGCTGTTCCACACCCGCGATATCAGCCTCGACGGCGTATTCGTCGAGACCACCGCCCGGTTCGCCAAGAAGGCCCAGGTCGACCTCGCCATCAAGCTGGGCACGGCCGGTGCGAGCCGCGTGCACCGCGTGCGCGCCACGGTGGCGCGCGTCACGCCCGAAGGCGTGGCATTCGTGTTCGACGACCTCGACGGCGAGACCTACGAGTCGCTGCTGGCGCTGGTGTTTGCGCAGCAGCCGAAGGGCGCGTTCTGAGCGCCGGCGGGCGCCTACTCGACCGTGACCGATTTCGCCAGGTTGCGCGGCTTGTCGACGTCGGTGCCGCGCATGACCGCGGCATTGTAGGCGAGCAACTGCACCGGGATGGCGTGCACCACCGGTGACAGCACGCCCACGTGGCGCGGGGTGCGGATGATGTGCACGCCCTCGCTCTCGAGGAAGTGGCTGTCGAGATCGGCGAACACGTACAGCTCCCCGCCGCGCGCGCGCACCTCCTGCATGTTGGACTTGACCTTCTCCAGCAGGCTGTCGTTCGGCGCGATCACCACCACCGGCATGTTGTTGTCGACCAGCGCGAGCGGGCCGTGCTTGAGCTCGCCGGCCGGATAGGCCTCGGCATGGATGTAGGAGATCTCCTTGAGCTTGAGCGCGCCTTCGAGTGCGATCGGGTAGTGGATGCCGCGCCCGAGGAACAGGGCATGCTCCTTGCGCGCGAAACGCTCTGACCAGAGCTTGATTTGCGGCTCGAGGTTGAGGGCGTGCTGCGCGCTGCCCGGCAGCTGGCGCAGCGCCTCGAGGTGCGCGCGCTCCTGCGCCTGCGTCAGGCGCCCGCGCAGCTTGGCGAGCGTGAGCGTCAGGATGAACAAGGCCACGAGCTGCGTGGTGAAGGCCTTGGTCGAGGCCACCCCGATCTCGGCGCCGGCGCGGGTGTAGAACACGAGTTCGGAGGCGCGCGGGATGGCGCTTTCCTGCACGTTGCAGATGGCGAGCGTGTGCGCCTGGCCGAGCTCGCGGGCGCGCTTCAGCGCCTCCAGGGTGTCGAGCGTCTCGCCCGACTGCGAGATGGTGACGATCAGGGCGCGCGGGTTCGGCACCACGTCGCGGTAGCGGTATTCGCTCGCGATCTCGACGCTGCACGGGATGCGGGCGAGCGCCTCGAGCCAGTAGCGCGCCACCGAGCCGGCGTAGTAGCTGGTGCCGCACGCCAGGATCTGCACCGCCTCGACCTCGGCCAGCACGCGCGCCGCCTGCGGCCCGAACAGTGCCGGGGAAAGCCCCGAGGCGAAGACCGCCTCGAGCGTGTCGGCCAGCGCGCGCGGCTGTTCGTGGATCTCCTTCTGCATGAAGTGCTGGTAGGGGCCGAGCTCGAGCGAGGCGAGCGACACGTCCGACACATGCACCTTGCGCTCGACGGCGACACCGGCGCGGTCGAACACGCGCACGCTGTCGCGCGTGACCGCGGCGACGTCACCTTCCTCGAGGTAGATCACGCGGCGCGTGGCCGACAGCACCGCCGAGACGTCCGAGGCCACGAAGTTTTCCCCCTCGCCCAGCCCGATGAGCAGGGGACAACCGAAACGCGCGCACACCATGAGCTCCGGGCTCTTGAGCGACACGACCGCGATGGCGTAGGCGCCGATTAGCTCGCGCACCGCCTGCTGCGTGGCCGCCAGCAGGTCGGCGCCCTGGGCCAGGTGGTAGTGGATCAGGTGGGCGATGACTTCGGTGTCGGTCTGCGACTCGAACTGGTAGCCGAGCGCCTGCAGGCGCGCGCGCTGCGCATCGTGGTTTTCGATGATGCCGTTGTGCACCACCGCGATCTCGCCGCGCGAGACGTGGGGGTGGGCGTTGGGTTCGGTCACGCCGCCGTGCGTCGCCCAGCGCGTGTGGCCGATACCGAGCAGGCCCGCAACACCCTCCTGGCGCGCGGCCGCCTCCATCTCCGCGACCCGCCCGACGCGGCGCACGCGGCGGATGCCGTCGCTCAAGACCGCAATGCCGGCCGAATCGTAGCCGCGGTACTCGAGGCGTTTGAGGCCGTCGATCAGGAGCGGCACGACGTTACGCTGGGCAATGGCTCCGACGATTCCACACATGGTTCTACACCCATGCAAAGTTAAAAATGCAAAAGGAAAAACCGCCGGCGAGGGGCGCGTCCGGTCGATCCGTTTGCATTTTTACTTTGTCATGTCTGCGTGCGCTTCTTGGTCGGGCGCTTCCAGCCGGGGCGGGTGCGCTGCTCGGCGCGCGCGAGCGTCAGTTCCCCGGCCGGGGCGTCCCGGGTAATGACCGAGCCGGCCCCGATGGTGGCGCCCGCGCCCACGCTGACCGGCGCCACCAGCGCGGTGTTCGAGCCGATGAAGGCCTCGTCGCCGATCACGGTGCGGTGCTTGTTGGCGCCATCGTAGTTGCAGGTGATGGTGCCCGCGCCGATGTTGACCTTGCGCCCGAGCGTGCTGTCACCGACATAGCTCAGGTGATTGACCTTGCTGCCGGCGCCGATCTCGCTCTTCTTGATCTCGACGAAGTTGCCGACGTGCGCGCCCTCGGCCAGGGTCGTGCCCGGGCGCAGGCGCGCGAACGGGCCGATGCGACAGCCGGGGCCGACCGTGGACTCCTCCAGCACGCAGTTGGGCAGCACCGTGCTGCCGGCCCCGATCTGCATGTCGCGCAGCCAGTTGTTCGGGCCGATGGTGACGCCGTCGGCGAGCTCGACCCGGCCCTCGAACACGCAGTTGACGTCGATCACCACGTCGCGCCCGCACACGAGCTCGCCGCGCACGTCGAGCCGCCCCGGGTCGCGCAGGGTCACGCCCTGCGCCAGCAGTTCTTCGGCGCGGCGGTGCTGGTAGATGCGCTCCACTTGCGCGAGCTCCTGCTTGCTGTTGACGCCGAGGATTTCCCACAGATGCTGCGGCTGGCGCGTGGCGATCGGGACGGCATCGCCCGCCGCCAGGGCGATGACATCGGTCAGGTAATACTCGGCCTGGGCGTTGTCGTTGCGCAACTGCCCGAGCCAGGCGCGCAGCCGGCGCGCCGGTGCCGTCAGGAAGCCGGTGTTGATCTCGCGGATCGCCAGCTCCGCGGGGCTCGCGTCCTTGCGCTCGACGATGCGCAGCACCTGCCCCGCGCCATTGCGAACGATGCGCCCGTAGCCGCCGGCATCGGGCAGTTCCGCGGTCAGGAGGCCGACGCCGTCGCCGGCCGCGTCGAGCAGCGCACGCAGCGTATCGAGCGTAATGAGCGGCACATCGCCGTACAGCACCAGCACCCGGGCGGTGTCGCTCACCGCGGGCATCGCCTGCTGCAGCGCGTGGCCGGTGCCGTGTTGCTCGGCCTGCAGCACCCACTCGACCGGCTCGTGCGCGAAGCGCTCGCGCACGCGCTCGCCGCCGTGGCCGTAGACCACGTGCACCGCCGCCGCGCCCAGGGCGTGGGCGCTGCGCAGCACGTGCCCGAGCAGCGGCAGGCCGCCGACCTCGTGCAGCACCTTGGGCAGGTCGGAGCGCATGCGCGTGCCCTTGCCAGCGGCCAGGATCACGATCTCGAGCGGAGCGGACATGCGGGTAATTAAAGCACGCGCGCGGCGCGCGGCGGTTATTGCAGGGTGAGCGGCGGGCCGCCGGGGACATCCGGGCGGCCGGCGCGCACTTCCTCGGCGGTGGCATCGCGGATGTCGACCACCGTAACCTCGAAGGTCACGGTCTGGCCGGCGAGCGGATGATTGGCGTCGACCGTGAGCTTGCCGTCGGCGATGCGCGTGACGATGAACGTCCGGGTCTCGCCCTTGGCGTTCTGCGCCTCGACCGCGATACCGAGGCGGCGCAGCTCGGGCGGCACGTTGTCGAGATCGTCGGTGAACGTGAGCTTGGGGTCGTGGGCGCCGAAGGCGTCCTCGGGTGCGAGCTGCACGACGACGCGCTCGCCGACCTGGCGGCCTTCGAGCGCCTGCTCGATCTTGGGAAACAGATCGCAGCCCGCGCCGTGCACGTAGGCGACCGGCAGGTCGTGGATTTCGAACACCTCGCCCTGCTGGTTGCGCAGCACGTAGGTGAGCGCGACCACCTTGTTGCGCGTGACGACGGTTGCAGACATCGGCCGATCGCCGCGGCTACTTGCCGCGCTGGCGCAGCTTCTGGATGGCGCGCAGCTGCGCCACCGCCTCGGCGAGTTCCGCCTCGGCCTTGGCGATCTCCATGAGGCTGGTGCGGTTGCGGCGCGCCTCTTCGGCGCGCTGCTTGGCCTCGAGCGCCTTGGCCTCGTCGAGGTCGGTGCCGCGGATCGCGGTGTCGGACAGCACCGTGACCTTGTCGGGCTGCACCTCGAGGATCCCGCCGGACACGTAGATCAGCTCCTCGTCAGCGCGGTTCGGCACCTTGAGGCGCACCGCGCCGGGCTTGAGCAGCGTGAGCAGCGGCGTGTGGCGCGGATAGATGCCGAGCTCGCCATCCACGCCGGGTGCGGCGACGAACTCCGCAAGCCCGGAGTAGAGCGTCGATTCAGCGCTGACGACGTCAACGTGGACGGTTAATGCCATTTCGCCACCCGCAATGTTGAGGTGTGAATGTCAAATATTGCATGCGCGGTTGCAATGACATTCACCATTCGAGATTGATCATTCAACGTGCGCGCTATTGAAGGGTCTTGGCCTTCTCGACCGCCTCGTCGATCGAGCCGACCATGTAGAACGCCTGCTCCGGCAGGCTGTCGTACTCGCCCTCGACGATGCCCTTGAAGCCGCGGATCGTGTCCTTGAGCGACACGTACTTGCCGGCCGAGCCGGTGAACACCTCGGCCACGAAGAACGGCTGCGAAAGGAAGCGCTGGATCTTGCGCGCGCGCGCCACGGCCAGCTTGTCGTCGGGCGACAGCTCGTCCATGCCGAGGATCGCGATGATGTCGCGCAACTCCTTGTAGCGCTGCAGGGTCGCCTGCACGGCGCGCGCCACATTGTAGTGCTCCTCGCCCACGACGTGCGGGTCGAGCTGGCGCGAGGTCGAGTCGAGCGGGTCGACCGCCGGATAGATGCCGAGCGAGGCGATGTCGCGCGACAGCACCACGGTCGCATCGAGGTGCCCGAAGGTGGTCGCGGGCGAGGGGTCCGTGAGGTCGTCGGCCGGGACGTAGACCGCCTGAATGGAGGTGATCGAGCCGGTCTTGGTGGAGGTAATGCGCTCCTGCAGGCGGCCCATCTCCTCGGCAAGCGTCGGCTGGTAACCGACCGCCGACGGCATGCGCCCGAGCAGCGCCGAGACCTCGGTGCCGGCGAGCGTGAAGCGGTAGATGTTGTCGATGAACAGCAGCACGTCGCGGCCCTCGTCGCGGAAGTGCTCGGCGATGGTGAGCCCGGTGAGCGCCACGCGCAGGCGGTTGCCGGGCGGCTCGTTCATCTGGCCGTAGACCAGCGCCACCTTGTCGAGCACGCCGCCTTCCTTCATCTCGTGATAGAAGTCGTTGCCCTCGCGGGTGCGCTCGCCGACGCCGGCGAACACCGAGTAGCCGCTGTGCTCGACCGCGATGTTGCGGATCAGCTCCATCATGTTCACGGTCTTGCCCACGCCGGCGCCGCCGAACAGGCCGACCTTGCCGCCCTTGGCGAACGGGCACACCAGGTCGATCACCTTGATGCCGGTCTCGAGCAGCTCGGTCGAGGGCGCGAGCTCCTCGAAACTCGGCGCCTTGCGATGGATCGACATGGTCCTGGCCGCAGCGACCGGGCCCTTTTCGTCGATCGGCCGGCCGAGCACGTCCATGATGCGCCCGAGCGTCTCCTTGCCGACCGGCACCGAGATCGGGGCGCCGGTATCGAGCACCTTCATGCCGCGCCGCAGGCCGTCCGAGGGGCCAAGGGCAATGGTGCGCACCACACCGTCGCCGAGCTGCTGCTGGACCTCGAGCGTGAGATCGACGTCGGGGAGCTTGAGCGCGTCGTACACCTTGGGCATCTGGGCGCGCGGGAACTCCACGTCGATCACCGCGCCGATGCACTGCACGATCTTGCCTTCCGTCATAGCGTTACCTGTGTGTCAATTTTTGAAGTCGTTACGCGTGCCGCGGCCTACACCGCGGAGGCGCCGCCCACGATCTCCGACAGCTCTTTGGTGATCGAGGCCTGGCGCGCCTTGTTGTAGATGAGCGTGAGCTCATCGATCAGGTTGCCGGCGTTGTCGCTCGCCGCCTTCATCGCCACCATGCGCGCGCTCTGCTCGCACGCCAGGTTCTCGGCCACCGCCTGGTAGACGCGCGACTCGATGTAGCGCGTGAGCACGGCCTCGAGCATGACCTTGGCGTCCGGCTCGTAGAGATAGTCCCACAGGCCGGCGGGGGCGGTGCTGGCGATCACCTCGCCCTTCTCGTCGCGGTACTGCTCCGGCAGCGGCAGCAGCGGCGCGCGCCACGGTTCCTGCTTCATGGTATTGATGAAGCGGTTGTAGAACATGTACAGCCCCTGCAACTGGCCCTGCGAATAGGCGTTGAGCAAGACGCGGATCGCGCCGATCAGGCGCTCCACGTGCGGGGTGTCGCCGAGGTGCGTGACCTCCGAGACCACGTTCGCCCCCAGGCGCTGCAGGAAGCCGAGGCCCTTGGAACCGATGGCGCAGAACTCGGTCTCGACACCGGCCGCCTGCCAGTCCTTGACGTGCGTGAGCAGCATCCGCAGCAGATTGGTATTGAGGCCGCCGCACAGGCCCTTGTCGGTGGTGATGACGATGATGCCGAGGCGCTTGACCTGCGCGTGCCTGGCAAGAAACGGGTGCTTGTACTCGGTGTGGGCGCGCGCCAGGTGGGTGACGATGTCCATCATGCGAAACGCGTAGGGTCGCGAGGCGCGCGTGCGCTCCTGCGCCCTGCGCATCTTCGACGCCGCGACCATCTCCATGGCCTTGGTGATCTTCTGCGTGTTCTTGATGCTTCGGATCTTGGTGCGGATTTCGCGACTGCCTGGCATGGCGACCCCGGTTACACGATGCCCTTCTTGAATTCCTCGATCGCGCCGGCCAAGGCCTTCTCGTCGTCGGCGCTGAGATCCTTGGTCTGCTCGAGGCGCTCCATGAGCGCGCCGTGCTTGCTCTTCATGTAGCTGCGCAGCTCGGCCTCGACGCCGAGCACCTTCTTGATGTCGATGCCATCGAAGTAGCCGCGGTTCACGGCGAACAGCGTGAGCGCCATCTCCGCCACCGACAGCGGCGCGTACTGCGGCTGCTTCATGAGCTCGGTGACCAGGCGCCCGCGGTCGAGCTGCTTACGCGTCGAGGGGTCGAGATCGGAGGCGAACTGCGCGAACGCCGCCAGTTCGCGGAACTGGGCAAGCGCCAGGCGCACGCCGCCGCCGAGCTTCTTGATGATCTTGGTCTGGGCCGCGCCGCCGACGCGCGACACGGAGATGCCGGCGTTGATGGCCGGGCGGATGCCGGCATTGAACAGGTCGGATTCGAGGAAGATCTGCCCGTCGGTGATCGAGATCACGTTGGTCGGCACGAAGGCCGTCACGTCGCCCGCCTGGGTCTCGATGATCGGCAGCGCGGTGAGCGAGCCGGTCTTGCCCTTGACCGCGCCGTTGGTGGCCTTCTCGACATAGTCCTCGTTCACGCGCGCGGCGCGCTCGAGCAGGCGCGAGTGCAGGTAGAACACATCGCCCGGATAGGCCTCACGTCCCGGCGGCCGGCGCAGCAGCAGCGACACCTGGCGATAGGCCCAGGCCTGCTTGGTGAGATCGTCGTAGATGATGAGCGCGTCCTGGCCGCGGTCGCGGAAGTACTCGCCCATGGAACAGCCGGAATACGGCGCGATGTACTGCAGGGCGGCCGAATCCGAGGCCGAGGCGGCGACCACGATGGTGTAGGCCATCGCGCCGAACTCCTCGAGCTTGCGCACCACGTTGGCGATGGAGCTGGCCTTCTGGCCGATCGCCACGTAGATGCAGATCAGGTCCTTGCCCTTCTGGTTGATGATCGTGTCGACCGCGACCGCGGTCTTGCCGGTCTGGCGGTCGCCGATGATGAGCTCGCGCTGGCCGCGGCCGA
>CAZVUN010000110.1:2004-10184 GCA_964629975.1 uncultured Acidiferrobacteraceae bacterium | reverse complement strand
CCGCCTCCTAAGCGGCAGGTCGCACGTTCGATTCGTGTCGGGGGCACCACACGAATTGGCCGACAACAACGACCCATGATCGCCGCCCGGCGGGCAGACCGCCCGGCAAAGAAACCGATGCACTTCCGGAAGCCTTCAGGTGCTTGAGGCGGTCAACGTGGCCTGCGTGCGCGGTGACCGGCCGCTGTTCAGCGGCCTGTCGTTCACGCTCAATCCGGGTGATCTGATGCACGTCATCGGACCGAACGGACGCGGCAAGACGACACTGCTGCGCACGGTGTGCGGGCTCACGCGCCCGGCCGAGGGCGAGGTCCGCTGGCACGGCACGCCGATCCGGCAGGCGGGCGATGCCTACTTCAGCGAGCTGCTGTACGTCGGACACCTCAACGGCATCCAGTACGAGCTCACGCTGGTCGAGAACCTGCAGGCGCTGGCCTGCCTCGCCGGCGAGGCCGACCGCGAGCGCTGCATCGACGCGCTCGCGCGCCTGGGGTTGGCCGCGTACCGCGACTTTCCGGCCAAGATCCTGTCGCAGGGGCAGAAGCGCCGGCTGGCGCTGGCGCGGCTTCTGGTGCTGCGCCGCCGGCTGTGGGTGCTGGACGAGCCGCTGAGCGCGCTCGATGTCGCCACCACCGAGATGATGACCGAGCTGTTCGCCGAGCACCTCGAGGCCGACGGCATGATCCTGCTCACCTCGCACCAGGAGCTGGCGGGCGAGCTCGAGGGCGTCGTGCAGGTCAGCCTGGAGATGAGCTGATGGCGAGCCTCGGCAGCGCGTTGCTGTGCGTGTTCCGGCGCGACCTCAAGGTCGCGATGCGGCGCGTGACCGACGTGCTCACGCCGCTCATTTTCTTCGCCATCGTCACAAGCCTCTTTCCCTTGGGCGTCGGCCCGGAACCGCAGATGCTGGCAACGCTTGCCCCGGGCGTGCTTTGGGTGGCGGCGCTGCTCGCGACCATGCTGTCGCTCAGCCGCCTGTTCGCCAACGACTACGCCGACGGCACGCTCGAGCAGCTGCTGCTCGCGCCGCACCCGCTGAGCCTGCTGGTGCTAGCCAAGGTGTGCGCGCACTGGCTGCTGTCGGGCCTGCCGCTGGTGCTGCTGTCGCCGCTGCTGGCGGTGCAGCTGCAACTGCCGGACGAGGCCATGGGCACGCTCGTGCTCAGCCTGCTCCTCGGCACACCGGTATTGAGCCTTTTGGGTGCGGTCGGCGCGGCCCTGACCCTGGGGTTGCGCGGCGGCGGCGTGCTGGTTTCGGCACTGGTACTGCCGTTGTATACTCCGGTCCTGATTTTTGGTGCCGCCGCGGTCGCCGGCGCCGCCACCGGGCTCGATGTCGAGGCACACCTGTCGCTGCTCGGCGCGTTCCTGGTGCTGGCGCTCAGTTTCGTACCGTGGGCCGCCGCCGCTGCGTTGCGGGTTTCCCTGGATTAGCCATTCCCCATGAGTCGCTGGAGCTGGTTTCATCAGTACGCCTCCCCGAAGGTGTTCTACCCGTTCGCTGGTCGCCTGATTCCCTGGCTCTGGGGCATCACCGGCATCCTGCTCGCCGCCGGCCTCTATCTCGGCCTGTTCGTCGCGCCGCCCGACTACCAGCAGGGCGAAACCGTGCGCATCATGTTCATCCACGTGCCGGCCGCGTGGATGTCGATGTTCATCTACGTCACGATGGCGGGCGCGGGCGCGGTCGGGCTCGCATGGAACATCCGGCTGGCGGAGGTCGCGGCCAGTGCCAGCGCACCGATCGGTGCCACCTTCACGTTTCTCGCGCTCGTCACCGGTTCGCTGTGGGGCAAACCGATGTGGGGCACATGGTGGGCGTGGGACGCGCGCCTGACCTCGGAACTGATCCTGTTTTTCCTCTATATCGGCATCATGGCGCTCGAGGCCAGCATCGATGACGCCAAGCGCGCGGCGCGCGCCTGCGCGATCCTGGCGCTCGTGGGGGTGGTGAACATTCCGATCATCCACTTCTCCGTCGAGTGGTGGAACACGCTGCACCAGCCGGCCTCGGTCAGCAAGGTCGGCAAGCCCTCGATCCACCTGAGCATCCTGATCCCGCTGCTCACCATGGCGCTGGCCTTCACGGTCTACTACGTCACGGTGATGCTGATGCGCATGCGCGCCGATATCCTCGAGCGCGAGAAGCACACCAGCTGGGTGGCGGAAACGTTCCAGACGGAAACCACCGGTCGATGAACTGGTCAAATTTCTTCAACATGGGCGGCTATGCCGTCTATGTGTGGGGCTCGTATGCAATCGCCGCGGCCGTGCTGATCGGCAACGTGTGGGTTGCGCGGGCGCGCGCCAAGCGCACGCGCGAGCGTTTACAGGAATTCTATCGTCTCAAAGGGCAGTCCGAATGAAACCACGTCACAAGCGCCTGGCGATCATCACGACCGCCGTGGCCGGCCTCACCATCGCGTCACTTCTCATCCTCAACGCGTTTCGCAGCAACCTGGTGTACTTCTTCTCGCCCACCGAGGTGCTGGAAGGCAAGGCGCCGGTCGACCGCCTGTTCCGCATCGGCGGCATGGTCCAGACCGGCAGCGTCAAGCGCGACGGCCTGACGGTGAGCTTCGTGGTGACCGACAACCACAAGACCCTGCCGGTCACCTACCAGGGCATCCTGCCCGACCTGTTCCGCGAGGGTCAGGGCGTGGTGGCGCAGGGCAAGCTCACCGCCGACCGGCAGTTCGTCGCGACCGAGGTGCTCGCCAAGCACGACGAGAACTACATGCCGCCCGAGGCCGCCGCTGCCATGAAGGGCGGCACCTATCAGCCGCCGCAGAAGAAATAGCGATGAAGAAGTTCCTCATCCCGGTCATCGTGTTCGCGGTGCTCGGCGCGCTGCTGTACGTCGGCCTGTCGCTCGACCCGCGCAAGATCCCCTCCCCGCTCGTGGGCAAGCCGCTGCCGGCCTTCGAGCTGCCAAGCGTGGCCGACCCGGCGCGGCGCGTGAGCCACCAGGACCTGCGCGGCCGCTCGTACCTGCTCAACGTCTGGGCCTCGTGGTGCGTGGCCTGCCGCGAGGAACATCCGCTGCTCAACCAGATCGCGCAGCGCAAGCTCGTGCCCATCATCGGGCTCAACTACAAGGACCGGCGCGAGGACGCCATCGGCTGGCTCGGGGCGCTCGGCAATCCCTACGAGCTCAGCGTCTCTGACCTCGACGGGCGCATCGGCATCGAGCTCGGCGTGTACGGCGTGCCCGAGACCTTCCTGGTCGACAAGGACGGGGTGATCCGCTACAAGCACATCGGGCCGATCACGCCGCAGGTGTGGGAAGAGAAACTGCTGCCGGTGCTGCGCCAGCTCGGCTGAACGCGGTCACGCCGTTCCGTACTTGGTCTCGACCAGCACGCCGATCTCCTTGAGAAACGGCGTGGGCAGGATGCCGCCGGCGCAGACGATGACGGCATCATTGCGCAGCTCAATGCGCTTGCCGTCCTGATCGAGCACGACGTTGCTTGCGCCGATCTCCTTGACGTTCGACTTGAGCAGGACCTGGATGCGTCCGGCCTGCTGCAGGGCCTGCAGGCGCTCGCGGTTCTTGGGCTTCACCCGCCCGAAGGCCTCGCTGCGGTAAGACAGCGCCACGCGGGTTCCCGGCTCGTCGGCACAGGCGAGCGCCGCTTCGAGCGCGGCGTCACCACCGCCGACCACCAGCACATGCTGGCCGCGGTATTGTTCGGCGTCGATCAGTCGATACACGACCTTGGGCTGCTCCTCGCCCGGCACGCCGAGCTTGCGCGGCGTGCCGCGCCGTCCGATGGCAAGCAGCACGGCACGGGTGCGGTACTCGTGCTTGGACGTCCGGACGACGAAGCCCGTGCCGTCCGGCGTAATGGCCTCCATGCGCTCGAACAGGTTGATCGTGAGCCGGGTCTGCGCGAGCACGCCCTGCCAGAACTCGAGCAGCTTCTCCTTGCTCACCTCGCTGAACCGCATCTTGCCGACGATCGGCAACTCGACCGGCGCGGTCATGACGATCTTGCGCCGCGGGTAGTGATAGACCGTGCCGCCGAAGGAGTCCTCCTGCTCGACGGTCACGAAGCGCAGCTTCTTCTCCAGCGCCGCGAGCGACGCCGCCAGGCCGGCCGGACCGGCGCCGACAATCACCACGTCGTAAGGGAATCCGCCACCCTTGAGCTTGGCGATGGCCTCGATCGCCTGCCGCCCCTGCTCCACCGCCTTGCGGATCAGGCCCATGCCGCCCAGCTCCCCGGCAATGAACACCCCGGGCACATTGGTCTCGAAGTTCGGGTTGACCTGCGGGATGTCGACGCCACGCTTGGCGGTGCCGAACACCAGCTCGATGGCATCATGCGGGCAGGCGGCCTTGCACGCACCGTGGCCGATGCATTTGGTGGGATCGACGAGCTGGCCCTTGCCGCCGATGATGCCGATCGCGCGCTCCGGACAGGCGCTGACGCATGCCTTGGAACCGAGGCAGCGCTTCGGATCAATGATTGGATGCAGCGAGGCCGGCTCGGTCAGCCCGGCGTCCACCGACTCCTTCAGGCGCGCGGCGTGGCGCGCCTCCTGGCGCCGGTGGCGAACGAGGTACCAACCGAGTCCGGCGATCAGCACCAGCAGGTACAGCCAGTAATAGGAACTCATCGGTCAATCTCCACCGACGCCGGCCTTGGCGTCACGAAACCGACGCCGGGCGCGGGTCACTCCGCTTCTTGGCGCCGGCACGGCGCGGCCACTGTATGTCCTGCGCAGCAGGTCGGGACGATCCGCTCGTCGGACGATCCCGACGCTTCGGCGATTGGCGTGTGGGCCATGCGGTTAATAGCACGTATTCTTGGGGTCAGCGGCATGTGCAACGGCCGCTGCACTTCACGGCCAGTCTCGGTGAGGCCACACGCGGGCGTGCGTACTTTGCACGCGCCACGCACTTTGACACCTCGACAATGAGCGCACAAGAACAAGTCATCCTGCCTGGCGTCTCGGCTCGCCTGCCGCCGGCGCGCACCGAGCAGCCACGTCACGGTCGCATGCTGGTGGTGCTCGCACTGGCGGTATTGGCGCTCGCCGCCTGGCTGGTGGCGGGTGGACGCTATTACACGCCCGGCTCGGAACTTGGCTACAACCTCGGGCTTGCGGGCGGCATCCTGCTGACGATGCTCTTGCTCTATCCGCTGCGCAAGCACGTGCGCTTCATGGACAGGCTGGGCGGCATGCGCCACTGGTTCCGTGTGCACATGGTGATCGGCGTGCTTGCGCCGACCCTGATCCTGTTCCATTCGACCTTCCATCTCGGCTCGCTCAACGCGACCGTTGCCCTGTCTTGCATGCTGCTGGTGGCTGGCAGCGGCATCGTCGGACGCTTCATCTACCGCAAGATTCATCACGGCCTCTACGGCCGCGCCGCGACGCTGCAGGAGATTCAATCCAGGCTCGGCATCAGCGACGGCGAGGTCAAATCCCGCTTCCATTTCGCCCCGGAAATGACCCAGCATCTGCTGGCGTTCGAGTCGCAGGTCTTGGGCGAGGATCGCAACGGGTGGCAGCGCCTGTGGCGCTTTGTCACCGTCGGGGTGCGTGCCCGTCTCGCCGCGCGCCGCGCGGAGCGCGAGCTGGAGCTGGCGACGCGTGTCTATGGCCTGCGCCGCGGCTGGGACGATGCCAAGCGGCGGCGACGCCTGGGCCAGGGACGCGCCACCATTCGTGCGCATCTCGCGGCCGTGGTGGATGTCGCGCGCTTTCGCGCCTATGAACGCTTGTTTTCGGCGTGGCACATCCTGCATGTGCCGTTCGTGATTCTGATGGTGGTGAGCGGGATCGTGCATGTCATCGCCGTGCACATGTACTGATTCCTCGCCCCCCGCCGCCCATGCCGCGCTACCTGCTCGCTGCGCTGCTCGGCCTGTGGGTCGCGGCGGCGCACGCCGACACCGTCGAGAGCGTACTGAGCCCGGGTGCGCTCATCGAGGGGCATGCCAAGCTCGAGAGCGACTGCAAGAATTGCCACGTGCGGTTCAACAAGGCGGCACAGAAGGGCCTGTGTCTCGATTGCCACAAGGACGTGGCCGGCGACGTGAAACAGCGCGCCGGCTATCACGGGCGTCTCACCGAACAGGACTGCCGTACCTGTCACACGGATCATAAGGGGCGCACCGTGAACATCGCGGCGTTCGACGCCCAGCGCTTCGACCACAAGCTCACCGACTTCCCGCTGCGGGCGGCGCACGCCGCCGCAACGATCCAGTGCCACGATTGCCACCGGCGCGGCAAGAAGTACCGCGAGGCGCCGTCGGACTGCATCGCCTGTCACAAGAAGGACGACAAGCACAAGGGCTCGCTCGGCCCGGCCTGCATCGACTGCCATAGCGAGCGCAACTGGAAGGACATCAAGTTCGACCACGGCAAGACGCGCTTTGCGCTGCGCGGCCGGCACGCCGAGGTGGAATGCAAGGACTGCCACCCGCGACCCGACAACCTCAAGGGCGCACCGATGGAATGCAACGCCTGTCACCGGAAGGACGACAAGCACAAGGGCCGCTTCGGTCCGCGCTGCCAGAGCTGTCATGGCGAACGCGACTGGAAGACGATCCGTTTCGACCACGACCGCGACACCAAATACCCGCTCACCGGCAAGCACCGCTTCGCCAGGTGCGAGTCCTGCCACCGCGGTATCCTGTATCAGGAAAAGCTGGCGACGACCTGCATCGCCTGCCACCGCGCGGACGACCAGAAGAAGGGCCACCAGGGGCGCTACGGCGTAAGGTGCGATACCTGCCATGTGACACGCGAGTGGAAAACGCTGCTGTTCGACCACGACCGCGACACCAAGTACCCGCTGCGCGGCAAGCACGTGCAGGCCAAGTGCGACAGCTGCCACACCGGGCAGCTGTACAAGCAGAAACTGGCGAGCACCTGCATCGCGTGCCACCAGAAGGACGACAAACACAAAGGCCAGCAGGGCCGCAAGTGCGAGGGCTGCCACAACGAACGCGACTGGAAGACGACGCGCTTCGACCACGGGCTCACGCGCTTTCCGCTACTCGGCAGGCACGCCAAGGTCGCGTGCAAGGACTGCCACAAGTCGGCGCAGTTCAAGGACGCGCAGAGTGAATGCATCGCCTGCCATGACAAGGACGACACCCACAAGCGCCGCCTGGGCACGCGCTGCGAGACCTGCCACAACGCCGTCGACTGGAAGCGCTGGGACTTCGATCACAACAAGCGCACGCGCTTTGCGCTCGACGGCGCGCACGAGCCGCTCGCCTGTCTCGCCTGCCACACCCAGCCCATGAATACCAGGCTGAGCGCTCCCGCCACGTGCGCCGGCTGTCACGACAGTGACGACATCCACGACGGACGCTTCGGCAAGCAGTGCCAGCGCTGCCACTTCACCGACAGCTTCCGCCGCATCAAGCCCGCCGTCGGCATCAGGCGCTGACCGACCGCACCCACGAGGCTCAGGATACGCGACACACGCTAACAGCGAGGGACCCGAGATGAAACCAAGAACAATAACCTGCCGCCCGCCGCATGGCGGGCGCTGCGCCGCACTGCTCGTACTGCTTGCCGTACTGCTCGGCGTAGCGCCCGGCGCGGGTGCCGCCGAACGCGGCGCGGCGCGCAGCGATTTCGATCATGCGCGCAGCGGCTTTCCGCTCACCGGCGCACACGCGCAGGCACCGTGCGAAAGCTGCCACGCCTTCGGCGTATTCAAGGGAACGCCGCGCCAATGCGAGATCTGCCACACGCCCGGCAGCGGCCGCGCCACCACCGGCAAGCCGAGCAACCACGTGCCGACGGTCGAGCCGTGCGCGCAGTGTCACAACTCGACCGTCACCTGGGGTGGCGCACGTTTCCGCCACACCGGTGTGGGGCCCGGCACCTGCGCCACCTGCCACAACGGCGTGCAGGCGAGCGGCAAGCCGACCAACCACATGCAGACGACGTCGTCGTGCGATTCCTGCCATCGCACCAGTGCCTGGCTGCCGGCCGGCTTCAACCATGCCATGGTCGCCCCCGGCACCTGCGCTACTTGCCACAACGGCACCACCGCGCGCGGCAAGCCGGCCAACCACATCCAGACCACGGCCGCCTGCGACCAGTGCCACCGTACCAGCGCCTGGGTGCCGGCGACCTTCAGCCACACCGGGGTCGCCCCCGGCACCTGCGCTACTTGCCACAACGGCACCACCGCGCGCGGCAAG
>CAZVUN010000110.1:0-1904 GCA_964629975.1 uncultured Acidiferrobacteraceae bacterium | reverse complement strand
GCGCCTGGGTGCCGGCGACCTTCAGCCACACCGGGGTCGCCCCCGGCACCTGCGCCAGCTGCCACAACGGAACGGCCGCCACCGGCAAGCCAAGTGGTCACTTCGTGACGACCCGGTCATGCGACGCCTGCCACAGCACCTCGGGCTGGCAGCCGGTCACGCGCTACAGCCACGCCTCGCCCTACTACAAGGCACACAACACCGGCGTCACCTGCATCGCGTGTCACGCCACCAACAATGAAGTCATCAGCTGGAAGTTCAGCGCCTACAAGCCGGACTGCGCCGGCTGCCATGCGGATCGCTTCAAGCCCGACCCGCACAAGAAGGTCGACACGCCCAAGATCCTCTACACGGTGGCCGAGCTGCGTGACTGCGCCGGCAGCTGTCACACCTATACGGATGCGACCCTGAGCACCGTAAAGACCCAGCGCAGCGGCAAGCACCGCTCGACTTCCGGCGGCTTCTGACGATGACCCTGCGGATCGGTACTGCGCCACGGGCTGCCCGCGCCGATGCCGGCGCCGGGGGGTGCGCACCACCGAGCACCACGGCGCGGCGCAACCGCGCCGGGGGCGTGTTGCTGCTCTGCGCGGCGTTGTACGGCGCACCGGTCGCGGCGCAGCTGATGGATGACATCGAGATTTCCCCCGCCGGCGAGGCGGTTCGCGCCCGCATCCAGTTCACGGTTCCGCTGCGATACCTGCGCCACTTTCCGCCGGCACAGGGCCAACTGCTCAATGTCTACCTGCAGGCCGTCTCCGCGGAAGACCTGCTCGCGACCCTTGGACAACGGCCGGTCGATGAGGTGCGGCGCTCTCCGCGCAGCCCGTTGCTCCCGTGCTTCAAGGTAACCTACGTTCCGCCGCGCGATGCGCGGCGCGATCCGTTGCAGCTGGTGATCCAATTCGAGCGATCCGTGAGCTACACCGTGCGTCCGGGTACGGACGGCCGCAGCCTGCTGATTGACGTCGCGGCGACGCCCTCCGGTTCCACGGGCGATGACTGCGAAGTCCCGGCGCGCAAGTAGACGCGCACCACGCGCCGCCGCCGCACGCGTACTTCCCCCATGACCCTGGTGGCCGAGGCCATGTGGCGCATTCTCCTGGCGGCGATGGCGCTAGGCGCAGTGTCCGCCGGCGCGACCGAGGGCACCGTCAGCTCCCCTCAGCAATCGGCGCCGACGCACTTCGCCCTGACACTGGTGGCCGCCGCGGATCCGGTACCGGATCTCGAACGCTACCAGCGCGACCTGCCCGAGTGGGTCGTCTATCAGACCACAACCAACGTCGCTGGCAGGCAGATCCACGTGGTGCGTCTGGGTTTCTTCACCGACGTGGCGCAGGCCTATGCCGTGCGCCGCCGCCTGCTTCGGCGCTACCCGGACATCTGGACCGCGGCCGTCAGTCAGCGCGAGTACGACGCGGCGATGGCCGGCCGCCCGGCCGGCCTGGCGCCGTTCCCCGTGGAGCCGCTGCCGGAAGGCGGCGCCGAAATCGGCCTGGGGCCAGCGGTGGCCGCGCCGCCCATCGCGCGGCGTGCCAACATCCTCGCCGTCGAGCTGAGCAGCCATCGTGACCCGCCCGCAATCGACGTCGAACAGCTGCCCGAGCGCTATCGGGGATACCACCTGTACGTGACGTCCGAACCGGACGCTGATGCCACACGCTATCGGCTGCGGCTCGGATTCTTCGCCAATCGTGACGAGGCCGAGGTCGCGCGTCAGGAACTCGCCCGCTCGTTCCCGCGAGCGCGCGTCGTCGCCGTCTCGGCGCGCGAGCCACTGCAGACGCCGTCCGTGGCGGCACAGCAGGCGTCGCGCCCAGCAGCGGCGCCAGCATCCACCGCCGCAGGTGCCACCGCCGCAGGTGCCACCGCCGCGGCCGGGACGGCCGTTCTTGCCGCGC
>CAZVUN010000109.1:0-10185 GCA_964629975.1 uncultured Acidiferrobacteraceae bacterium | reverse complement strand
ACTCAGCACAGCACTAGATTCAGCAGACACGATTTCGCTTCCATTACACATAACGCTCGCCTTAACCGGCTGGCTTGCCCGGAGCGAAGCGACGGGTAAGCCAGTCCGGGTTGAAGGCGTTGTTATGCATCATTTGTTCAAGCCATACTTTTGTTTGATTGATTTGGCAACAAACTCTGCATCAAAAACCAGTCCGTTAATTTCCGGCTTTTCTTTGAAGCAAAGAATTGTGTTTGTCGCCCGCGGCTCGGAAATGAAATAGGTTTGGCCGGTGGTATGCGAAGTTGTCGGAGTTGTATACGCGCCTACTTTTGATCCTTTTTCGGATTCGACGATCACGAAATACCGGAAACCATTCTCCAATACTACTTCAGCCGAACGAAGGAGGCTAAAATCAGATGCTCGCTCGCGACTTGTGTAACCATTCCCACGAAACGATACTTGAAAGATGTTTTCACCGAGCTGCGTTTCAGAATACCCGCCGCTGAAACTTTGCGGTTGGTAGGTCGTTGCACAACCCGACAGCATAACGACCGCTAAGGCAAGAATAGACAGCGCCCTCATGAGTCACCCCCTTGATGCATAACTAAGAGTGAACGGCATAGAACCGTCTGGAAACAGTTTCCAGATATAGAACCATGTTGCTATATCTGTAAACACGTTGCCATATCTGGAACCTTTCATCGTTTCACAATCCGATGATCGAGACCCAGGGACACGGCGGTTTCGTAGGGCAAGCGCCACAGCTTCTCGGCCGTTGACCAGCGGCCGCCAGCGGCCTTGACCTTCTCGCGTAGAGCGCTTTCGCGAAAAAACACCTTGACCAAAACCTCTTGTGGTTGTGGCGGCGGATCGAGATAGTCGACGTTGAGTTTGGGTCTCGGCACATCCGCGCGCGGTGGTGGCGGCGTCCAATCGCTTTCTTCGACGATCAATTCCGCGGTCTTGTAGCGCTTGCCGGCCTTCGCGTCGTATCGGTAGCGAACACATACGAGCTTATCCCCGTAGCGCGCAACTAGCTTGACCGTGCCGCGCTGGCCGGGGCGGCGTATCGCCAATACGTGCATCGCGTTCCCTCGCATGTTGTTGTTCTTGCCGACCAGCTTACGCCGGCATTTCAGGCAGCGGCAAGCAGCTTCTCATAAAGCGCCTTGTCACCGGCACTGAAACAGCAGGCGATGATCTCGTCGAACTTGTCCTCGTACTGCTTCATCACCGAAACAGCGATGCGCGCGGCTTCCTCTTTGGGGTAACCGTAGGCGCCGGTGCTGATCGAGGGAAAGGCGATGGTGCGCACGCCGTTCTGGAGGGCGAGCTCCAGCGAGTGGCGGTAGCAGTTGGCGAGCAGCGTGGCTTCGTTCGACTTGCCGCCGTGGTAGACCGGGCCGACGGTGTGGATGACGTACCTGGCCGGGAGCCGGAAGCCCGGCGTGATCTTCGCCTCGCCGGTCGGGCAGCCGCCGAGCGTGGCGCAGTATTCCATGAGCTCGGGGCCGGCGGCGCGGTGGATGGCGCCGTCCACGCCCCCGCCGCCGAGCAGGGTGGAGTTCGCGGCGTTGACGATGGCATCGACCTTGAGCTGCGTGATGTCACTTTGCACGACGCGGATCATGGCGTGGTTCCTCCGGCGACGTTTGGCCGATGGTCGGCGGATGGATTGTCGCGCGGGCGCCTGCGCGGGTGAAGCCGGCGGCGCAAATCGCGTTCGGAAATGGCCCCGGCTGTCGGGGCGCCGCCGTGGCGACGCGACCCGGCCGCTATTTCACGACCTTGAGAGTCGGGCCCTTCCTCGGGGGCGGGGTCTCGGGCGGGGATTCGCCGCCTTCGGCGGCCTTGCCCGGTTCGGGGAAGGAGATGCCCTGGCCGTTTTCCTTGGCGTAGATCGCGAGCACCGCCGGCAGCGGCACGTGCACGCTGTAGGCCACCCCGCCGAAACGCGCGGAGAACGAGATCGCTTCGTCGGTAAGCTCGTAGTGCTGGATCGCGCTCGGGTTGATATTGAGCACGATGCGCCCGCCGTCGACGTAGCGTTCCGGCACGGCGACACCGGCATAGGTGGCGTCGACCGCGATGTGCGGGGTGAATCCGTTGGCCAGCGCCCAGTCGTAGACGGCGCGCAGCAGGTAGGACTTGAGCGAGGTCACGAGATTGGCGCGCGACCCCACCTAGCCGAGCTTGCGCATCGACCGTTCGGGCTCCGTGAGCGAGAGCTTGAAGGCCTTGCGCGCGAACAGGCGCTCGGCGTAGTCGAGGATGGGCTTCGCCTGGCGCGGCAGCGCGATCTCCCAGAGGTCGAGCCGCCACAGGATCGGCGCGAGCGAGCAGTCGACCAGCGTGAACTCCTCGCCCATGGCGAACGGCTGCTCCTTGAACGCCGGGGAGATCACGGTCAGCCCGTCGCGAATGATGTTGCGCGCCCTGGCCGCGGCCTTCTTGTCCGGGCCGGTGATGTCCCCCGCGATCGCGTACCAGTCACGATCGAAGCGCATGATCATGAGGCGCGCCTTGGCGCGCGACACCGGATCGACCGGCATGAGCGGCGGGTGCGGCAGGCGCTCGTCGAGGTACTCGTTGATGATGTGCGAGCCGTACAGCACCAGGTCGCGGTCCACCATGGTCGGCACGGTGTTGTACGGGTTGAGATCGGCGAGCTCGCGCGGCTTCTTGGCGAGATCGACCTCCACGACCTGGCACTCGATGTCCTTCTCGTGCAACACAATGCGCGTACGATGACTGTCGGGGTCCACCGAGCCGACATACAGCGTCATGATGGGCTTGCGATTGGTCGTGGTCGACATGCGTATCTCCGGTTACTCGACTGTCCCGCGACGACAAAGGGGGCGTACGCCCCCTTTGTGACAATGAACCGCCGTACGCCTCAGTGCACGTCCTTCCAGTATTCCTTCTTGAGGAGGTAGGCGAACACCGTGAACACGAGCAGGAACGCGAGCACGTACCAGCCGAGGCGGTAGCGCACGAGCTTGGCGGGCTCCCCCATGTACACCATGAAGTTGGTGAGGTCGCGCATCGCGGCGTCGTATTCCTTCGCGCTCATCGTGCCCGGGCGCTCGAGCTCGAAGCGCTCGACGTTGCCGTCCTTGTCGAGCACGGCGCGCTGCTGCCCCTGCCACTCGTAGAGCACGTGCGGCATGGCGACGTGCGGGAACACCGAGTTGTTCCAGCCGCTGGCGGACTTCGGGTCGCGGTAGAAGCCGCGCATGTAGGTGTAGAACCAGTCTTCCCCACGCGCGCGGGTGATGACGGTCAGGTCGGGCGGCACCACGCCGAACACGACCTTGGCATCGGCGGCCGGCATCACCGCCTTCATCAGCTCGCCGACCTTGTCGGCGGCGAACAGCAGGTTTTCCTTGACCAGCTCCTCGGACAGCCCGAGGTCCCGGCCCAGGCGGTTGTAGCGCATGTACGCCGCCGAGTGGCACGACAGGCAGTAGTTGATGAAGATGCGCGCGCCGCGTTGCAGCGACGCCTGGTCGGTGAGGTCGATCTTGACCGGATCGAGCTTGGCGCCGTGACCGCCGGCGGCGAGGGCCGCGACCGGGCTCAGCACCAAGGCAAGCAGCAGGATTGTCGTTTTCATTGTCAGGTCAACCTCTCCGGCACCGGCTTGGTCTTGTCAATCTTCGTGTACCACGGCATGAGGAAGAAGAAGGCGAAGTAGATCACCGAACACACCTGCGCGATGATCAGGTTGACGCCCGAGGCGGGCTTCATGCCGAGATAGCCAAGGACCACGAAGGCGATCACGAACAGGGCGAGCGCGGTCTTGTAGATCCAGCCGCGATAGCGGATGGACTTGACCGGCGAGCGGTCGAGCCACGGCAGGAAGAAGAACATCACGATCGCCAGGCCCATGAATACCACGCCCCAGATCTTCGCGTCGATCCACAGGAAGTTGTACACGTTGGCGCGCAGGATCGAGTAGTACGGCGTGAAGTACCACAGCGGCACGATCTCGGGCGGCGTTTGCAGGATGTTGGCCGGCACGAAGTTGTCGCGCTCGAGGAACAGCCCCCCGAGCTCCGGCGCGAAGAACACCACCGCGCAGTAGATGATGAGGAACACCGCCACACCGACGATGTCCTTCACCGTGTAGTACGGATGGAACGGGATGCCGTCCACCGGATGGCCGTCCGGACCCTTGTTCTTCTTGATCTCGATGCCGTCCGGGTTGTTCGACCCGACCTTGTGCAGCGCCACGATGTGCGCGAACACCAGCGCCGGCAGGATCAGCACCGGGATGAAGAAGTGCAGCGCGAAGAACCGGTTGAGCGTGGCGTCCGAGACCACGAAGTCGCCGCGGATCCACTCGGCGAGCGGCGGGCCGATGAGCGGGATGGCGTCGAACAGCGAGATGATCACCTGCGCGCCCCAGTACGACATGTTGCCCCACGGCAGCAGGTAGCCCAGGAACGCGGTCGCCATGAGCACCACGTAGATCACCATGCCGATGATCCAGATGAGCTCGCGCGGCTCGCGATAGGAGCCGTAGATCAGTCCGCGGAACATGTGCAGGTAGATCACGATGAAGAACGCCGAGGCCCCGATCGCGTGCAGGTAGCGCATCAGCCAGCCCCACGGCACGTCGCGCATGATGTACTCGACCGAGGCGAAGGCAAGCGCCGTGTCGGGCTTGTAGTGCATGGCGAGGAACAGGCCGGTGAGGATCTGAATCGCCATCACCAGCATGGCGAGCGAACCGAAGAAGTACCAGAAGTTGAAGTTCTTCGGCGCGTAGTACTCGGCGAGGTGCTCCTTCCAGACCTTGGTCAGGGGGTAGCGCGCATCGATCCAGGCAAGCAGCTTTTCCATCACGCCCCCTTCTGATCCACGCCGATGATGATGCGCTTCTCGCCGATGTAGCTGTGCGCCGGCACCACCAGGTTGGTCGGGGCCGGCACGCCCTTCCAGACGCGTCCGGCAAGGTCGAACTTCGAGCCGTGGCACGGGCAGAAGAACCCGCCCGGCCAGTCGGCGCCGAGGCCGGAGGCCGCGCCGGCCTCGAGGCGCTTGTCGGGCGAGCAGCCGAGGTGCGTGCAAATGCCGACGCACACGAACACCTCCGGCTTGATCGAGCGCGTTTCGTTCTTGGCGTAGGCCGGCTGCTGCGGCACGTTGGAGGCGGGATCGGCGAGCTGCGACTCGACGGTTTTCAGCAGCTTCAACTGCTCGGGCGTGCGGCGCATGATCCACACCGGCTTGCCGCGCCACTCCTCGATCTTGAGCTCGCCGGGTTGCAGGCCGCTGATGTCGACTTCGACCGGGGCGCCGGCGGCCTTGGCGCGCTCGCTCGGCGTCATGCTGAGGACGAAGGGAGCTGCGGCGTAGCCCGTGCCGACCAGTCCGATACCCGTGGTTGCTGCCGTCAGAAAGCGCCGTCGGCTGCGGTCGACACCGTCATCACTCATGAAGCCCCCTGTTGTTCCTGTGCAGCGCGCTGTAGGATGCGCGAAAGCTTCTTGATTTCATCGGGTTAGGTGCAACCCGGTCAAAAAGCGGCGCATAGGATCGTACAAGCGGCTGCGGCAGTCAAGAAAAATTCCGCGGTTTTTCGCACGCAAACGCGCGCGTGTCGCAGTGCGAGCGCACGCACAACGTCAACCTGGACGCATTCCAAAGCAATGAAGTCGGTCTTTCGTTTCGTCATCCAGGCCGTGATCCTCGGGCTCGCGGCCGCTTTCGTGCTCACACTCATCTACCCGCAGCTGCGGCGGCCGGAACCCGCGGAGGTCGTCTCGATCCGTGAATCGGCACCGGTGATCGCCACGGCGCCGGCGCGCGCCACAAGCGGTCCGGTGTCGTACGCCGCGGCGGTCGAGCGTGCCGCCCCGGCGGTGGTCAACATCAACACCGCCAAGGTCGTCACGTTGCGACCGCATCCGTTCTTCAACGACCCGCTGTTCCGCCAGTTCTTCGGCGGCGACGACCAGCTGGTGCGCCCGCGCCAGCGCGTGGAAACGAGCCTCGGTTCGGGCGTGATCGTGAGCGACCAGGGTTACCTGCTCACCAACCACCACGTGATCGCCGGGGCCGACGCCATCCAGGTGGCGCTGCGCGACGGGCGCACCGCCGAGGCGCGCGTCATCGGCACCGATCCGGAGACCGACATCGCGGTGCTCAAGATCGATCTGCCGAAGCTGCCCGCGATCACGCTCGGCCAGACGGAACGGCTGCGCATCGGGGACGTGGTGCTCGCGATCGGCAACCCGTTCGGCGTCGGCCAGACCGTGACCATGGGCATCGTGTCCGCCACCGGGCGCGGGAAGCTCGGCATCAACACCTTCGAGAACTTCATCCAGACCGATGCCGCCATCAATCCGGGCAACTCGGGCGGCGCGCTGATCGATGCCGAGGGCAACCTGGTCGGCATCAACACCGCGATCTACTCGCGCACCGGCGGCAGCCTCGGCATCGGCTTCGCCATCCCGACCAGCATGGCCAAGGGCGTGCTCGAGGACATCATCGAGCACGGCCGCCCGTTGCGCGGCTGGCTCGGCGTGCAGGCGCAGGCGGTGACCCCCGACATCGCGCGCCAGCTCGAGCTGCCCTCGACCGACGGGATCATCGTCACCGGGGTGGTGCGTGGCAGCCCGGCGCATCGCGCCGGGCTGGAGCCAGGCGACGTGATCCTGGCGATCGACAACAAGAAGGTGAGCGACGGACGCGAGGCGCTGCTCGCCATCTCCGCCCACCGCCCCGGGCAGCGCGTCACCATGCGCGTGCGGCACGAGGGCAAGGAACGCACGCTCGAAATGACCACGGTGGAACGCCCGCCGCAGGTCGCGCAGACGAAATAGCGGCAACACTCAGGGCGCGGCGGCGGCGAGCGCCACGCCCACGTGGGTCGCGTACCAGAACGGATCTTCCTTGAGCAGCGCATGCCCGCTGTTGAGTGCCGCGAGCGCCTGCGCGCGCAGACGCGCGTCGTTGGCGCGCGCGGCGAGCGCGAGCGTCGTTGCCGCCAGCACCGCCGAGGGTGACGGCAGCGGCCCGTCCGGCACGATGTCCTGACCGGGTTCGGCGCCGATCACGCTCTGCCCGAGGCGCCAGCCGTCCTTGCCGTAGAACTCCCGCCAGCCCGCTTCCGCCACCGCGCGCGCAAGGGCGTAGTCGTCCGCTTGTCCGGTGAGCTCTGCATAGTCGAGCAGGCCGCGCGCCACGTAGGCGTAGTCCTCGAGCCCGGCGTGGCCTACGGTGCGCCCGGCGTGCACCGAACGGCGCAGCTGCCTGCCGTCCCACAGCGTCTTGACCAGATAGTCGCGGATGCCCTGCGCCGTGCGCCGGTAGTCGGCGTCGGCCAGCGTGCGCGCGGCCTCGGCATAGGCGCAGAGCGCGAGCGCGTTCCACGCCGCGAGCCGCTTGGTGTCGCGCGGCAGCGAGCGTTTCGCGCGTGCGGCCAGCAGCTTGGCTTGCGCCTGGCCCAGCACGCTCTCGACCTCGGCCGCATTGCGCCCATTGCGGGCGGCAATCTCGGCCGCCGTGGCGGTGGGCAACGGCAGGTAGCCCGCGTCGAACGGCGGGGCGTCGACGATGCCGAAGGCCGCCTCGAACACCCCGCGCTCCTCGGCGCTGAGCAGCACGGCGAGCTCCGCGCGCTGCCAGAGGTAGTAGCCGCCCTCCACGCCCTGCGCATCGACCGCCGACAGCGAGGCGATGAACGCGCCACTCGCATCGCGCAGCGACGCCTGCATGAAGGCGAGCGTGCGGCGCGCGACGGTTGTGTATTCCGGCCGGTCGAGCACGCGCGCGGCGCGCAGGTACAGGCGCGCGAGCAGCGCGTTGTCATAGAGCATCTTCTCGAAGTGCGGCGTCTTCCACGCCGGGTCGACGGTGTAGCGGAAGAAGCCGCCGCCGAGGTGGTCGTGCAGCCCGCCGCGCGCCATCTCATCGAGCGTGAGCACCAGGAACTCGCGCAGCTTCGGCTGCGGGGCACGCGCCTGCTCGCTCAACAGGAACTCGAGCGGCGGCGCGGACGGGAACTTGCTCTGCTCGCCGAATCCGCCGTGCAGCGTGTCGGCGATCGACAGCGCCCCGCGGAGCGTCGCACGTGCATAGCCATGCAGTTGCGCGCGATCGAGCGCCGGCCGGCCCGGACCGCTGCCCTTCTGGGCCTCGGCGCGCGCGAGCTTTTGCAGGGTCGCAGGGTCGTCCTGCCACAGGCGCTGCAGGCGCGCGATGCTCGCGAGAAACTCCGCCGGCGGCTCGTACAGCAGCGCAAACAGGGGATGCCCGTCGGGTGTGAGGAACACATTGAGCGGCCAGCCGCCCGCCCCGCGCGTGGCCTCGGCGAAGGCGATCATGCGCGCATCGAGCGCCGGCTCGAGCTCGCGGTCGACCTTGACCGGGACGAAGTGGCGATTGATGAACGCCGCGATCTCCGGATTCTGGTAGCTCTCGCGCTGCATCACGTGACACCAGTGGCAGGCGAAGTAGCCAATCGACACGAACGCGAGCTTGCCCTCGCGCTTGGCGCGCGCCAGCACCGCCGGCCCCCAGTCCTGCCAGGCGATCGGGTCGGCGCCGTGCATGGCGAGATACGGCGAGGGGTGGGCCTTGAGCTGGTTGCTGAGCGCCGCGGCCGGCAGTGCCGTGGCCGGCAGCAGCAGCCCCACGATCGCGCCCAGCAGTCTCGCCCGCATACCCATGTAAGCCAGGACGGGCGCGTGGCCGCGCTTATTCCGGTTTGCGCTCGGGCAGTGCCGGGACCCCGCTCGCCGCGGGCGGGGACGCCTCGTCCGGTGCGCGCGGGCGCAGGCGCTTGGCGATGAACACACCGACCTCGAACAGGATCCACATCGGCACCGCCAGCAGGAACTGCGACAGCACGTCCGGCGGGGTCAGCACCGCGGCGATCACGAAGGCGGCGAGGATCACGTAGGGGCGCTTGTCGGCGAGGGTGTGCGGGTTGATGATCCCCATCCACGACAGCAGCACCACCGCCACCGGGACCTCGAAGGCCACGCCGAAGGCGAAGAACATCGAGAACACGAAATCGAGGTAGGCCTTGATGTCGGTCATCATCTGCACGCCCGGCGGCAGGAAGTCGAGCAGCACGTGGAATACCGCCGGGAACACGACGAAGTAGGCGAACGCCATCCCGCCGTAGAAGAGCGCGATGCTCGACACCAGCAGCGGCAGGATGATGCGCCGCTCGTGCTGGTACAGGCCGGGGGCGACGAACGCCCACACCTGGTAGAGCACCACCGGGATCGCGATCACCACCGCCGCCGCGAGCGTGAACTTGATGGGCGTGAGGAACGGCGAGGCGACCTCGGTGGCGATCATGCTCATGTTGGGTGGCAGCGTCTCCATCAGCGGCCGGGCGATGAGCGCGTACACCTGGTTCGGGCCGACCACCACCGCCAGCACCAGGAACGCGACAGCCACCGCCACCACCGAGTAGAACAGGCGGTTGCGCAGCTCGATCAGGTGCGCGAGGAACGTGGCGCTGACCGCGCCCTCGCCGGCCTCAGCGTTTGGCTTTTCGTCCGCCATGCTTCTTCACCGGCTTCTTGCTGGGGCGCGCACGCTTCGGTTTGTCCGGCGCCGCGCCGGGTGGCGGGCCGGCCGCCGGCGCGATCGCCGGTGTGCTCGCCGCGCCGACCGGCGCCGGTCCCGGCTCGGGGTTGACCTGCAGCTGGCTCAGGCTGGTGAGGGTATCGCCGGCCGACCTGTGCAGCAGGCTGCGGGTCTCTTCGAGCTCCTGCTGCAGCTTGCGAAAGGCCTGCAGGTCGTCGCTGCGGACCTCGCGGTCGACCTCGCGCTTGACGTTGTCGATGAAGCGCCGCAGGCCGGCGATCCAGCGGCCCGCGGTGCGCGCCAGCTCCGGCAGGCGCTTCGGGCCGAGCACCAACAGCGCCACCAGGCCGATGACGACCATCTCCGAGAATGCGATGTCGAACATTCGCCGCGGGGATCGAGTCGAGTCCCTAGTCGAGACGCCCCTGTCGCAGGGCCCTCGCCCTCATCCAGAGGACGAGGGGTGCGGGACAGGGACGTGCGGGCAGCGCCGTCACGCGCGTCTCAGCTGCGGCGCTTCTCGCGCGAGGTGACCTCGCCTTCGATCACGCGCCCGGCCTCGGATTGTTCGACCTTCTTGGCCGCGGCCTCACCCGCGGGCTTCTCGCCCTCGTCCTTCATGCCGGACTTGAAGTTCTTGATGGCCTC
>CAZVUN010000108.1:0-10252 GCA_964629975.1 uncultured Acidiferrobacteraceae bacterium | reverse complement strand
TGACCCGTAACTGTGAGCCGCGTTCCTTGGGAGCGGGGCGAATTTCAACAAACTGCTAATGGCCTCACGGGCATGACTGCCCCGCGCGATGCGATGGGCGCGGCGCGCCGTCTGGCGCGCTGGGCGGCGATCGGTTTCGGGGCCGGGCGCGCACCGTTTGCGCCCGGGACATTCGGCACGCTGCTGGCGGTGCCGCTTTATCTCGCGGTGCAGTCGTGGTCGCCAGCCGCTTACGCCGCGCTGGTCGCAGCCCTGTTCGGTGCCGGCGTGTGGTTCTGCCACATGGCGGCGCAGGACATGGGCGAGGCCGACCCGTCGGCGGTGGTGTGGGACGAGGTCGTGGGCTATCTGGTCGCCATGTTCCAGGCGCCGGCCGGGTGGCCGTGGATCGTGGGCGGGTTCCTGCTGTTTCGCCTGTTCGATATCTGGAAGCCTTTTCCCATCCGCCGCCTCGAGCGCCGCCTGCCCGGCGGCTGGGGGGTAATGGCGGATGACGTACTGGCCGGCGTCTATGCGGGCCTGGCGTTGCAAGGCGCGGCGTGGCTGATCGGCCGCGCCAGCTAAAAAAATCCCGCGCGCCGCAGGAGCGCGGGACGGCGACACCACCACGCGTCCCGCAGGAGAGAACAGGACCGGGTAGTGGACCCCGGGTCGGGTGGGTCGCCAGGCGGGAGGCGACTGCGACGTCTGCCCTCGCCTGGCGCCGTGGCCGCCGACCCCGCAGGCAGATGCCAAGCAACCCGCGCATACCAGTAGCACGCGGCCGGTCGAGGCGAATTGATATCGGTCAATCGCGACCCTTCCGGCGCGATCGGCGATCGGCTAGTGTCTTGCCCGGTCAACCGGGTCGCGGCGCGCGCGTTGAAGCGATTGCTCAGCCCGCTGAGCGCAAACCCATTACGGAGCCAAACCGATGAGATTCAAGCCAGTCCTCCTGCTGTTGTCCGTGGTCGGCCTTGCCACCGGCCCCCTCGCCATGGCGCAAACCGCCGGCCCTAACGCGCCGAAACCGGCGGCCACCGCCAAGCGTGGTCCCTGCCATTACGATATCCAAAAGTTCTGCAAGGATGTGCAGCCCGGCGCCGGGCGCGTGCAGCAGTGCCTGACGCAGCACGAGGCCGAGCTGTCGGCCGCCTGTCGCGAGGCGCGCGCCCAGGCGAGGCAGCGCGTGGAGAAATTCCACCAGGCCTGCGATGCCGACGTGCAGAAGTTCTGCAAGGACGTGAAGCCGGGCGGCGGGCGTGTCGTCAAGTGCCTCAAGGCCAATGAGGCCCAATTGTCGCCGGCCTGCAAGGCCGAGTTCCAGGCGAGCCGTCCGGCGGCCGCGCAGCTCGAGCAGTAACCGCAGCCGGGTTTGATCACGACGCCGTGGGGGACATCGTGCCCACACGGCGTTTTGTTCATGCGCATGCAAGTCGAACTGCGCCGCGCCATCGCGTTGCCGCTGCTGACCCTGTACGGGCTCGGCACCATCCTCGGCGCCGGCATCTACGTGCTGGTCGGCAAGGTCGCCGGCCTGGCCGGGATGTACGCGCCGGTGTCCTTCGCGCTGGCCGCACTGCTCGCCGTGCTCACCGGCCTGTCGTACACCGAGCTGGCGGCGCGCTATCCGAAGAGCGCGGGTCAGGCGCTGTACGTCGCCCACGGCTTCGGCAGCCGCATGCTGGCGCTCGCGGTCGGCTGGCTCGTGGTCGCGACGGCGCTCGTTTCGGGGGCGGCGATCGTCAACGGCTTCGTCGGCTACCTGCACGTGTTCGTGCCGCTTTCGCGCGAGCTCGCCATCGGCTTGGTGGTGCTGACCCTCGGCGCCATCGCGGCCTGGGGTATCCGGGAGTCGGTCGCGACCGCGACCGTGATCACGCTGATCGAGGTCGCGGGACTGCTGCTGGTGATCGCAGTCGCCGCGCCGGCATTGAGCACGTTGCCGCAGCGCGCGCACGAGCTTGTGCCGCCGCCCGACGCGCAGGTGTGGGCGGGCATTGCGCTTGGTGCGTTTCTCGCGTTTTACGCGTTCATCGGCTTCGAAGACGTGGTCAATGTCGCCGAGGAGGTCAGGGACCCGGCGCGCACCCTGCCGCGCGCCATCGTCATTGCCATCATCGCATCGACGGTGCTGTATCTGGGCGTGTCGCTGGTCGCGGTGCTGGCGCTGGCACCACACACGCTGGCGGCGAGCGACGCGCCGCTCGCGCTCCTGTACCAGCACGCCACCGGTGAGGCGCCGACCGTGATCGCGGTCATCAGCCTGTTCGCGGTGGTCAACGGTGCGCTGGTGCAAATCGTGCTGGCCGCGCGCATGCTCTACGGCATGAGTCGCGAAGGCTGGCAAACGGCCGCGTTCGGTCGCGTGCACGCGTACACGCGCACGCCGCTGCTGGCAACCGTGACGGTCACCATGGCGCTGCTCGCGCTGGCGCTGTGGTTCCCGCTGGTGACGCTCGCCAAGGTGACGAGTACCCTAGTGCTCGTGATGTTCGCGTTCATGAACGCCGCGCTGCTGCGCATCAAGCGCCGCGCACCGCACCCGCCGGGCGTGCGCACGGTGCCGACCTGGGTGCCGGCCGCCGGTCTGGTGAGCAGCGCCGGGTTCGTCGTGGCACAGGGTTACCTGCTGATGCGAGGCTGACGATGGAATGGGTTGTGCTGTACAGCGCGGTGGGTGCGTTTGCGGGGTTCGTCGCCGGGCTGCTCGGTGTCGGTGGCGGCTTGATCATCGTGCCGGCCCTGGTGTTTGCCTTCAGCGCGCAGGGTCTGGCACCCGCGATCATCGTGCATCTGGCCATCGGCACCTCGCTTGCCAGCATCGTGGCGACCGCGGTGTCCTCGATGTACGCGCATCACCGCCACGGCGCCGTTCGCTGGCCGGTATTCTGGCGGCTCACGCCCGGCATCGTGATCGGCGCGCTGCTCGGCGCCGCCATCGCCGACGCCCTGCCGTCGCACGACCTGCGCATCATCTTTGGCGTATTCGAGCTGATCGTGGCGACGCAGATGGCCCTGCAACTGAAGCCCGCGCCGCATCGCGATCTGCCCGGCGGTATGGGCATGGGTGTGGCCGGCGGCGTGATCGGCGCGGTGTCTGCGGTGGTGGGTATCGGCGGGGGCACGCTCACCGTGCCCTATCTGGTGTGGTGCAACGTACCGATGCGCATCGCGGTGGCGACCTCGAGCGCCTGCGGGTTGCCGATCGCCATCTTCGGTGCGCTTGGCTTCGTGATCGCCGGCTGGGGCGATGGGATGCTGCCGCCGGGCAGCACCGGTTTCGTGCACTGGCCGGCGCTGGCGGGCATCGCGATCGCGAGCGTGCTGTTCGCCCCGCTCGGTGCCCGTCTCACCCACCGGCTGCCGGCGGCGCTGCTGCGGCGCATCTTCGCCGTGTTCCTCGCGGTACTGGGTATCCGCATGCTGTTCTTTTGAGGGTATCCTGCGCGGCATGGACGCGGACCTGGAGGCACTGGCGCAAGAGCTCGGCGCGGCACTCAAGCGCCGCGGGTTGATGCTCGCGACCGCCGAATCCTGCACCGGCGGGTGGGTGGCGGCAACCATCACCGCGGTCGCCGGCAGCTCCGCCTGGTTCGAGCGCGGCCTGGTGACCTACACCAACATTGCCAAGCACGAGTTGCTCGGTGTGCCGAGCGACGCCCTGCAGCGCCATGGGGCGGTGAGCGAGCCCGTGGTGCGCGCCATGGCGGAGGGCGCGCTCGCGCGCTCGCATGCCGATGTCACGCTCGCCATCACCGGCATTGCCGGTCCGGCGGGCGGCACGCCGGACAAACCGGTCGGTACCGTGTGGCTGGCGTGGGCCGGCAAGGGGCGCGCGACGCGCGCGCAGCGCGCGCACTTTCCCGGCGACCGTGCCGCCGTGCGCCGGGCGGCCGTGCAGGCGGCACTTTCCGGGATGCTGGACTATCTCGCGTGAGCCACGGCGCCCTGCGCCCCGCGAGGACTATGATCCGGTCGCGCGAGTGTGAAATAATTCTTTGCAAACCAAGCACAAACGCTTGGCTTCCCCCACACGGCGGATTACCGCGGGAGAGCAGATGGATACACAGAAGGCCAAGGCACTCAACGTCGCTTTGAGTCAGATCGAAAAGCAGTTCGGCAAGGGATCGGTGATGCGCCTCGGCGACGGCGGCGTGGTGCAGGCGGTGGAGGCCATACCGACCGGGTCGCTCGGCCTCGACATCGCGCTCGGGATCGGCGGCTTCCCGCGCGGCCGGGTGGTGGAGATCTACGGGCCGGAATCCTCGGGCAAGACCACGCTCGCGCTGTCGGTGGTGGCGCAGGCGCAGAAGCTCGGCGGGGCGGCGGCCTTCATCGACGCCGAGCACGCCCTCGACCCGCAGTACGCCAAGAAGCTCGGCGTCAACATCGACGACCTGCTGGTCTCGCAGCCGGACTCCGGGGAGCAGGCGCTCGAGATCGCCGACATGCTGGTGCGCTCCGGCAGCGTCGACGTGGTGGTGGTCGACTCGGTGGCGGCGCTCACGCCCAAGGCCGAGATCGAAGGCGAGATGGGCGACTCGCACATGGGGTTGCAGGCGCGCCTCATGAGCCAGGCGCTGCGCAAGCTCACCGCCAACATCAAGCGTTCCAACACGCTCGTCATCTTCATCAACCAGATCCGCATGAAGATCGGTGTCATGTTCGGCAACCCCGAGACCACCACCGGCGGCAACGCGCTCAAGTTCTACGCCTCCATGCGCCTCGACATCCGCCGCATCGGCGCGATCAAGAAGGGCGAAGAGGTGATCGGCAACCAGACGCGCGTCAAGGTCGTGAAGAACAAGCTGGCACCGCCGTTTCGGCAGTGCGAGTTCGACATCCTGTACGACGAGGGCATCTCCAAGGAAGGCGAGCTCATCGACCTCGGAGTGGCGCACGACATCATCGAGAAGTCCGGCGCCTGGTTCAGCTACAAGAAGGACCGCATCGGCCAGGGCAAGGACAATGCCCGCCTGTTCCTCAAGGAGCACCCCGAAATCGCCGCCGAGATCGAGCAGGAAGTGCGTGCCAAGGCGGTGCGGGGCGGTGCACGCGCCCCGACCGCGGAAGCGGACGACGCGCTTGCGGCGGAGGAGGCCGAAGCCTGAGCAGCACTCCCTCCCGGGGCGGCACGTCGGCCCTCGACGCCGCCACCGCGCGCACCCTGGCGCTCAAGATGCTGGCGCGACGCGAGCACAGCCGCGCGGAGCTCGCCGCGCGGCTGGTGCACAAGGGGTGCAGCGCCGCGCTCGCCCAGCGCGTCACCGCGCAGCTCGCGGCGGAGCGGCTGCTGTCGGATGCGCGCTTTGCCGAGAGCGTGGTGCGGGTGCGACGGGCGCGCGGTTACGGGCCGGTGCGGATCCACAAGGAGCTCGCCGACAAGGGCATCGATGCCGAGGCGATCGCGTCGTTGCTGCAGGCGCGCTCGCGCGCCTGGGCGCAGGACATCGAGCGGGTGCGACGCAAGCGGTTCGGCACGCGGCTGCCGCGCTCCTACGCCGAGCGCGTCCGGCAGGCCAGGTTCCTGCAGTATCGCGGGTTCACCGTCGAGCAGATTCAAGAGGTACTGGGGTCGCGTGACAGCGACTGATGGTTCGATGAAAAGCACCGATATTCGCCGCCGCTTCCTCGAGTATTTCCAGCGCAACGCGCACACCATCGTGCCCTCCAGTTCACTGGTGCCGGCCAACGATCCGACGTTGCTGTTCACCAACGCCGGCATGGTGCAATTCAAGGATGTATTCCTCGGCGCCGAGAAGCGCCCGTACACGCGCGCGGTCAGCGCCCAGCGCTGCGTGCGTGCCGGCGGCAAGCACAACGACCTCGAGAACGTCGGCTACACCGCGCGCCACCACACGTTCTTCGAGATGCTCGGCAACTTCAGCTTCGGCGACTACTTCAAGCGCGAGGCGATACGCTTCGCCTGGGAGTTTCTCACCCGCGAGCTCGGCCTGCCGCCCGCGCGCCTGTGGGTGACGGTGTACCGGGACGATGACGAGGCCGCCGACATCTGGCTCAAGGAGATCCAGGTCGACGCGCAGCGTTTCACGCGCCTGGGCGAGGCATCCAATTTCTGGCAGATGGGCGACACCGGGCCGTGCGGCCCGTGCTCCGAGATCTTCTACGACCACGGCGAGCACGTCCCGGGCGGGCCGCCCGGCAGTCCCGAGGAGGACGGTGATCGCTACGTCGAGATCTGGAACCTGGTGTTCATGCAGTACAACCGCGACAAGCACGGCACGCTCACGCCGCTGCCCAAGCCCTCGGTCGATACCGGCATGGGCCTCGAGCGCATCAGCGCGGTCATGCAGGGCGTGCACAGCAACTACCAGATCGACCTGTTCCAGGCGCTGATCCACGCCGCCGCCGCGATCACCGGCGCGAGCGACCGCCAGAGCCACTCGCTCAACGTCGTGGCCGACCACATCCGCGCGAGCGCGTTTCTCATCACCGACGGCGTGTTGCCGTCGAACGAGGGACGCGGTTATGTATTGCGCCGCATCGTGCGCCGCGCCATCCGTCACGGTCATCGGCTCGGCGCGCGCGAGACATTCTTCTACAAGCTGGTCGGCCCGTTGTGCGAGCAGATGGGCGATGCCTATCCGGAGCTGGTCAAGGCGCGCAGCCAGGTCGAGACGGTGCTGCGCCAGGAAGAGGAACGCTTCAACGAGACCCTCGAGCAGGGCCTGCGCATCCTGGAAGACGACATCGCGGGGCTCACGGGCGACACCATTTCGGGCGCGACGATCTTCCGGCTGTACGATACCTACGGCTTCCCGGTGGATCTCACGCGTGACGTCGCCATGGAGCGCAACCTCAAGCTCGACATGGCGGGGTTCGAGCGCGAGATGGAGGCGCAGCGCGAGCGCGCCCGCGCCGCCAGCAGCTTCAAGACCGCCGACATCGGTGCCGTGGCGATCGACCAGCCGACGCAGTTCACCGGCTACGAGCGCCTCGCCGACGAGGGGCGGGTGCTGCAGATCACGCGCGCCAGCAATCTCGCGCCGACCGACAGCCTGCGCGCGGGCGAGGCCGGACAGGTGATCCTCGACCGCACGCCGTTCTACGCCGAATCCGGCGGGCAGGTCGGTGACCGCGGCGTGCTGCGGGCCGGGGCGGCCGTGTTTGTGGTGGAGGATACGCAGAAGCGGGGGCAGGTGTTCGTGCACAAGGGGCATGTCGAGCACGGCACGCTGCGCGTGGGCGAGGTGGTGCGCGCCGAGGTCGACGCCGAGCTGCGGCGCGCCACCATGCTCAATCATTCCGCCACGCACCTGCTGCACAAGGCGCTGCGCGACGTGCTCGGTCCACACGTGCAGCAGAAGGGCTCGCTCGTGAACGCGCAACGCACGCGCTTCGACTTCTCGCATTTCGCCCCGCTCACGCCCGAACAGATCGCCGAGGTCGAGCGGCGCGTCAACGAGCAGATCCTGCGCAACGAGGACACACGTGCCCGCGTCATGAGCATGGACGAAGCGCTGGCGCAAGGGGCGATGGCGCTGTTCGGCGAGAAGTACGGGTCCGAGGTGCGCGTGCTCAACATCGGCGACTCGGTCGAGCTGTGTGGCGGCACGCACGTGCGCCGCAGTGGCGACATCGGGCTGTTCAAGATCGTGGCCGAGAGCGGGGTGGCATCGGGCGTGCGCCGCATCGAGGCGATCACCGGCCCGGCGGTGTTGGCCCACCTGCATGACACCGAGAATGCCCTGCGCAGCGTGGCGGAGCTGGTGCGTAGCACGCCGGAGGACGCGCCGCGCAAGGTCGAGCAGCTGCAGGCGCGCGTCAAGCACCTGGAACGGGAGCTCGAACAGCTGCGCGGCAAGCTCGCGCGCGGCGAGTCGACCGACCTCGTCTCGCAGGCGCGCGAGGTGAAGGGTGTGAAGGTGGTGGCCGCGCGTCTCGACGGGGCCGATGCCAAGGGACTGCGCGAGGCGGTGGATCGCCTCAAGGACAAGCTCGCGCCCGCCGCCATCGTGCTCGCCTCGGTGGCCGACGGCAAGGTCACCCTGATCGGCGGGGTCACCAAGGATCTGACCGGCCGGGTGCAGGCCGGGCCGCTGGTCAACCAGGTGGCGATGCGCGTCGGCGGCAAGGGCGGTGGTCGCCCCGATATGGCGCAGGCCGGGGGCAATGATCCGAGCCAGCTCGACCAGGCGCTGGCTGACCTGCCGGAGTGGGTCGCGCAGCAGCTCGCGTAGCCGCGCGCCTGTTTACTGCCGCAGGAAAAGCGGGTTTAATCTGCGGCCTTCGCCGCTTCCCCACAATCACAACAAATGGCGCTAATCGTCCAGAAGTACGGTGGCACGTCGGTCGGCACGCCGGAGCGCATTCAGGCGGTCGCCGAACGCGTCGCCCGCTGGCGGCGCCAGGGCGACGACGTGGTCGTGGTCGTGTCGGCGATGAGTGGCGTCACCGATTCCCTCATCAAGCTCGCCAGGAGCGTGCATAGCGAGCCGCCGGCGCGCGAGCTCGATGTGCTGCTCGCCACCGGCGAGCAGCAGACCATCGCGCTTCTGGCGATGGCGCTGGAGAAGATCGGCGTCCCGGCCCGTTCCTACACCGGCCAGCAGGTACACATCCGCACCGACAGCGCCTTCGGCAAGGCGCGCATCATGGACATCGACGACAGGCGCATACGCGCCGACCTCGCGGCGGGGCGCGTGGTCGTGGTCGCCGGCTTTCAGGGCGTGGACGACAACGGCAACATCACCACGCTCGGGCGTGGTGGCTCGGACACCACGGGCGTGGCGCTGGCCGCCGCGCTCAAGGCCGACGAGTGCCAGATCTACACCGACGTGGACGGCGTCTACACCACCGATCCGCGCGTCGTTCCGCAGGCGCGGCGCCTCGACCGGATCACGTTCGAGGAGATGCTGGAGCTAGCGAGCCTCGGCTCCAAGGTGTTGCAGATTCGCTCGGTGGAATTCGCTGGCAAGTACAAGGTGCCGTTGCGCGTGCTGTCGTCGTTCGAGGACGGACCGGGCACGCTCATTACGTATGAGGAACAAGAGATGGAAGCACCACTGATTTCCGGAATCGCCTTCAACCGCGACGAGGCCAAGCTCGTGCTGCGCGGCGTGCCCGACAAGCCGGGCATCGCGGCGCGCATCCTCGGGGACATCGGCGCGGCCAACGTCAACGTCGACATGATCGTGCAGAACGTCGGCGCTGACGGTCTGACCGACTTTACCTTCACCGTGCATCGCAACGAGTACAAGAAGGCGTTCGACATCCTCAAGCAGGTGGCGCAGGCGCTCAAGGCGCGGGAGGTCACCGGCGACGACAAGATCGCAAAGATCTCGGTCGTCGGGGTTGGCATGCGATCGCACGCCGGCATCGCGAGCAAGATGTTCAAGGCCCTGGCCGATGAGGGCATCAATATCCAGATGATCTCAACCTCGGAGATCAAGATCTCGGTGGTGGTGGAGGAGAAGTACCTGGAGCTCGGCGTGCGCGCGTTGCATAGCGCGTTCGGGCTGGACAAGGCTGCCTGAATTCCGGCGCTGGCATAGAAGCTGCATCGATAGGGCGGGTGCGATCGGGGGATGGCACCGGGACGTGACAAATCCCGTGTGTTATCTGACAGTTAAGGCACTTAGGCCGATGTGAGCCCCGGCACAGGGGCGCGGGCCCTGCCGAACAGCGGCAGCATCGCGGACCGAAGGTGACGCAGTTGGGGGTTATCGGGGGACCAGCCGACCAGGGGCGGGGCTGGGAAGCAAGGAGAGGGATGTGGTTTTGCAACGGACGAACAACAGGAGTGCAGCGCCATGCTGATTCTGACTCGACGGATTGGAGAGACCCTCAACATCGGTGACGATGTACAGGTCACGGTGCTTGGCATCAAGGGCAACCAGGTACGCATCGGTGTCAATGCCCCGAAGAACGTTCCCGTTCATCGCGAAGAAATCTACGAGCGCATCAAGAAGGAACGCGAGAGCGGCATCACGCACGAACACGAACCGAAAGCAGCCGAGCAGGGCAGCTGACGCCGCCGGCCCGCGCCTTTACGGGGGGTACCGCAGGCGGGTATGCTTGCGGGCGCATTCGCCAAGGAGAGATGGCCGAGTTGGTCGAAGGCGCACCCCTGCTAAGGGTGTATACGCCAAAAGCGTATCGAGGGTTCGAATCCCTCTCTCTCCGCCAGATTCAAGGCATCTGTCCGCGCCACGCGGTTCGATTTTCCAGCATCTTCTGTATAATCTCCGCCCCACGCGCCCGTAGCTCAGCTGGATAGAGTACCTGGCTACGAACCAGGCGGTCGGGA
>CAZVUN010000107.1:0-10374 GCA_964629975.1 uncultured Acidiferrobacteraceae bacterium | reverse complement strand
CCGCGGAGCTACGCGGCCACTTGGCCGCCTATCACCGCCCCCGCTTCACCCGCTGCCGGCATAACCGCTTGATTCTGCGCGGGCTCCGTACGAGATCTTGATTAATTGCCGTCAATATCGGCCAATAGTCCGGCTACTCAATCGTTAGACCGCAAAGGGCGACTATGGAACTCTTCTGCTTTGCGTCGAAAAATTTGACGAACATATGGGCTGGCATCGGTGCCCAAATGTGGGCCGTGGCGGAGACGTCGCCCACGGATATGAAAGGTCGAATCACGAAGTCGAGACGAATGAAGGTTGGCTCCCTGGGTCTCCTTTACTGCAATGAAACGCACTCGTTCACTACTCCGTTTCTGGTTTACTCCGAGCCAGATCCGGACAGGGTCGTATCAGATGTTTGGCCCGAAAAGTGGCGATTGCCGTTTCGCATTCATCCGCTCGGAACACCAGCGCGCCAAATTCACATGGACGCCGCGAAAACCAAGTGGCCCATCTTGAAGAACGTTGGCGCTGGTGGCGTCTCGGCGGCAATGAATATCACTGGTACCACTGTCTTCGTTCCGACGGAGATATCCGCTGATGACTGGGCGCTCATCCTGTCTGATCTATCAGCGGTCTAACCCCCAGGTGGAGCGGACCGGCCAACAGCTACGCTGTTGGCTACCCTCGTCGCTTCGCTCCTCGGCGGCCGCTCACCTGGATCGTTAAGCATTCTCTCTAGTTCCATCGAATCCGCTGCGCCCTCGGTCACGGCGCTTCGGCACGCGTCTGCCCCCGCAGGCTTGATACGACGTGTGTTAACATGCCCGGATGCCGCTCACCGGCTTCCACCCCGCCGTTTCTCACTGGTTTTCCAAGGCTTTCACGGAGCCGACGGCGCCGCAGCGGGATGCCTGGCCGGCGATCCGGTCGGGCCGCCACACGCTGATCGCCGCGCCCACCGGGTCGGGCAAGACGCTCGCGGCGTTCCTCGCCGCCATCGATTCGCTGGTGCGCCAGGGCGTCGATGGCCTGCTCGCCAACGAAACGCAGGTCGTGTACGTCTCGCCGCTCAAGGCGCTGTCCAACGACATCAGCCGCAACCTGGAATGGCCGCTTGCGGGCATTCGCGAGTCGCTCAAGGAACTGGGCTATCCGGACGTCGGCATCCGCGTGCAGGTGCGCACCGGCGACACGCCGGCCGCCGAGCGTGCCGCGATGGTGCGCTGGCCACCGCATATTCTGGTGACCACGCCCGAATCCCTGTACCTGCTGCTCACGAGTGAGTCGGGGCGGGCGATGCTCGCGACCGCGCGCAGCGTGATCGTCGATGAAATCCACGCCCTCGCCAATTCCAAGCGCGGCTCGCATCTCGCGCTCTCGCTCGAACGCCTGGCCGCACTGGCCGAGCATCCGATCACGCGCATCGGGCTGTCGGCGACCCAGAAGCCCATTGAGCAGGTGGCGCAGTTCCTGACGGGCGAGCAGGCGAGGCCGGCGCCGCCGCCCGGCGAGCCAGGCGCAGGGCGCAAACCAGTCGGCCGCCGGCGCCAACTCAGCCTCAACGTCGCCGACGAACAGGGCGCCGGTGCGCAGCCCCGGCACGCTACTTTCGACGAGTCTTCGTGCGTCATCGTCGATTCCGGCCATGTGCGGGCACGCGACATCGCGCTCGAGCTCCCGCCCTCTCCGCTCGAAGCGGTCATGTCGGGCGAGGTGTGGGAGGAGGTCTACGACCGGCTGGTGCAGCTCATCGACGAGCATCGCACCACGCTCGTGTTCGTCAACACGCGGCGCCTTGCCGAGCGCGTGGCGCATCATTTGAGCGAGCGCATCGGCAAGGACAACGTCACCTCGCACCACGGCAGCCTGTCGAAGGAGCAGCGCCTCGACGCCGAGCAGCGCCTGAAGAACGGCAAATTGCGCGCGCTGGTCGCGACCGCCTCGCTCGAGCTCGGTATCGACATCGGCGATGTCGATCTCGTCTGCCAGCTTGGGAGCCCGCGTTCGATCGCCACCTTCCTGCAACGCGTGGGGCGCGCCAATCACGCGGTCGGTGGCGTGCCCAAGGGGCGGCTCTTCCCTTTGAGCCGCGACGAACTGGTCGAATGCACGGCGCTCATCGATGCCGTGCGCCGCGGCGAGCTCGACCATCTGACCATTCCCGACAAGCCGCTCGACGTGCTGGCCCAGCAGATCGTGGCGGAGGTCGCGGCGCGCGAGTGGGGCGAAGACGAGCTATTCGATCTGGTGCGCCGCGCCTATCCGTACCGCAGCCTCACGCGCGCGGAGTTCGACGCGGTCGTCAAGATGCTGTCCGAGGGCCTGAGCACCCGGCGCGGGCGGCAGAGCGCCTACCTGCACCGCGACGCGGTGAACCGCCGCCTGCGCGCGCGCCGCGGCGCGCGCCTTGTGGCGCTCACCAACGGCGGCGCGATCCCGGACAACGCCGACTTCCAGGTGATCCTGGAACCGGCCGAGATCCTGATCGGCACGCTCAACGAGGACTTCGCGATCGAATCCATGCCGGGCGACATCTTCCAGCTCGGCAATCACTCCTACCTGATCCGCCGCATCGAGGCCGGGCGGGTGCGGGTCGCGGACGCCGAGGGCGCGCCGCCGTCCATTCCCTTCTGGCTCGGCGAGGCGCCGGGGCGCAGCGAGGAACTGTCGGCGGCGGTCTCGCGCCTGCGCGCCGAGATCGACGCGCGCCTCGGGCACCTGTCGCAGGCCTCGATCGAGGCCGCCATCGCGTGGCTGCGCGCGGAGCATGGCCTGAGCGAGGCGGCCGCGCGCCAGCTCACCGAATACCTGGCCGGCGCCAAGGGTGTGCTCGGGCTGCTGCCCACGCAGGAGCAGATCGTGTTCGAGCGCTTCTTCGACGAATCCGGCGGCATGCAGTTCCTCATCCACGCGCCCTTCGGCAGCCGCATCAACAAGGCCTGGGGGCTGGCGCTGCGCAAGCGTTTCTGCCGCAAGTTCAACTTTGAGCTGCAGGCCGCGGCCACCGAGGACGCGATCGTGCTGTCGCTCGGCGAGACGCACAGCTTCGCGCTCGAGGAGGTCAAGAGCTACCTCAACAGCCGCAGCGTGCGCGAGGTGCTGGTGCAGGCGCTGCTCACCGCCCCGGTGTTCAACGTGCGCTGGCGCTGGGTGGTGTCGATCGCGCTTGCCATCCCGCGCTTTCGCAACGGGGCCAAACGCCCGGCCGCGCTGCAGCGCATGGACGCCGAGGACCTGGTGGCGGTCGTGTTCCCCGACCAGATCGCCTGCGCCGAGAACCTGCAGGGCGACCGCGAGGTGCCGGATCACCCGCTCGCCACCCAGACCATCCACGACTGCCTGCATGAGGCGATGGACATCGACGGCCTCATCAGCGTGCTCGCCGCGCTGGAACGCGGCGAGAAACAGGTGATCGGGCGCGACCTGCCGCACCCCTCCCCGCTCGCGCAGGAGATCCTGAACGCCAAGCCGTACGCATTTCTCGACGACGCGCCGCTCGAAGAACGGCGCACGTGCGCGGTGGCGAGCCGCCGCTGGCTCGATCCCACCGAGGCCGCGGACTTCGGTCGCCTCGATCCGCAGGCGATCGCCCGGGTGCGCGAAGAGGCGTGGCCGGAGGCGGCGAGTCCCGACGAGCTGCACGACGCGCTGTTGGCCCTCGGCTTCCTCACCGAGGCCGAAGGCGCACGCAGCGGCTGGCAGAACCTGCTCGCGCGCCTGATCGAGACGAAACGCGCGACGCGCCTCGTGGCGGCCGGTCAGGCCACGCTGTGGGTCGCCGCCGAGCAGTTGCCGGCCGTGCGCGCCGTGGTGGCGCATGCCGACGTGCAACCGGCGCTCGATGTGCCCAAGGAATTTTCCGAACGCGCGTGGACACGCGAAGAGGCGCTGGTCGAGATCGTACGCGCAAGGCTGCAAGGGCTCGGGCCGGTGACGGCCGCAACCCTCGCCGAACCGCTCGCGATCGCTGCGGCCGACATCGATACCGCACTCCTTACGCTCGAAGCCGAGGGCTTCGCCATGCGGGGCGATTTCTCGGGCGACGCGGGAGCGACCGAATGGTGCGAACGGCGGCTGCTCGCGCGCATCCACCGCTACACGGTGCAGCGCCTGCGCGCCGAGATCGAACCGGTGCCGGTGGCCGATTTCCTGCGCTTCCTGTTCGAGTGGCATGGGCTTACCGCGCACCCGCGCCCCGAAGGTCCGCAGGCGCTCGCCGCGGTCATCGAGCAGCTCGAGGGCTTCGAGGCCCCGGCCGCGGCCTGGGAGGCCGACATCCTGGCCGCGCGCCTCAACGACTACGACCCGCAGCACCTCGACGGCCTGTGTCTTGCGGGGCGCGCGCTGTGGACGCGCCTGACACCGCCCAGGGTGACAGATGGCAGAGAGCACACCTCCCAGCCGGTCCGGACCACGCCGATCGCGCTGCTCGCGCGCAGCCGCCTGAGGCTCTGGCACACGCTCGCCACCCGCCGCGAGACCGGCGCCATGCGCCTTGCGCCGCGCGCGCAGGCGGTAGCCGAATACCTCAGGCAACACGGCGCCTCGTTCTTCGATGAGATCGTGACCGGCACCGGCCTGCTCAAGACCCAGACCGAAGAGGCGCTCGGCGAGCTGGTCGGGGCGGGGCTCGTCAACTCCGACAGCTTCGCCGGGCTGCGCGCCCTGCTGCTGCCGGCCGACCGCAAGGGCGGCTACGCGGCGCAGCGCCGCCGGCGCATGCCGCTCATGAGCATCGAGGAGGCCGGGCGCTGGACGCTGCGCATGCGCGCCGACGCGCCCGGGGACGCGCGCAGCGGCGCGCACGTCGAGGCGGTGGCGCGCGTGCTGCTGCGCCGCTACGGCGTGGTGTTCCGCCGGCTCCTCGAGCGCGAGGCCGACTGGCTGCCGCCGTGGTACGAGCTGCTGCGCGTGTACCGGCGGCTCGAGGCGCGCGGCGAGATCCGCGGCGGGCGCTTCGTCAACGGTGTGGCGGGCGAGCAGTACGCGCTGCCCGAGGCGGTCGGCAGCCTGCGCGCCATGCGCAAGAAGCCGTCCGATGACACGCTGGTTTCCATCAGCGCCGCCGATCCGCTCAACCTGGTGGGCGTGCTCACGCCGGGGGCGCGCGTGCCGGCGCTCGCCGGCAACCGCGTGCTGTACCGCGACGGCGTGCCGATCGCGGTGCAGGTCGCCGGTGAGGCGCAGTTCCTCGCCACGCTCGACCCGGCGGCCGCCTGGCAGGCGCACAATGCGCTGCTGCGCAAACCCGCGGCGGCTGCCGGCAAGCCCTCGCTCAACTAGCGCGGTTCACCGTCATGGCCATCGCCGACATCGAGCGCTGGAACGACAAGTACGCGCGCCACAATCCCCATCCGGACTTCGCGCCGGATGCGATCCTCACGCAGTACGCGCACCTGCTCGACGGGCGGGGGCTCGCGCTCGACGTCGCCTGCGGCGTGGGACACAATGCGCTCTATCTTGCGCGGCGCGGCTACGAGGTGATCGCCGTCGACGGCAGCCTCGCGGGCCTGCGCTACTGCCGGGAACGGCTCGCCGCCACCCCGCTGCCGGTGCACCTGGTCGCCGCCGATCTCGACCAGTTTATCCCGCCGCCGGAGCGCTTCACGCTGGTGCTGGTGGTGCGCTTCCTCAACCGCCCGCTCATCGCGCATCTGAAGCGCGCGCTCGTGCCGGGCGGGCTCATGCTCTACCAGACCTTCAATCGCCATCGCCTGCTCACGAATCCGGATTTCAATCCCGACTACCTCCTGGAGCCGGGCGAATTGAACCGCCTGTTCGCCGACTTCGAGCCGATCGCGAGCAACGACGCACCGGACATGCGCGACCCGATCAGCGTCTGGATCGGGCGTCGGCCAATGCGCTGACAGCGGCGGACCGGTGCCGCGGGCTAGGTGCGCACCGGGCGCAGCGGCACGCACACGCGCCGCCGCTCCGCGCCCTCGTACGCGGCGTGTTCCAGTACCTCGACCTCGACATCATAGAGCTCACGCAAGCTGGCCGCGGTGATCACCTCGGCCGGCCGGCCAAGGTGCAGCAATCGTCCGTCCTTGAGCAGCGCGGCGCGATCGGCGCAGAAGAACGCATGATCCGGGTCGTGCGTGGACAGCACCACCGCGATGCCGCGGCGCGCGAGCGCACGCACGTGCGACAGCACCAGGGTCTGGTTGCCGAAATCGAGGCTCGCGGTCGGTTCGTCCATCACCAGGATGCTCGGCTCCTGGGCGAGCGCGCGCGCGATAAGCGTGAGCTGGCGCTCGCCGCCACTGACCTGCGTATAGACGGCATCGCGCAGGTGCGTGATGTGCAGCTCCTCGAGCATGCGTTCCGCAACCGCTACGTCGGCGCGGGACGGTGCCGCAAACAGTCCCATGCGGGCGGTGCGCCCCATGAGCACCGTTTCGAGCACCGTGAAGGGAAAGTACGCCACGTGCGCCTGCGGCACGTAACCCATGGCACGCGCCAGCATGCGCGGTGACCACCCGGCGATGTCCTCGCCGTCGAGGCGCACCGCGCCCCCCTGGGCCGGGAGCAGGCCGAGCAGCGTGCGAAACAACGTCGTCTTGCCGCTGCCGTTCGGCCCCAACAGGCACAGCACCTCGCCGGCGGCGAGCGTGAAGCTCACGTCGGCCCCGATCCGCCGCCCGGGATAACCGTAGGCGAGCGCCTCGACCGCGAGTCTCATTGCCAGCCCCGGCGGGTGCACGCCAGCAACCACAGGAACAGCGGCGCCCCGAGCAGCGCGGTCAGTATCCCGAGCGGCAGCTCGATCGGTGCCGCGCCACGCGCGACGTCGTCCACCGCGAGCAGGAACCCGCCGCCGAGCAGCATCGAGGCCGGCAGCAGACGCGCAAAGTCCGGACCCACCAGGACGCGCGCCAGGTGCGGGATGATGAGCCCGACCCAGCCAATCACCCCGCTCACCGACGTCGCCGCGGCCGTGATCAGCGTGGCGGCGGCGATGAACACGAGGCGCAGGCGCGCGGCGTCCACGCCGAGCGCGCGCGCCTCGTCGTCGCCGAGCGACAGCACGTTCATGCGCCAGCGCAGCAGCACCAGCGGCATCAGCCCCACCAGCGTGAGCGGCAACACCGCCAGCACCTCGCCCGGGCCGAGCGCGGAGAGGCTACCGAGCAGCCAGAAGGTGATCGCCGGCAACTGGTCGTAGGGATCGGCCAGATACTTGACCAGCGAGATGCACGCCCCGGCGAGCGTGCCCAGCACCACGCCGGCGAGCACCAGCACCAGCACCGGGTCGTGCCCGCGCACGGCGCGGGCGATGAGGTACACGGCCAGCACCGTGGCGAGCCCGCCGCCGAAGGCGAGCAACTGGGTCGCCACGACCGGCAGCGCCAGGAAGATGCCGAGCGCGGCGCCCAAGCCCGCCCCGGCCGACACGCCGAGGATATCGGGCGACACCAGCGGATTGCGGAACATCGCCTGATAGGTCGCGCCGGCGGCGGCCAGCGCCGCGCCGACCACGATCGCGCCGAGCACGCGCGGCAGACGGATCTGGAACACGATGGTGTCGGCGACCGTCGTGGCGTCCTGCGGCGCACCCGTCAGCCGCGCCCACAGCACGCCCGCGAGCTCACGCGGTGACAGCGCGTACTGTCCGACCAGGAACGACCCGACCAGCAGCACGGCGAGCAGCAGCACCGGCAACCAGTAGCCCGCGAACCAGCGCGGCAGGCGCGGCGCGCTCACGCCGCTACCGCCGACAGCAGGCCGCGCACTGCGATCGCGGTCAGCACGGCGTGGGCGCGGGCCGGGCCGCGGCGCACGGATGACATCATTGCCCTCCCCTGGGATCTGGCCTCGCGAGCGCGCAGGTGGCACTCGCAACCGGGAGCGCAGTATACAACGGGGATCCCGCCCACCCGCCCCGGCGCCGCGCGCCCGAGCGCCTAGCCCGTGGCGCGGCGTCCGGCCTGTGGCAGCAGGCTCGCGTACAGCGCGATCAGGCGCTCGGCCAGCGCGCCCGCCGACCACTCGCGCACATAGGCGCGCGCCTCGCTCTCCGAGACGTCCACCTTGTAGGTGGCCGAGCCCGCCTCGTGTGCGAGGCGCGCGCGCAGCGCCGGGTTGCACAGCACCGTGACCGCCTTGTCGGCAAGATCATCCACATCGTCCTCGGCCACCAGGGCGCCGCGGCGCGGCGCCAGGATGTCGCGCGTGCCGAGCACGGCGGTCGAAACGACCGGCACCCCGAGGGCCATGGCTTCGAGCAGCACCAGGCCCTGGGTTTCGGTGCGCGAGGCGAACAGGAAGGCGTCGGCCGCCGCGTAGCAGTCGAGCAGCGCGCGATCGCGCGAGAGATAACCCACGAACAGCACATCGGCGGCGATGCCGAGCTCGCGCGCGAGTCGATGCAGATGACGCTCGGCCGGGCCCTCGCCGGCGATGACCAGCAGGGCCTGGGGCACGGCATGGCGCACGCGCACGAAGGCCCGCATCAGCATGTCGATGTTCTTCTCGTGCGCCACGCGCCCGACGAACAGCAGCAGCGGACGAGCGGCGGCAATGCCGTGCGCCGCGCGAAAGCGCGCCCCGTCGGCATTGGCAAAGCGGCCGAGGTCCATGCCGGTCGGGATGATGTGCATCGGCGTGCGGATGCCATAGCCGCGCAGCACCTCGGCCATGGGCGTGCTCGGGACCACCAGGGCATCGACCGCGTTGCACTGCGAATGTGAGAAACGGCGTGCCGCCCGGCGCAGCCACGCGGCCGGCAGGAACGGCGCGTAGTGATGCAGGTACTCCTCGAAAAAGGTGTGGTAGCTCTCGATGCACGGTACGCCGAGCCCGCGCGCCAGCTCGAGCCCCAGGTAATGCGCCACGAACGGCGTCTGGATGTGCACCACATCGTACTGCCAGCCGCGCAGCCGCCCGGTCAGCGCGCGAATGGCGCGCGCCTTCATCATCCGGTCCTCCGGATCGAGCGGCAGGTAGCGCGACGGGACGCGGACCAGGTCCAGGTTCGGATCGTCCGGTCCCTGCCCGTAGTCGGGCGCGATCAGCGTCACCCGATGACCGCGCGCGTCGAGCTCGCGCCAGAAGGTCTGAATCGAGGTCGACACGCCGTTGACGCGCGGGAAGTAGACATCGCTGATCATCAGGATGCGCATGGTGCGGCGGCTCAGGTGCGAGGATACGGACGGGGCGATGGAACCGGGGAGGTGGCGGGGCGTGCGCGCGCCGCAGCGGCGGGGATCATTGGGGACGGCAGGGTAGCCCGCCCACATGACAGCCACGTGACGCGCGCGCGTTCGCGCGTGTCACCGTCCAGGGTGGCGCATGCGGAGGCGCCACTCAACTGAGATCGCGCTTGACCAGCTCGATGAGCTGCCCGAGCGACAGCATGCGGTCCGGCCCGCTCATCTCGACGCTGCGGAAATACGCGATGAAGCCCATCTGGTCGGGCGAGAACTCGACCTTGGTCGCGCGCGCCAGCAGCGCGGCGACGATCTCGCCGACCTCGATGGCGGTGGAATCGTTGCGGTCATGTGCCATGCCTCTGCCCTCCTCGGCGCGTCGCTACGCGGCCAGCAAAGTCCTCACGGCGGCGCTGTCGGGCGCCGCGCACACCGCCGCCGCGAGCCGAGCCGCCTCCTGACAATTCGTCCCGGTCACGCGCTGCGCCAGGTAGGGCAGCGCCACCGCATCGACCGAAAACACGCGCACGCCGAGCCCGAGCAGCACGGGCAGCACGCCGCTCAACTGCGGCAACAGGCCGCACAGCTGCACGCGGGCGATGTCCGGGCCGGCGGCCTCGGCCACCTGCCGCAGGAAGCGGTACAGCGCCGGCGCGTACGGATCGAGATACGGCGCGAGCGCCGGCGCGTCGCGATCGGCGCCGAACAGACACTGCACGAGATCGTTGCTGCCAAGCGCGGCGAAATCGACCACCCCCAGCCACTCCCCGAGCGCCAGCGCCGCCGCCGGCGTCTCGGCCATGGCACCGATCGCCACGCCCGCCGGCAGGCGTGCGCGCAGCACATCACGCCAGTGCGCGGCCTCGGCCAGGTCTGCGACATACGGCACCAGCACGCGCAGCGCGTAGTGCGCCGCCAGCTGCGCGATGGCGTCGATCTCGGCCTGCACCACCGCACGTACCGGCTCGCGCGCGTACCAGCGCACGCCCTGCAGGCCAAACGCGGCCTGCGCCGCCTGCGCCCCCAACCACGCCGGGCGCTTGTCCGGGCCGATGTCGATGAGGCGCACCGTCACGCTCAGCGGTGCCGCGGCGGCACACACGGCGCCGAGCGCCGCGATGTAGAAACCGGTATCCGGCACGCCCCCCGCATCCGGCGCCAGCAGCTCGGAGCGCACCAGTCCGATGCTCGCCGCCCCGCTCGCGCGTGCGCGCGCGGCACCCGCGACATTGCGCACGCT
>CAZVUN010000106.1:0-10728 GCA_964629975.1 uncultured Acidiferrobacteraceae bacterium | reverse complement strand
GATAAGGCGAAACAAGCCGCATGATTCAGGCGACAACTACCTTGACGCGCGCCGAACCCAGCGCCTTGCCTCGAGGGTAATGACCGCATGCGGGACCCGACTCGCGACGCGACCGACCGAGACTCCGCCCATATCCTCAACTGTCCCTGTCCGGGCTTGCGTGAGGCGACGCTACCGAGGGACTCCCGGGACTGTGCTTAACGCGGCGGCGAATTCCGTTGCGGCGCTGTCGACTTCCCTTGGCCCATGTCCGCGCGACCGACAGTCGACACGCGGGCAGAAACGACGCGGACGATCAAGAGGTGCACGAGAAACAGCAGGAGAAACCCGCCGAACAGGACCGAATCCGCAACACCCGCCTGCATCGCGGCGATCCCGAGCAGCCCGAATGCGATTGCCGCCGTCGCGATGATGCTGACCGTTTCATTCACACCGAGCCCGGTGGCGAACATCAGGTGGTGCATATGGTCGGTCGCCGCAACGAAAAGCGATCGGCGTGCAGCCATGCGGCGCACCATGATGCCCACGGTATCGATCAACGGTATGGCCAGGATCCACAGCGCCGCCGCGGGCGCCATGGCGCGTTGCTCGCCCTGCGACAAGGACACGGCAAACCACGCGAGCACGAACCCGAGCAGCATGCTGCCCGCATCGCCCATGAACACCAACGCCTGCGGCCGGCCGGGAACGCGCACGTTGAAGGCCAGGAACGTCACCACCGCGCAAATCAGCAGCCCGAGCACCGCCGCATCCATGCTTCGTCCTGCGGTCCACGCGAGGTAGACGAATAGCACCAACGCCACGAGCGCCACGTTGCCCGCGAGCCCGTCCGCGCCATCCAGCATGTTGAAGGCGTTGATCACCCCCACGGTCGCGAACACCGTGAACGGTATCGACCAGATCCCCAGACTGACCGGCCCGCTTCCGGTGATTGCGCCGAGGTCGGTGACCACCACGCCCCCGCCGAGCGTCATGATGAGCGCGGCGGCACACTGCGCGATGAAACGCGACCAGGTCGGTAACTCGCGAAAATCGTCGAGTATGCCGACAATCACCAATAATGCTGCGGCGGCGAAAAACGACCGATAGCCGGCGAGCGACCCTTCCAGCGTCAAGGCCGACAACATCAAGCCGCAGAACATCGCGATACCGCCGACCAGCGCCACATCGCCCGCGTGTTGCTTGCGTTCGCCGGGATGGTCAACCAGCCCGATGCGCAGCGCCAAGCGGCGAAGCACCCACAGCAGCGTGCCCGTGACTCCAATGGCAACAACACAAGCCAAGAAATATTTGATCGTCATTCCTGCTGTTACAGACTCTGCAACAATTCCCGCCACGCCTTCATGGCACGCGGCTTATCAAAGCGTCGCTCGAACATCGCCCGCGCATTGCGGCCCATCCGTTCACGCAGACTCGCATCGTTCGCCAGGCCCTGCAACTGTTTCACCAGTGTTGCTGAGTCGCCTTACGCTACGGCATAGCCTCGCTTCTGTTCGTTCAAAAGGGTGTCTTCCTTCGCACTTACGCACGGAAAGGCGTGGTCCTTAATATTCCCCGTAAGCACTCTCGGGTTGGCACGAACCCGGGAAACTCGCACTCTTCCGCTGTGCATCCCTTTCCTCTGCATCATAACTCCCACAGCAGAACATCCAACTTTGCCCGCTCCTGCTTGTGTTGGCTGGGGACACTCGGCAAGAGCAACGCGTAGGCCCGGGCGCCGCCGCGTCCCCACCGAGATCTCGCAACAAACGAAACCGAAGCACCGCAGCGGCCGCCGCCCGTTCCCGTCGGGCCCATCTCAAGGTCGGCGACGTACTACGATCCCTTTGACGCCACACCCGGCGGCACTCGCACGGAACGAGCGGCACAAACGAGAATGCCGAGCATCTCGTTGGCCAAGGCCATCCGGTCGTAGGTCCGCGCCACTTCGAGCGCGCGCGCAGCATAGCGCTTGAGGCGGTCTCGGTCCTGTTTCAGTTCCAGCAGCGTTTTGACGAGCTGACCTGCATTCTCCGGTTCGACCACAACACCGATCCTCTCCCGTTCGACAAGTTGCGCTGCTTCGCCACCCACTCCGAGCACGATGGGGATACCCATAGCCATGGATTCGAATAGTTTCGACGGGAGCACCGTCGTAAACAGTTTGTTACGCCGTAGATGGATAATAGACACATCCAACAACGACCAGTACCGCGGCACCTGATCTTTCGGCACTGTGTCCAGAAACAGCACGTTGTCGAGCCCAAGGCAATTCGCTTGTTCGCGCAACGCTCGTTTTTCTGCGCCGTCGCCAAGCATGAGGACCCTGACATCCTTTCCGTGCGGATGCTCCTTCAGGAGTCGCGCCGCCTCCAGCAGCGTGCCCAGACCATGCGCAAGCCCATGCGTACCGACATAGCCGGCGACGAACCGACCTTCCAGCCCGAAACGCCTGACCAGCTCCGTATCGCGCAACATGGGGCGAAAATGCGAAATATCGACGCCGTTGGTGATCACGGCGATCTTGCTGGGGTCGATGCCGCGCGCGACCAGATTACGCCCGAACGCGTGAGTCACGCTGATGATGCGCGCCGCGCGCCGGTACAGAAAGAGCTCGATACGCTCCAGCGCATCGAGCGCCCACCCGGCTCGCATCGCACCGACGGCCCGGATCGATTCCGGCCACAGATCGCGCAACTCGAATACGAACGGCACCCGCTTGTACGCGGCGACGACATACGCCGCGCACACCGTAAAGAACTGTGGTGAGGTGCCCACGACGACATCCACACCGCGCACGAACGGTGCAGCCATCACCGCCGCAGCCATATAGCTCAGATAGTCGAGCGTGCGGCGCACAAAACCCTCGTTGGCTGTAATGTACGTCCACACCCGTATCACGCGGATGCCGTTCATGGACTCCGTTTGCCACAGCCGGTTACGGTACCCGTCGAACACTCTGCCACGCGGGAAATTCGGTGCGCAGGTGATGACCGTGACCCGATGGCCCGCCCTCACCCACTCACGCGAATGCTCGAAGGTCCGGGAGGCCGGCGCGTTGACCTCGGGCGGGAAGTTGTCCGTGAGAAACAGGATGTGCAAACCCACGCTTCACATGCCCCAGTACCACCGCACGGCAGCCTGCCCCTCGTCGAGGCCCACCGCCAACGTCTGGATGTTGATCCGCCTGCCAAACTCCGGAGCGTACACGGACGATTCCAAGTGTGCCATCCCCGCGTTAATGTCGCACCGCGCGACCGGTACGCCGTCGTATTCGATCGTCCAGCACTGCCTGCCGTCGTCTTGCGGCCGCGCATTCACGCCAGGCGCCAAATGGAAGCGGGCCACGGCTGGGTGGCGTGGGACGCTTAGCCGATCTTCCACCCGCAGCCAGTCCTCGCCGAAACACCAGCGTCGATGGTGCTTCGGCGAGCCGGGAAGGAATCGATACCCGTCGTGGGAGGCTTCCACCCATCCGCCTGCCGTGTTCACCCGCCCCGGGCGCGCGCGCCGACCGACGCGAAACCCGCTCCACACTTCCGACGAATCTCTACCGGCGACCTGCACCGTGCTGTGCCAAGCCGTTCCGCGCTCACGCGCGCGCTGCGCGTTCGTGCCGTAGCAGGACGTCCCGCCGTTGACGATGAGCCGTCGGCCGCGCAATGAGAATTCGAAGGACAGGGTGTCCGCATGTGCATGTCCAGGCTGGTAATCGGGGCCGATCGGTGCGCAATCTAGAACCGCTACCGCGTCGCGGCAGGCCACACGCACGTAGCCGCTCGCCGCGAGGTGTGTGACTCCCTTCCTCGGTGGATGTGGTGCAGAAAAGCCCAGGCGGCTCGTGTAGGCCTCGAGCTCGGAATTGGCCGGCGCGATGCCCTCAGCCGCGTCGTTGAAAAACGCGATGCCGCCGTCCGGGTGGCTCATGCACCGCAGCCAATGGAGCATCTCTGGCACGCGCAAAAACAGCGCTCGAGCGAGCGGCGACGTTCCGTTATCGCCGTGCGCCCGCAGGAGGTTGACTAGATCCAGCACGTCCTCGAGCACAAGCGCGTGATACATTGGGCTGCGCTCGAAATGTCCGCCGTCCTCGAGCACCTGTTCGGGCAACTCGCGCAGAAGAATTCGCGCACCGCGCTCGCGCCAGCGCCCCGCTTCGTCGCCAGAAAAGAAAGTTCCCGCAAACATGAGCGCCTTGGCATTGACGAACAGGTGATTAGCCAGCAGATGCCACTCGATGCGCCGGGCGAGCCACCGCGCCTGCACCGCCAAGCTGTCCAGCATGCCAGATACCGGTTCGTTGCCCGCCAGCAGCCACTTGATCCAATTAACGACGCGCTGGCTCGTCGGATAAGGCTCCCAGGCCGTCCCTTGGGCCGGCGGGTTCTCCGCGATCCAGCGCGCGATCGACGCGCGGTGCCATCCCTTGCGCTCGCCTGCGGCGATGGCGTTCAGATCGTCGAAGTAATGCAGGTTATAGCGCCACAGCCGCTCGAGCCGACGATCGTCCCAGCCGTGTTCGGCGATCGAATGCGTGTCGTTCAGAAACCGGAACGTCTCGGGACCCACCATCGACGCGGCGCGCCGCGCCGGCGCAACCCAGACGCCGCGCATAAGCGACACGGATGGCGCCGCGTCCAGCCGCGGTCGCGGTCGATACAGCCCGCGCCACACACGGCCCGCGATCTGCAGCGGCCGCAGATGCACGACCGTGCGCAGCAGTGTCCCGGCGGTCACGCACATGCGCTGCGCACAGCCTCTTCGGTCGCGATGCTCACGCGCGCCACCTCCACCAGCTCGGCGAACGCGATCGGCGCATTCCCGCCGCACCGCACCGCATCCACGAAGGCCGCGATGCACGCCTGCTGCCCCTTGTCCTGCCGCCACAGCCATTGCCTGGCAAACCCCGGCCATCCGTACGCGCGCAGCACCCGGAAGTTGTCTAGTTGCAGGACGCGACCGCCGGCAAAGACTTCGATCCGTTCCTTCGCCAGCACGTTGTAGCCGTTAGCGAAGTAATGGACTGTTCCCACCGAACCGTCGGTGAAACGCAGGCTGATCGTTACCGTATCGGGGGGTTGCACGCGCATCGGCACGACGGTGTGGCTTTCGATCGGCGCACCCGCCAAAAAGCGCAACAGATCGATAAAATGGCACGCCTCGCCGATGATGCGGCCGCCGCCGATGTCGCGATTCTGCGTCCAGTGCTCGGGCGGAATCGCGCCCGCATTGACCGCGTAAACCATCGCTTTGGGCGCAGCAACCGCGTCGAGCAAGGCCTTCATTCGCGTCACCAGCGGTGCGAAGCGTCGATTGAAGCCCACCATCAGGAGTCGCCCCGGCGCAGCCGCGTGCGCCTGTTCGATCTGCGCCAGCTCTTCGACCGTCAATGCCAGCGGTTTTTCGACAAAGACATGCTTGCCCGCACGCAGCGCCTGCGCCGCGTACCGCGCATGCGTGTCGTGGCGCGTGGCAACCACGATGGCATTGGCACGCGGGTTGGCGAATGCGTCCGTCTCCACGTCCGTCGAGGCGTATGCAAATCCCGCCTTGCGGCCGTGATGCACCCCGGAGACGCCGGCGCTGGTGACCAAGGTGTCCAGCCGTGCACCAGCGTGCCTGAGCGCCGGAATCAGCACGCGCGAGCCGTAATTGCCCGCACCGATCATCGCCACGACCGCCTCGCCGCTGGCGGCAACGGATGGCGCGGGGCCAAGCGCGATGCGCCGCTCCCCGGCGCTCGCTGGCGCGCCCGCGTACTGCAACACGATGCCGAGCGCCGAACGCTCGTTGACGAGCACCTCGTACGCGCGCGCGGCATCCTGCACGGCGAAGCGGTGGCTGACGAGCGGCGCGACGTCCAGCTTGCCCTCGGCGAGCATCGCCAGCACGGCCTCGAAATTGCGCTGCTCGGTCCAGCGCACGAAGCCGATCGGGTAGTCGTTGCCCTGCTGCTCATAGGCCGTGTCGTAGCGGCCGGGGCCGTACGAGCACGAAACCTGGAACGTCAGCTCTTTCTCATAGAAGTCGGCGCGATTGAGTTCCAGCCCGGTGACGCCGACCAGTACGATACGGCCCCGCTTGCGGCACATGCGCGCGGCCTGCGCGATCGGCTCGCTCGACTGGGTGGCGGCGGTGACGATCACGCCATCCACGCCGCGGCCACCCGAGAAGGCCATTGCGCGCGCGACCGGATCCTCGCCGCGCGCGAGATCGCAGACTTCGGCGCCGAATCGTTGCGCCAGCGCGAGTTTGCCGGCATCGAAGTCGATCCCGAGCACGCGGCAGCCGTGCGCGCGCAGCAGTTGCACCGTCAGCAGCCCGATCAGGCCAAGACCGGTGACGACGAAACACTCGCCGAGAGTGGGTTGAGCAAGCCGGACGCCTTGCAGGCCAATGGCGCCGGGCACCGTGAAAGCTGCCGCCTCGTCGCTGACGCCCTCGGGGATACGTGCACACAGGTTCTTGCCCACCCGCACGATCTCCGCGTGCGGGCCGTTGGACACCACGCGGTCGCCGACCGCAAAGCCTTCCACGCCCGCGCCGACCTCCTGCACCACGCCCGCGTTGCAGTAGCCGAGCGCAAGCGGCTGGTCGAGCTTGCTGCGCACGGCCTCCAGCGTAGCGAAGGGCCCGTCGGTGCGCACCTTGTCCAGCACCTGCCGCACCTTCTCCGGCTGCTGGCGCGCCTTGTCGATCCATCCGGCGCGGCTAAAGTCCACCAGCATCCGCTCGGTGCCGGCGGACACGAGGCTCGCGCGCGTGGTGACGAGCAGCGTCCCGCGCACCACCTGCGGTGCCGGCACGTCCGCGACCAGCGTTTCGCCGCTGGCAAGGTTCTGCAACACCTGTAGCATCTATTCCCGCCCCTTGAGTAAGCAACTCAGTTTCTCGACGATGCGCTGTCCAGCCTTGCCATCCCACAGCGGGGGCAATGTTCCCCGCTTCCACTGTCCGGCGAGCAGTCGGCCGAGCACCGGCGGGATCCGCGCAGGATCGGTACCGACGAGTTCGTTCGTGCCGAGCGCGACCGTCTCCGGCCGTTCCGTGTTGTCGCGCAGGGTCAGGCAGGGCACATTGAGCACCGTCGTCTCCTCGGTAACGCCACCGGAATCGGTCAACACCCCTCGCGCCTGCTCCACGAGAAAATTGAATTCCAGATAGCTTAAGGGCGGCGTGCACACAAGCCCTGGCCAGCTGCGCTCCATCTGGGCGAGCGTTGCAGCCGTCCGTGGATGCACCGGAAACACCACCGGAAGACCACGGGCCGCGCCGGTGATTGCGTCCAATCGCGCGGCCAACTGCCCGGGATCGTCCACATTAGCAGGCCGGTGCAGAGTGAGAACGAGATAGCCGCGCGCAACGAGTCCCGCCTCGCGCCACACGGCCGGCCGCCTGAACCGCGCCCGGTGCTTGAGCAGCGAGTCGATCATGGTATTGCCGACGAAAAAGATCCGTTCCGGCTCGACTCCCTCGCCCCGGAGATTTTCGTTGGCCGACTCCGAAGTTGTAAAAAACCAGTTCGTGATGGAGTCGGTCACCACCCGGTTGATCTCCTCGGGCATGGACCAATCCCGGGAGCGAAGGCCGCCTTCCACGTGCGCAACCTCGATCCTGCATTTGCGCGCTACGATGGCACAGGCCATCGTCGAGTTTACATCGCCCACTACCAGGCACAAATCGCTCGGTTGCTCCATAAGCAGGCGTTCGTAGCGCACCATGATGCCTGCCGTCTGTTCGGCCTGGGTGCCGGAACCCACCCCGAGATTGATGTCCGGTTCAGGAATGCCTAGCTCCTCGAAAAACGCGGCCGACATGCGCCAATCATAGTGCTGCCCGGTATGCACCAGCCGCCAGCGAATTCGGTTTCCCAGATCTTGCGCCTCTCTGAGCGCATCCACGATAGAGGCGATCTTCATGAAATTGGGCCGTGCTCCGGCAATGATGTCGATCAGAGCCATCAAATCTTCCCTTTACATAGCTTCGCCGGCTTAGGGTGATCCAGAAAAACGCGGCACCATAGTTCGATCGCGCACAGGGCCAGCAACGGATACGCCGCATCGATGCGGCCTGCCGCATCGTACCTCCGCAGCCGAGCGACAGCATCAGGATCGAACAGCCCGCGTGAAGCCAGGCTGCGTTCGGAAAGCAGATCCTCCACCGCTTCCCGCAACTCGTGACGCAGCCAGCGCCGCAGCGGCACGCCGAACCCGGTCTTCGGACGGTAAATCACCTCGCGCGGCAGATCGGGCTCCATCGCCCGCTTCAGGATCCACTTGCCCTCCGAGCCGCGCTGCTTGAACTGCGCCGGCAAACTCGCGGCCAGTCGCAGCAAGTCGGGATCGAGGAACGGCACGCGCACCTCCACGCCCACCGCCATGCCCATTTTGTCCGTGTAGTTCAGGTTGTGGTCGCACAGGAAGTGCTTGGCTTCGAGGAACAGCATGCGATTGAGCGGCTCGCGTTCGCCTTCGATGGCCCGCAGGCTTTGCATCAGCGGCGCGAGCGGCGACCAGCCCTCGCACTGCGCGCGCAGCTCGGGCGAAAGAAGCGGCGCCGAATCCGCCTGCGGCAGCCACGCGAAATAACTCACGAGCCGTTCGTCACCGTCCAGCCCGGCCTCGCCGAGCGCGCGGCGCACGCGACGCAGCAGCGGCGCGCCGGCGGGAAGCGCCCGCGCCGTTGCGGCGAGCCCCGCGCGGGCGGATGCGGGGAGCCAGCGCCACCAGCGCTCCTGCATCAATGCGTAGTGGCGCCGATAGCCGGCGAAGAGGTCGTCGCCACCCGCACCGGACAGCAGCACCTTGATGCCGTGCGAGCGCGCCAGCTCGCAGATCATCAGAGCGTTCAGCGGAGCGAGGTCGGCCTGCGGTTCGTCCAGGTGCCGCACCATGCGCTCGAAGTGCTGGACAATCTCCGGCCCGACCCGGACCGTGTGCAGATCGACGCCCAGATGCGCCGCCACGCGCCGCGCGTAAGGCAGATCGTCGACGAAGCCTTCGTCCCGCGTCGAATGCGACGTCTCGATCGTGAAGCACTGGATGCGTTGTTCCGGTGCGTGTCGCCTGGCAAAGGCGACGATCGCGCTCGAGTCCAGCCCACCGGAAAGAAAGGCGCCGACCGGCACGTCGGCGACCATCTGCCGCCGTGCCGCCTCGTCGAGTGCGCGGCGGACGGCAGCTACAGCGCTTTGCGCAACGCCCTCGAAGCGCGGCGCCGGATACGGCAGTTCGTAGAAGCGCCAGCGGTCGGCGATGCGACCGTCACGAACGATCAGCGCCGTACCGGGCTCGAGCTTGCGCACCGCGCGCAGCATCGTGTACGGCGTGGGGCTCCAAAGGTACGTCAGATACAGCCACACCGCGCGGGCGTCGATCGAACGGTCTACTTCGTCGCAGGCGAGCAGCGCCTTGAGTTCGCTTGCGAACAGAAACCCCGATGGCGGCTGCGCGTAGTACAAGGGCTTGACCCCGGCGCCGTCGCGCGCCAGCAGCAGCGAGCGGTCGCGCGGATCCCAGATCGCCAGCGCGAAAATGCCGTTGAGCATCGGCAACGCGTCGCGCCCGTGCGCCAGGTACATACGCAGGATCACCTCGGTGTCGGAGCGCCCCACGAAAGCCGAACCCGCACTCTCGAGCCGCGCGCGCAGCTCGCGGTAGTTGTAGATCTCGCCGTTGTACGTGATCGTGACGCCGGTGGCGGAATCGGTCATCGGCTGCGCGCCGGTGGGCGACAGGTCGATGATCGCCAGGCGCCGGTGCGCAAGCCCTGTCCCGCCGTCAGAGGAGATGTAGCTGCCGGCACCGTCCGGTCCACGGTGCGCCACAGTCGCGCTCATGCGCGCCAGCAACCCCGGCCCGAAGCGGCCGCAGTAGCCCGCGACGCCGCACATCAGCCGGCATCCCCCGAGCCACGCCGGGCCGCAAGCCGCTGCTCAAGCCAAAAGGCGTCGATCAGCGTCATGAACCAAAGCGCATGCAGGAAGTGAAAGACGAAAGCTTCCTTGCCATCGAGAAAGCCGCCGCGCAACACGTAGCGGTAGAGGAAGAACAACCAAGGTCGCACGAACGGCGGCAGCCTCTCCCAGACATGCCGCCGCAGCCAGCGCTTGCGCTGCGCCTGCGTACCGAACAGGCGCGCGTCGATCTCCTCCTGCGCCACACGCAGTTCTCGCTTCATCAACTCGTCGGCCTCGCGCCGGGCGTAGCGCACGTGCTTGGCCATCCAGTCGGCGAGATCTTTGCGGTCCTCGTGGATGAAGTCGTGCTCGAGATACCCGACGGCCCCATCGACGATCAGATGCTCGTTGACCTGCCGCTCTTCGCAGCGCACGCGGCCCCGGCGCGCCAGCCGCAGAATCCACGCCGGGTAATAGCCGCGGCGGATCCAGCGCCCCATCCAGATGAAGCGCCGCTTGATGCAGAAGCCGTCTTCGGATGGATTGCGGTCGATGAGCTCGGCGATTTCACGCTGCAGTTCTGGTGGCACCCACTCGTCCGCATCCAGAAACAGAATCCACTCCGTGCGGATCGGCAGCGTCAGCGCATGGTTGCGCTGCCTCGCATAGTCCTCGAAACGGTGCTGGTGAACCTCGGCCCCGGACTCGCGGGCGATCTCCACGGTGCGATCCGTACTGAAACTGTCGAGCACGATAACCTGCTCAGCCCAGCCGCATACCGAACGCAGCGCCTGCGGCAGGTTCGGCTCCTCGTTGTAGGTGAGGATGATGACGGTCAGCGGCGCGGGCAT
>CAZVUN010000105.1:0-10730 GCA_964629975.1 uncultured Acidiferrobacteraceae bacterium | reverse complement strand
AGGCGGTCGACAAGTTCGAATACCGCCGCGGCTACAAGTTCTCGACCTACGCGACCTGGTGGATTCGCCAGGCGATCACGCGCTCGATCGCCGACCAGGCGCGCACCATCCGCATCCCGGTGCACATGATCGAGACCATCAACAAGCTCAACCGCATCTCGCGGCAGATGCTGCAGGAGATGGGGCGCGAGCCGACACCGGAAGAGCTGGCCAAGCGCATGGACATGCCCGAGGACAAGATCCGCAAGGTCCTGAAGATCGCCAAGGAGCCGATCTCGATGGAGACACCGATCGGCGACGACGAGGATTCGCATCTTGGCGATTTTGTCGAGGATGCGAATACCGTGGCGCCGCCGGACGCCGCCACGGTCGAGGGCCTGAAGCACGCGACTTCGACCATCCTCGAGACGCTCTCGCCGCGCGAGGCCAAGGTGCTGCGCATGCGTTTCGGCATCGGCATGAACACCGATCACACGCTGGAAGAGGTCGGCAAGCAGTTCGATGTGACGCGCGAGCGCATCCGTCAGATCGAGGCCAAGGCGCTGAGGAAGCTGCGCCACCCGTCGCGCTCCGAGCACCTGCGCAGTTTCCTCGACTGACACGCCGAGCGCCGCAGCCAAATCGGGCCGCGACAGCGGCCCGATTCGTTTCGGCGGCACTATCAGCCCCCCGCGCGTTGTGCATTACAATCCCGCGCACCCAGGGCCTGTAGCTCAATGGTTAGAGCAGGAGACTCATAATCTCTTGGTTGTAGGTTCGAGTCCTACCGGGCCCACCCGCTTGACTGCCGGCTGAGCGCACCCCCCCACGCTGTCAGCCGGCGCCGGATGTCGCGCGCACCGGCGCCTGGGACTCCTCGGCACGGTAGCGGTACCACAGCCAGCCGATATGCTCGTGGAGCGCGCGGCTGCTCATCACCAGCCCGCGCGCCGACGGCAGGAACCCGAGCAGGCCGCGCTCGGCGCGCGTGAGTGTGCTGAAGCCCATCGGGGCCTCGGTCACGATCAGCCCGGCGTTCTGGAACACCCACGTGGCGCGGCGCATGTGCCAGGCATGGGTGACGAGGAACACCCGCTTGATTCCGGCCTCGGCCAGCAGCGCCTTGGTGTACTCGGCGTTCTCGAGCGTGTTGCGCGCACGCGGCTCGACCCAGCGTGCCTTGATGTGGAAGTCGCGTTCCAGCACCTGCGCCATCAGGATTCCTTCCGGCGGATCCTCGCCGAGCACGGAACCGCCCGTCACCAGAATCGGCAACCCGGTGCTGCGGTGCAGGTGCGCGGCGTAGTGCAGGCGTTCGAGCGTCCAGCGGTTGACGCTGTCACCGCCGCCGTACTCTGGCGCCTCGGCGTAGCGCCCGCCCGCCAGTACCACGATCGCCCCGGCCTTCACGCGTGCCTCCTCGGCGGTGAGCGCGGGCAACGGGCGAAATTCCGCCTCCAGCGCGCGCAGCAGCTGCCGGCCGGTGAGCGGCAGGCTGAGCGCCAGCAGCGCGCACAGGCTCATTGCCACCAGGATGTTGCCCGGCCACAGCCAGCGGATCTGGATGAGGTAGCCGAGCAGCGCGAGCAGCAGGATCACACCGGGCGGTGTGATGAGCAGGTCGAGGATCTTGATCGAGGCTTCCATGGGCGCGGCGTGTTGTTCTTGGTTGCTCCGGCCCCTGCGCTCAGTCGGGCGTCAGGCCGAGCGGCGCGGCAGCGCGCGCCTGCTGCTCGGCGTGATACGAGGAGCGCACCAGCGGTCCGCTGGCGACGTTGCCGAAGCCCAGACGTGCGCCAAGCGCGGCAAAATGGGCGAATTCCTCCGGTCTCACGAAGCGCTCCACCGGCAGGTGGTGCACGCTCGGCTGCAGGTACTGGCCGATGGTGAGCAGATCGACATCGTGCGCGCGCAGGTCGCGCATCACGTCCTCGATCTCGGCGTTGCTCTCGCCCAGCCCCAGCATCAATCCCGACTTGGTCGGCACCTGCGGGTGCTGCTGCTTGAAGCGCCGCAGCAGCTCGAGCGAATGGTGGTAGTCGGCGCCGGGGCGCGCCGCCCGGTACAGGCGCGGCACGGTCTCGAGGTTGTGGTTGAACACGTCGGGCGGTGCCGCGGAAAGCACCTCGAGCGCCACGTCCAGGCGGCCGCGGAAATCCGGCACCAGGATCTCGACGTGCGTGGCCGGGCTCGCGCTACGCACCGCACGAATGCAGGCGACGAAGTGCGCGGCGCCGCCATCGCGCAGATCGTCGCGGTCGACCGAGGTGATCACCACGAAGCGCAGCCCCATGGCGGCGACGGCGCGCGCCAGGTTCTGCGGTTCCGCGGGATCGAGCGCCGCCGGTCGACCATGGGCCACGTCGCAAAACGGGCAGCGGCGCGTGCACAGGCGTCCCATGATCATGAAGGTCGCGGTGCCGTGGCGGAAGCACTCGCCCAGATTGGGGCAGGACGCCTCCTCGCACACGGTGTTGAGCGCATGCGCGCGCAGCAACTGCTTGAGTCGGCCGACCTCCGGATGGGTCGGCGCCTGGGCGCGAATCCACGGCGGCTTGCGCAGCGCCGGGCGCGGCGTGATCTTGACCGGGATGCGCGCGGTCTTGGTGGCGCCTTTGCCGGCGCGTACCGATCCGGGGTCGTCAGCCATGCGTGCCTGTCGGGGTGGGGATGTCGCGCGCCGGCCGCGGCGCGCGCGCGGCATTATAGCCGAGGAGGCGCTGCAGCTCGTGCGCGAGCGCCGCGCCGGCCGCCTCGACGTCCATGCCGGTTGCCAGGTCGCGCAGCCGTGTCACCGCCAGGCCCGGATAACCGCACGGGTCGATGGCGCGAAACGGCGCCAGGTCCGCATCGACGTTGAGGGCAAGTCCGTGGTAGGTCGCGCCGTTGCGCACCCGCAGACCGAGCGCGGCGATCTTGGCGTCGCCCACGTACACGCCCGGCGCCCCGGGGCGGCGCGTGCCTGCCACACCGAGCGTGGCGAGCACGTCGATCACGCTTTGCTCCAGCAGATGCACCAGCGCCTTGATGCCGAGGCCGCGGCGCGCGATGTCGAGGAGCAGATACACCACGACCTGGCCGGGGCCGTGATACGTCATGTCGCCGCCACGATCGGTCTGCACCACGGGAATGCCGCCGATTGGCAGGTGCGCTCGCCCCGCGCCCTTCAGGCCCATGGTGTAGACGGGCGCATGCTCAAGCAGCCACAGCTCATCGACGGTCGCCGCTGTGCGCGCGGCCGTGAAGGCCTGCATCGCGCGCAGCGTGTCGGCGTAGTCACAGCGTCCCAACTGGCGTACGAGGAGGTCCATGCGGCGCGCGCCTCACTGCACGTGGCCGGCGCAAAAATCCTGCTTGTACTGGCGATACAGCGCCAGCAGCCGGGCGTGCAGTGGCCCGGGGCGGCCGTCGCCGACCGGTCGGCCGTCGATGCGCGTGATCGGCATGATCTCCTTGGTCGAGCTCGTGAGCCACACCTCCTCGGCCGCGCGCAGATCGGTGTCGCGGAACATGTCCTCGGCGCACGGCAGCCGGTGCGCGCGTGCCAGCTCGAGCACCAGGTCGCGCGTGATGCCGGGCAGGATCCACGCGCCCTTGGGCGGGGTGAGCAGCTGCCCGCGGCGCACGATGAAGATGTTGCTGGCCGCGCCCTCGGTCACCCAGCCGTCGCGCACCAGGATCGCCTCGGCGGCACCGGCGTCGATCGCCTGCTGGCGCAGCAGGGCGTTGGCGAGCAGCGCGATCGCCTTGATGTCGCAGCGCTGCCAGCGGATGTCGGCCGCGGTGATGGCACTCACGCCGTGCGCGAGCTGCGCGGGCGGGGGATAGGCGAGCGGCTGGGCGTAGGCGAACACCGTCGGCTGCGTGTCCGGCGGAAACGCGTGGTCCCGCGGCGCGACCCCGCGCGTCACCTGCAGGTACACCGACTGGTCGGGCGCGTCCTCGCCGGCGATGAGGCGCGTGAGCACGGCGTGCCATTGCGACTCGCTCAGCGGATTGTGCAGGCGTATGGCCGCGAGGCTGGCCTCGAGCCGCGCCAGGTGCTGCGGGAGCCGGAACAGTCGCCCGCCGAACACCGGAATGACCTCGTACACGCCGTCGCCGAAGATAAAGCCGCGATCGAACACCGACACCGAGGCGCTCTGCGGCGGCAGGAACTCGCCATTGAGATACACCTGCTGCATGGGGAAGGGGCCGGGCATCGGGCGGCGTTGCACGCGGACGGGCCGCTACTGTAACAGCAGTCGCACGCGGTCGAGCGCACGCTGCCACAGGTTGCCGGGCGCCATGTCGGCGAGCGCCACGAGCGCATGCTGACCGAGGCGCCGCCCGTCAAGGTCGAGCGTGAGCGTGCCGAGCGCCTCGCCCGAGCGGATCGGCGCGCGCACCTGTTGCGGCAGCGCGAGCTGCGCGTGCAGGCGCTCGAAGGCGCCGCGCGGCAGCGTGACGTACAGGCTCTCGGCGGTGCCGACCGCGAGCGTGTCGTCGGCACCGAGCCACACGCGCAGGCGCGCCGCCGGTTGCGCCGCACGATACAGCAGGCGCGTCTCGTAATTCTCGAAGCCCCAGTCGAGCAGGCGCTGCGCGCCCAGCACCCGCGCGTCCTCGTCCGGCGCACCGAGCACAGTGGCGATCAGGCGCATGTCGCCGCGGCGCGCGGCGGCGACCAGGCAGTAGCCCGCCGCCTGGGTGCGTCCGGTCTTGACGCCGTCGACGCTGTCATCGCGCCACAGCAGCAGGTTGCGGTTGTAGTGGCGGGTCTGCTGCCAGGTGAATTCGCGCAGCCCGAAGTAGCGCGCATACAGCTCGGGAAAATCGCGCAGCAGCCGGCTGGCGAGCAAGCTGATATCGCGTGCGCTCGCGCGCTGCTGCGGATGATCGAGCCCGGTGGCGTTGGCGAAGTGCGTGGCGCCGAGGCCAAGGCGCGCGGCCGTGGCGTTCATGCTCGCGACGAAGCGCGCCTCGTCCTGCGCCACGTGCTCGACCAGCGCGGCCGTGGCGTCGTTCGCCGAGCGCACCAGCATCGCCTTGAGCAGGTCATCGACGCTCGCCGTGGTCCCTGCGCTGAGCGCGAGGCGCGACCCGGGCATGGCCGCGGCGCGCCGGCTCACGCGGACCGGCTCGGTGAGGGTGAGCGCACCGCCCCCGAGCCGCTCGAACAGGAGGTACGCGGTCATGAGCTTGGTCAGGATGGCCGGGGCGAGCGCTTGATCGGCGCCCTGCGCGGCCAGCACGGCGCCGCTGTCATGGGCGACCAGCAGCCAGGCCTGCGCCGCCGGGGTCGGTGGCGGCACGGCGCCGGCCGCGCCGCCGGCCGTGAGCGTGGTGAGCCCAACCACGAGGGCGACGGCGCAGGTGCGCCCGCGACCGCGCTGGCTCGGCTGGCGCGCGCGCATCACTCGACGACGATGATGGCCTGGCCGAGGCCAAGCTGCGCGACGCGTTCGGTGAGACGGTCGCCGTCGGCGACGCTTGGCAGCGGGCCGACGCGTACACGGTAGACCGCCCGGCCATCGACGCCGCCGAGCGAACCGACCGCGGCCTGGACCATGACGGGCTGCACGGCCGCGGCCTCGAGACGCGCGCGCAGGGCGTTGGCGTTCTCCCACTGCGCGAATGCGCCGACCTGCAGGAACAGGCGTGGCGGCACGGGCTCGAAGGCCGCGCCCGCTGTGGCCAGGGTGGCCGGCGGCGCCACGTCCTCGGGGGTGAGCGCCTCGACCTCGACGATGCCGGTGCCGTTGCCGACGATGCCAAGCTTGGCGGCGGCGACGTAGGACAGGTCGATCAGGCGGTTGTGCAGGAACGGACCGCGATCGTTGACGCGCACCACAACACTGCGGCCGTTTTCGAGGTTGCGCACGCGCACGTAGGACGGCAGCGGCAGCGTCCGGTGTGCCGCGGTCATGGCGTGCATGTCGTAGGGCTCGCCACTGGAGGTGCGCCGGCCGTGGAACTTCCTGCCGTACCACGACGCCACCCCGCGCTCGCGGTAGCCGCGCTCGTCACGCAGCGGCACGTAGGCCTGGCCATTGACCACGTAGCGATCGTTGCCGCGCGCGCTGCGCGGCTCGCGCCGCGGCGTGGCGTCGGGCACCTGCGCCGGATCGACCGGCGCGCCCGACGGCCCGTCGTCCTCGTAGTAGCCGCCGGGGCGCGTGAAGCTCGTGCACGCACTCAGCGCCAACAGCAGCGGAACCAGCAGCAGGGATCTCGGCATCAGGGTTGATCGTAATCGGCGCGCAGCAGCTCGGCCAGCTCGTGCACCGCCATGGCGTAGCGCTTGCTGCGATTATAGCGGGTGATCACATAGAAGTTGTCGTAGCCCAGGCGGTAGAGCGGACCGTCCTCGCCCTCCAGGCCAATCAGCGCCGCGCGCCGCGCGCCACCGGAGTTGCGCGCCGGGAAGATACCGTAGCCGATGAGTTGCTCGAGGGTGAGCGTCGGCTTGAGACCGAGGCGCTCGACCCAGAAGTAGCGCGTGCCTTCGATGCGCACCTCATCGCTCACCGGGCCGCGCGTCTGCCAGCCGTGGCGGGTGAGGAAGTTGGCCACACTGCCGATGGCGTCGACCGGGTTGCCGAGCAGGTCGCGCCGGCCATCGGCGTCGAAGTCGACCGCGTAGCGCCGGTAGCTCGACGGGATGAACTGCGGGATGCCCATGGCGCCGGCGTACGAGCCCTTGATGCGCAGCGGCGCCACGCCGAGCTCGTGGGCGAGCAGCAGGAATTCCTCGAGCTCGCGGCGAAAGAACGCGGCGCGCGGCGGGTGGCGCAGCATCAGCGTGGTGAGCGCATCGGCCACGCGATAGCGGCCGGGGGTGTGCCCGTAATGGGTCTCGACGCCGATCAGCGCCACGATGATCTCGGGCGGCACGCCGTACTCGCTTTCGGCGCGCGCCAGCGCCGCGCTGTGCTGCTGCCAGAAGTGCACCCCGCGCGCGACGTGCTCGGGATTGACGAAGCGCTGGCGGTACTCGTACCAGGGGCGCGCCTCGGCCGGTCGCTCGATCGCCTCGAGCACATCGGCCTTGAGCTCGACCTGGGCGAACAGGGCGCGCAGCTGCGCGGCGGAGAAGCTGTGGCGTGCGACCATCTCGTCGATGAACTCGGCGAGCTCGGGAAACTCGCCGAGCTCGAGCGCCGCGGCCGGCGGGGCGAGTGTGAGCAGCGCCAGGAGCAGCCAGCCGCGCCGCCGCACGCTATGCCTCGACGATTCTGCGGTGGGTGTGGATGCTCATGAGCACGCCGAAGGCGGCCATGAGCGTGAGGATGGCGGTGCCGCCATAGCTGAAGATCGGCAGCGGCACGCCCACCACCGGCAGGATGCCGGTGACCATGCCCATGTTGACGAAGAAATTGACGAAGAACGTGAGCCCCAGGCTGCCGGCCAGCAGGCGGGTGAAGGTATCCTGCGCGAGGTAGCCGATCAGCAGGGCGCGCGCGGCGATCAGCAGGTACAGGCCGAGCAGCAGCAGGCTGCCGATCAGACCGAATTCCTCGGCGAACACCGCGAACACGAAGTCGGTCGAGGATTCGGGCAGGTACTCAAGGTGCGCCTGCGTGCTGTTGAGCCAGCCCTTGCCGTAGAACCCGCCGGAGCCGACCGCGATCATCGACTGGATGGTGTGGTAACCGCTGCCGAGCGGATCGGCCTGCGGGTCGAAGAGTGTCAGCACGCGCTTGCGCTGGTAGTCGTGCAGGTGGTGCCAGGCGAAGGGAATGGCCACGGCCAGCGCCACCGCCAGGCCCGCGAGCACGCGCCAGTGCATGCCGGCCAGGAACAGCACGAACAGCCCGGAGGCGGTGACCAGCAGCGCGGTGCCGAGGTCGGGCTGGCGCGCGATCAGCGCCGCCGGGACGAGCACGATGAGAAAACCCGCGCCCAGTCGCAGCCACGACGGCGGCAGGGCGTCGCGCGCCAGGAACCACGCGACCATCATCGGCACCGCCAGCTTCATCAGTTCCGAAGGCTGGAAGCGCACCACGCCCAGGCTGAGCCAGCGTTGCGCACCCTTGCCGATCACCCCGACCGCAAGCACCGCAATGACCAGCAGCAGCGCCACGCCGAACAGGTACGGCGCCCAGCGCTCCAGGTTCTCGGGGCGCAGCTGCGCGATTGCGAACATGACGCCGAAGCCGAGCAGCAGGCGCACCGCATGCGCCCCGGTACTGACGAGATCCTTGCCGCTCGCGCTGTACACCACGGCGATGCTCAGGCCGGCCAGCACCAGCAGCGCGTAGAACAAGGTCTTGTCGAGGTGCAGGCGTTGCAGGTCCATGGGTCTACTCCTCGTTTTCGCTCAGCGGCGCGGGGCGGGCCGCCGCTGGTGCCTGGGTGGTGCCGAGGATCACGTAGTCCATGACCTTGCGCGCGATCGGTGCGGCCGCGGAGCTGCCATGCCCGCCATTTTCCACGATCACCGCGACGGCCACGCGCGGGTTTTCTACCGGCGCGAACGCCACGAACAGCGCGTGGTCGCGCAGGTGCTCGGGCGTGGCGGCCTCGCTGTAGGTCGCGCCCTGCGCGATGCTCTTGACCTGGGCCGTGCCGGTCTTGCCGGCGATCCGGTAGGGGGCGTTCCAGCCGATGCCGTAGGCGGTGCCCTTGTTCTCGTGCACCACTCCGACCAGGTGCTCGATCAGCTTGTCGAGGTTGCTGCGGGCGCGCAGCTCGATCTCCCGGACCTTGCGGGTGGCGAGCGGCTCGCGCGCCTTGCGCGCGGCGTCCTCGGCCGCGAGCAGCAGGTGCGGGCGCACGCGCACCGCGCCATTGGCGAGCGTGCCCATGGCGCTGGCGAGCTGCAGCGGCGTGACGAGCATCAGTCCCTGGCCGATGCCGGTCACGACGGTCTCGCCCGGGAACCATTTCTGCCCGCGCGCCGCCTTCCATGCCGGTGACGGCAGGATGCCTTCCGACTCGTTCGGCAGGTCGACGCCGGTCTTGGCGCCGAAGCCGAAGGGTGCCAGGAAATCGCGCATCGCCTCCGGCCCGAGTGTCGAGGCGAGGCGGTAGAAGTACACGTCGCACGACTGCACGAGCGCGTCGTGCAGCGTGACCACGCCGTGTCCGCCCTTCTTCCAGTCGCGAAACACGTGGCTGCTGCCGGGCAGGGAGAAGCCGCCGCCGCAGCCGATCGGCTTGCTGGCATCGAAGCGCTCGTCCTCGAGCGCCAGCAGCCCGAGGAACACCTTGATGGTCGAGCCGGGCGCGTACTGGCCGTTGAGCGCGCGATTGATGAGCGGCTTGTTTGGATCGTCGAGCAGTCGCTGGTAGGACTCGCTGTCGATGCCGTTGACGAACGGATTGGGGTCGTAGGTCGGGGTGCTGGCGAAGGCGAGCACCGTGCCGGTGGCCGGCTCGAGCGCGACCACCGCGCCGCGGCGCGCGCCGAGCGCCTGTTCGGCCAGGGCCTGCAGCCGCGCATCGATTCCGAGGTAGAGATTGCGCCCGGCGACCGGCGCATCCCGTTCGAGCGTGCGCAGCGCGCGGCCGTGCGCGGTGGTTTCCACCTTCTCGAAGCCGACCTCGCCGAGCAGTTCGCTCTCGTAGGCGGCCTCGATGCCGAGCTTGCCGATGTGGCGCGTGCCGCGATAGGCGTGCCTGTCGATGCGCTCGAGGTCCGCATCGCTGATGCGCCCGACGTAACCCACGGCGTGCACCGCGAGGCCGCCGAGCGGGTAGTGACGCTGCAGGCGCGCCTGCAGCTCGACGCCGTGCAGATACGGACGGCGTACGGCAACCCGCGCCGCCTCTTCGTCGGTGAGATGCGTGCGCAGGGTGAGCGCCTCGAAGCGCGGGCGCTCGCGCAGCTGCCTGCGGAACTGCTTGAGGTCGGCGTCCGTGAGGCGCACCAGCCGGCCGAGCTCGGCGAGCGTGGCCTCCATGTTCTTGCGCCCGACCTGCTCGGGCACGAGTTCGAGTGTGTAGACGGGATAGTTCTGTGCCAGCACCACGCCGTGGCGGTCGAGGATCAGGCCGCGTACCGGCGGGATCGGGATCGGGCGTACGCGATTGGCCTGCGACAGCGTTTCGTAGTGCCGGTGGCTCACGAGCTGCAGGTAGCCGAGACGCGCGACCAGCAGCACGCTCAGGATCGCCATGATCACGGCCGCGACCGACATCCGCGCGTTGAACAACCGCGTCTCGCGGAAGTAGTCCTTCAGCGGGATGTTCAGCATCGCATCAACTGATGTGGTGGCGGCGACGCAGGTCGCGCAACACCACGAACAGCCACGGCCATACCAGCATGCCGACGATGCTCGGTGTCCAGTACACCCAGTGTTCCGGTGCACGTCCGACGAAGCCGCGGATCCACAGCACCAGCAGCTGATTGATGAGCAGCAGCACCAGCACCGCCACCGCCTGCTGCCAGCGCGGGAACATGCGCAGCTTGAGGTGCAGCTTGAGCGTGACGAACGCCACCAGCGCCTTGCCCAGGGCATTGCTGCCGAGGATCGCGCCCTGCAACACGTCCAGGAGAAAGCCGAGAGTGAAGCCGGTGCCGACCGCGACGCGTTGCGGCACGGCCATTACCCAGTAGATCAGCACCAAGCCGACCCAGTCGGGCCGGAACGGCTCGGCCCACACCGGCCCCGGCATGATGGCGAGCAGCAGCGCGACCGCGAATGTCGCCACCAGCACCAGACGACCCTTGTGCGCAGGGGCCAGGCTCATGGTGTCGTGGCGGGCGCGCTCGCCGGTGCGCTGGCGGGGCGGGCGGGCGCGGGCACGGCGCTCCGGGGCGCGGC
>CAZVUN010000104.1:0-10838 GCA_964629975.1 uncultured Acidiferrobacteraceae bacterium | reverse complement strand
CCCTGGTTGTAGATCTGGATGTGGCACGGGCAGTTCATCGGCTTGACCGCGAAGGTGCGCTTCTCGGATTCGGTCGTGAACATGTCGGCGTGGAACTTCTCCCAGTGGCCGGACTTCTCCCACAGACTGCGATCGACCAGCTGCGGGGTGCGGATCTCCCGGTAGCCGTTGTCGCGCCACAACTGGCTCATGTACTGCATGACGGTCTGGTAGATGCGCCAGCCGCGCTCGTGCCAGAATACCATGCCGGGCGCTTCTTCCTGCATGTGGAACAGATTGAGCTGGCGCCCGATGCGACGGTGATCGCGCTTTTCGGCCTCTTCCAGCCGATGCAGATAGGCATCGAGCGCCTCTTTGTTGGTCCAGGCCGTTCCGTAGATGCGCGCCAGCATCTCGTTGCGCGAGTCGCCCCGCCAGTAGGCGCCGGCCACCTTCATGAGCTTGAAGGCCTTAAGCTTGCCGGTCGACGGCACGTGCGGACCGCGGCACAGATCGATGAACTCGCCCTGCCGGTAGAGCGAGATCTCCTCCCCGGCCGGAATGTCGGCAATGATCTGCGCCTTGTACTCTTCGCCCATGTCACGGAAGAAGCGCACCGCCTCGTCACGGGCCATCACGGTGCGCGTCACGGGAAGATCGCGCTTGGCAATCTCGTGCATGCGCGCCTCGATATTCGCGAGATCTTCGGCGGTAAAGCCGCGCTTGTAGGCGAAGTCGTAATAGAAGCCGTCCTCGATCACAGGACCGATGGTTACCTGGGCCTCCGGATAGAGCTGCTTGACCGCCTGGGCGAGCAGGTGCGCAGTCGAGTGCCGCACGATCTCGAGGCCGTCTGGTTCCTTGTCGGTCACGATCGCCACGTGCGCATCGCGTTCGATGCGATACGACATATCGACCAGACGCCCGTCGACGCGACCGGCGAGGGCGGCGCGCGCCAGGCCGGGGCCAATGCTGGCCGCAACCTCGGCTACCGTGACAGGCCCGGGGAAGCTGCGCTGGGAACCGTCGGGAAGCGTGATGGTAGGCACAATCAGACCCTCTGTCAGTGGCGACCGCTACGAGTGGCCGCGTAAACGGGCTTGAAACGCCGCGCCCACCGCAGGGGTGGGCGCGAGAAATTAACTGGTAGGCGCGAGTGGGATCGAACCACCGACCACCACCATGTCAAGGTGGTGCTCTACCACTGAGCTACGCGCCTTCAAGCCGGCGCGCAAGTTAGCACAAGTCGGTGACGCGCAACAAGTTTCCTAACGAACGACCTTGGCCTTGAGCGCCTGCGTGCCGGTGCTGGCGACACCGGCGGCGATCGCCTTGTTCTGCTGATCGAGATACTTGAGCCACAGATGCACGGCATCCTCGTATGGCACGGTGCCGACGCTGCGCATCACCGCCTTGCCCTCCGGCCCCATGACGAAATCGATAAAGCGCTTTACCTCCGGATCACGCTCCTGCATGTGCGTAACCATATACAGCGGGCGGTACAGCAGGTACTCACCGTTCTTGATGTTCTCGTAGCTCGCCTCGCGGCCCTCGAGCTTGAGGATCTTGGCGATGTCCTTCAGCTTGCGCGCACTCGACACACCGGTGATCCCCACCCCGTTGGGATTCGTCACCATGTCCTTCTCAAGCGTGGCGGACTCCTCCACCACGTACCTGGCCACGAACTCCTGGTCGTAGTTGTTGAAAACCAGCTCGCGCAGCGTGCGTCCCACGCCGGAGATCTTGCCGGTGCGCACATACAGCTCGATCGGCGCGTCCCGCCCACCGAGCTCCTTCCAGTTCTTGATCTGGCCGGTATACAACTGGCGAATCTGATCGAGCGTCAGATTGCCGACCGGATTGTCCTTGTGCACGATCACGACCAGCGCGTCCCACGCGACCGGCGTCAGCTGGACGCGGCGCTCCGGACTGATGGTGGTCATCGTGTCCGGATCATCGATGACATGCCGACAGGTGCCGCCGATTTTTACCTCCTTGTTCGCGACCTGGCGAATGCCTTTGGTGGCCCCGCCACCCTTGAGGTCAATCTCGATGCCGGTCTTCTTCTTGTAGGCGGCCGCCATCTCCGCCATGAAGGCGTTCTTGGAGATGCCGCACCCGGCCCAAGAGATCTTCTTCTGGCTGGCGTGGCTGTCAACCGAAAGCGCGGTGGCGGCCAGCAGCGCCACGCATGCGGTAGCAAAGACAAATCGACTCATCGGACACATCCTCAGCCATCAGGCTTGAACAGAAAGACAATGCAGCAAACGCGGAGATTCGTTCCCTGATGCCGCGGTGTTCCTTGTTAGTAGCATAGACGCCGTGCGCCGTGACGCAAAAAATATGGACGTAGTGCGCGCCGAGGGTCGACCCGCCGGAACCGCAACGGCGATCGAGGCAAGCACATAAGCACATTCTGAAATACTGATCGGTGTGCCGTTGCCGGTGACCGTGTTCCTCGGAACACGCCCTCTATACTGTTGGAACACGCACGTTGCCGCCGCTCGGCGCCGCGAAGCGAACTTCACGAGGCACGCCATGACCGCCGCCGATCACCGACGTTTCAGCCGCATCCCGTTTGTCGCCCATGCCGAGTTGCGCAGCGACCGCGAGCAGTGGCCGGCCGAACTCATCGACATTTCCCTCAAGGGGGCCCTCGTAACGCTCGCCCCCGGCAAGACGGTCGCCCTCGGTCAGCGCCTCACACTCGCGGTCCAGATCGATGGCGGCGGTGCCTCCATCTACATGGATGCGCAGGTGGCGCACCAGGAACCCGGGCGCATCGGCCTGCGTTGCCTGCACATCGACCTCGACAGCATCACGCACCTGCGGCGGCTCGTCGAACTCAACCTCGGCGATCCCGCGCGCCTCGACCGCGAACTGCACGCCCTGGGCGGTGGCGAGCCGGGCACCGGCTAGCGCCGGCCGCGGCGCGGTGCACGTTCGATCAGGCGAAAGCTGCCTTCTTTGATCGTGCGGATCTTGTCGCGCAGAGCCGCGGCCTGTTCGAACTCGAGATTCTTGGCGTGCGCGAGCATCTGCTTCTCGAGTTTTGCCAGCAATTTGCTCAGCGCGTCGGGGGCGAGCGCACCGTAGCGGGCAGCTTCCTCGGCGGCCATCAACCCCTCGGCGGCGCCTTCCGTGCTGGCGCTCACGGGTCGCCCGCCCGGTACACCCTCGATGATTTCCTTGATCGCCTTGCTCACGGTCCGTGGGGTGATACCGTGCGCCTGGTTGTAGGCGCTCTGCTTGTGGCGCCGGCGGTCGGTTTCCTCGATGGCCTGACGCATCGAGTCGGTCACCGTATCCGCATACAGGATGACACGGCCGTGCACGTTGCGCGCGGCACGCCCGATGGTCTGGATGAGCGAACGGGTCGAGCGCAGAAAGCCCTCCTTGTCGGCATCCAGGATTGCCACCAGCGACACCTCGGGAATATCCAGGCCTTCACGCAGCAGGTTGATCCCAACCAGCACGTCGAACACACCGGCGCGCAGGTCACGAATGATCTCCACGCGTTCCACCGTCTCGATGTCGGAATGCAGGTAGCGCACGCGCACGCCGTGCTCGTGCAGATACTCGGTCAGGTCCTCGGCCATGCGCTTGGTGAGTGTCGTCACCAGCACCCGCTCCTGCGCTGCGACACGCACGCGAATCTCTGACAGCAGGTCGTCTACCTGGGCGGTGACCGGCCGCACTTCGATTTCCGGATCCACCAGTCCGGTCGGGCGCACCACCTGGTCGATGACGGTCTTGCAGTGCTCGCGCTCGTACGGGCCCGGCGTGGCGGAAACGAAAATGGTCTGCGGCATGAGCCGCTCGAACTCATCGAAGCGCAATGGCCGGTTGTCGAGCGCCGACGGCAGGCGAAAGCCGTATTGCACCAGCGTCTCCTTGCGCGAGCGATCGCCACGATACATGCCGCCGAGCTGCGGAATGGTCACGTGGCTCTCGTCGATCACGAGCAACGCCTCGCGCGGCAGGTAATCCATCAGGGTCGGCGGCGGCTCCCCGGGCTTGCGCCCGGACAGGTAGCGCGAATAATTCTCGATGCCGGCACAGTAACCGACCTCGCGCATCATCTCGAGGTCATAGAGCGTGCGCTCCTGCAGACGCTGGGCCTCGAGCAGCTTGCCGGCCATGCGCAGCTCCTCGAGACGCTCGCGCAACTCGAGCTTGATGGCATCGATCGCCTTGAGAATCGTCTCGCGCGGCGTGACGTAGTGGCTGGTCGGGAAGATCGTGGTGCGCGTGAGGCGATTCTCGACTGCACCGGTGAGCGGATCGAACTCGCACAGCGACTCGATATCGTCACCGAACAGCTCGATGCGAACCGCCAGCCGCTCCGATTCCGCGGGATAGATGTCAATGACATCGCCGTGCACGCGAAAGGTACCGCGCCGCAACTCGAGGTCGTTGCGCGTGTACTGCATCTCGGTAAGGCGCCGCAGGATCGCGCGCTGGTCGTAGCTTGCACCCTGGCGCAGGTGCAGGATCATGCCGTGGTAGGCGACCGGATCACCGAGGCCGTAGATCGCGGATACGGTCGCGACGATGATCGCATCCGCGCGCTCCAGCAACGCCTTGGTCGCCGACAGTCGCATCTGTTCGATGTGTTCGTTGATCGAGGCGTCCTTTTCGATGTACGTGTCGGTCGATGGTACGTACGCCTCCGGCTGGTAGTAGTCGTAGTACGAGACGAAATACTCGACCGCATTGCGGGGAAAGAAGTCGCGGAACTCCGAGTAGAGTTGTGCGGCAAGCGTCTTGTTGGGCGCGAGCACCAAGGTCGGGCGCTGCACCCGCGCGATGACATTGGCCACGGTGAAGGTCTTGCCGGAGCCGGTCACGCCGAGCAGCGTCTGGAACGCCTCGCCGGCGTTGAGGCCACGCACGAGCGCATCGATCGCCTCGGGTTGATCACCCGCGGGCGAAAATGGACTCACCAGTTCGAATCGAGCGCTCATGTCCTATCGTCTTTGCCGCGGCTTGCGGGTATATTAGCGCGACTGCGCTTAGACAGACGTTCTGCGAGGAATTCTTGGTCAGCATCCGCCTTGCCGGCCGTGTCGGCCGTATCAAACCCTCCCCCACCCTTGCCGTCGATGCCCGCGCCAAGGAACTCAAAGCGCAGGGCAAGGATGTCATCAGCCTCGGGGCCGGCGAACCGGACTTCGACACCCCGGAGCACATCAAGCAGGCCGCCATCCGCGCCATCCGCGACGGCTTCACCAAGTACACCGCGGTCGACGGCATCCCCTCCCTGAAGCAGGCGATCGTCGAGAAGTTCCAACGCGACAACGGACTTGCATTCGGGCCCGAGCAGGTGCTGGTGTCGGTCGGCGGCAAGCAGAGCTTCTTCAATCTGGCCCAGGCGCTGCTCGAGGCCGGCGACGAGGTGATCATACCGGCACCGTACTGGGTGTCTTACCCCGATATCGTGCTGCTCGCCGATGCAACACCGGTCATCGTCACGGCCGGCATCGCGCAAGGCTTCAAGCTCGAACCCGCGCAGCTCGAGCGCGCCATCACGCCGCGCACCAAGCTGGTGGTCATCAACAGCCCGTCGAACCCGACCGGCGTCGCGTACACGCGCCAGGAGCTGGTCGGGCTCGGCGAGGTGTTGCGGCGCCATGCGCATGTGCTGATCGCGACCGACGACATGTACGAGCACATCTTGTGGGCGCCGGAGCCGTTCGCCAACATCGTCAATGCCTGTCCGGATCTCAAGGACCGCACCATCGTGCTCAACGGTGTGTCCAAGGCCTACGCCATGACGGGCTGGCGCATCGGCTACTGCGCGGGGCCGAGACCCCTGATCGCCGCCATGAAGAACGTGCAGTCGCAAAGCACGTCGAACCCGACCTCGATCGCGCAGGTCGCGGCCGAGGCCGCCTTGACCGGCGACCAGTCCTGCATTGCGCCGATGGTCCAGGCCTTCCGCGAGCGGCACGATCATGTGGTGGCGCGCCTCAACCGCATCCGCGGTGTGCGCTGCCTGCCGGCCCAGGGCGCGTTCTACGCGTTTCCGGACTTCAGCGCAGCGATCAGCGCGGGCGGTTTCACCGACGACGTGACGCTGGCCGAGCACCTGCTCAATACCGCCGGCGTGGCACTGGTGCCGGGCTCGGCCTTCGGCGCCCCGGGCTATCTGCGCCTGTCGTACGCCACCTCGCGCCAGACCCTGGACAAGGCGCTCGACCGCATCGAAAACGCGCTCGGGAAGCGCTGAGCGCCATGCGCCGCGGCAGGCCGCTCGGGGTCCGCGCACCACTGCTGGTCGCACTGCTCGTGCTCGCGGGCGTCGCGCCCGCGCCGGCGGAAGACGAGCTCTCGCCGGACAAGATCAACGAAGGTGACCTGCGCTTCCTGCCCGAGGCGCCGGCGCGGCCACCGCACATGCAGATAAGCCATATCGCCATCACCGAGGACTCGCTCAAGAGCGGCTGGATCCGAATGAAGCAGTGCCACCATCACCTCGGCCCCACACCGGCGCTGCAGGTGGTGTTTCATCGCGGCCGCGTGCGCAACATCCAGATACTCGAGGCGCGCCACGTGGGCAAGGCCTGGGTGGAAGGCGCCACGGTGCAGCTCACCGAGGTCGGCAAGGACGCACTGCTGTGCGTGATGAGCGAGAACCGCTCGCTGCGCCGCAACGACGCCAATGGCGAATACGAATGGCACGGCGGTCCGTACATGCGCCGCTTCTTCGACGGCTACTTCCCGATGTTCGTGAAGGTCACCCTCGACTATCCCGTCAATGCGCTGCAGGTGCGCAGCATCGAGCCGGCACCGCTCAGGTTGCGCGCCGTCACGGCGCCGGGTCAGTTGCGTCTGGACGCGCTGTTCGAGGGCCGGCTCGACATGTTCGTGCGTTTCACCCCGCGCGACGTGCCACCCGGTATCGGCTGGCAGTAAACCTCCCGTAACACGTTTACAGTTCCGCGGCGCCGCGGCATAGTGGCGCGACCGCCAGGGATGGCGCAGCCCAGCCTCTCGCCGCCCGGACGGGACAGACAACAAGAACCATGGAGGGTGACCGATGCCGCTCGGCTTTCCTGCCCGTGTTTCGTGCTACGTCGGCGTACCGCCAAGCGTACAGCGCGGCGCCTCGCTGTATGAGTTGCTGACCAGCCTCGCGGTAATCAGTGTGCTAACGACCAGCGCGGTCGCCATGCAGCCGCTGCTCGAGCGCGAACGCCTCTGCGCCGATATCAATCTCCTGCTGAGCCATCTCAACCTGGCACGCTCCGAGGCGCTGCGCCGGGCAACTGCCGTGACGCTGTGCAAGAGCGCCACCGGCGTCAACTGTACGCCCGACAGCCGCTGGGAACAGGGATGGATCGTGTTCGTGGATACGGACGAAGATGAAGCGCTGGGGCCCGAGGATACGATCATTCGCGTACAACAGTCGTTGAGCGCCGGCCACACCATGCAATGGCGGGCCGCGCTCGGGCGCAACAACGCGGTCACCTATCAGCCTTCCGGGCAAAGCGCGCGCAACGGCACCTTCACCCTGTGCGACCGACACGGTACCGCCCGAACCGTCATCCTCAATCGCATCGGGCGCGCCCGCGCCTCCGATCGCACGGTCGCCGGCGCGAAACCGCCATGCCGCTAGCGCCCACACGCGGCTTGACCCTCCCTGTCAGCCGCAAGTAACATACGCCGCCCCTGACGCACGCGCAGCGCGCTTATTCACCGAATTTTCCCCGGTAGCTCAGCCGGTAGAGCAAGTGACTGTTAATCACTGGGTCGCAAGTTCGAGTCTTGCCCGGGGAGCCAAACGACAATGACGGACGGGCCACGCCGGTGGCCCGTTTTTCTGCCTGCCCTCGGGGGGGGTGCGCTCGGCAGCGGCCTGATCGCTGGCCCGGCACCGGCCAGCACGGCGTCGATCTTGTCGACGCCTGCCGGGCCGGCGGCCCGCTATCCGGCGCAGACGCCGCGCGCCTGCCCACGTGGCCGCGCGCCTCGACTCTGCGGCGCAGCGCCGTTTCGCTCCGCTGTCAGGCGCGCGGGCGGCCTCGGCGCTAGTCGGCTTCGAGCGTGACGAAGGCGACCGCGTGGTCTTCCTCGTCTGCCAGGCTCACGTGGGTGACGCGGATCTTGTGTTGCTCGAGGAAGCGCAGCGCCGCATCCGTGAATTGCAGCAGCGGCTTGCCCTTGGCGTCGTGCGCCACGCCGATCTGCCGCAGCTGAATACCCTGGCTGAAGCCCGTGCCCATGGCCTTGGCGGCGGCCTCCTTGGCGGCAAAGCGCTTGGCGAGAAAATGTGCGCGGCGCTCGCTCGCACGGTACTCGGCGAGCTCGGCATCCGTGAGGATGCGCTCGGCAAGCTTGTCGCCGTAGCGCTCGATGTCGCGTGCCATGCGCGCCACGCGCACGATATCGGTGCCAATGCCGAAGATCATCGTGCGGTCGCAGCCTCGACCATCAACCGCTTCATCTCGCGCACGGCATTCCCAAGGCCGGTGAACAGCGCACGCGCGACGATCGCGTGCCCGATGTTGAGCTCCGAGACCCCGGGGATCGCGGCGATCGACTGGACATTGTGGTAGTTGAGACCGTGGCCGGCATTGACCTGCAGGTGCAGGCCGCGCCCCTGTTCCACCGCCTGCTCGATGCGCGCCAGCTCGGCCCGCCAGAGGGCGGGGTCGTTGGCCTCGGCGTAGTGACCGGTGTGAATCTCGATCACCGGCGCGCCGCTCTGGGCGGCTGCATCGATCTGGCGCGGATCGGGATCGACGAACAGCGATACGCGGATGCCGGCATCGGCCAGGCGCGCGCACGCCTCGGTGATGCGCCGGAGCTGGCCGGCGACGTCGAGACCGCCTTCGGTGGTGAGTTCCTGGCGCCGCTCGGGTACGAGGCAACAGTCGGCCGGGCGAATGTCGCGCGCAAGGGCGAGCATGGCATCGGTCACCGCCATCTCCAGATTCATGCGCGTCTGCACGATGTCGCGCAGCAGCCGCACGTCGCGCTCCTGAATGTGGCGCCGGTCCTCGCGCAGATGCAATGTAATCGCGTCCGCCCCCGCCTGTTCGGCATCGATCGCCGCCTGCACCGGATCCGGATAGCGCGTGCCGCGCGCCTGGCGCAGCGTGGCAATGTGGTCGATGTTGACGCCGAGTTTGATCACGTCGCATTGCTCCGTTGGCTGTGGCGGCTGCGCGCCGCGACCATGCTCTGGTAGAGGCGCCGGCTGTGCAGCGGTCGATCGCCGAGATGCGGGGCGAGCGCCGCGCGCATCAGGCGCTTGACCTCGCGGCGGGCGCGCGCATCGTCGAGCCGCTCCTGCGCAAGCGCCATCAGGCTCGCGCCGTGAATACGCACGCCGGCGAGCGCACCGGTCTCCGGGCCGATGCGCCGCGGGCCGTGCTCGAGCGAATAATCATACACGGCGTCCGGTTCCAGCGGCGCACGCTCGGGCGCGACGCATTCGAACACCAGTCCGTAGCCGAGCTCGCGCAGCAGGTGTTTTTCGAACACGCGCAACACGTCCTCCTGCGGATCGTTGCACGCCAGCGCCTCGAGCGCGCGCCGATACTGATCGAACAGTGTCTCGTGCGGGTCGTGGCGGTGCAGCAGGCGCAGCAGCAGCTCGTTCAGGTAGAAACCGCAGAACACCGCGGCCCCTTCGACGCAGGCGCTCGCGCGTTCGGGCTCGGCAGCGGTGAGGATGCCGAGCTCGCCGCGTCCGCTCCAGCCGAGCAACAGCGGCTGGAACGGCTTGAGCAGGCCGCGCCAGGGGCTCTTCGGCCGGCGCGCGCCCTTGGCGAGCAGCCCGAGGCGGCCGTGGCGCGCCGTGAAGACCTCGAGGGTCAGGCTGGTTTCGCTGTAATCACGCTGGTGCAGGATGAAGGCCGGTTCGCCCGCCACGCGCATCTCAGCCCTCCTCGCTGTAACCCAGGCTCTTGAGCGCCTGCGCGCTCTGCGACCAGCCGCTCCTGACCTTGACCCAGAGCGCGAGGTGGACCTTGCCGCCGTAGAGTTTCTGCAGCGCGAGCCGGGCGCGCGTGCCGATCGTCTTCAGTCGTTCCCCGCCCTTGCCGACCAGGATCGCCTTCTGGCCTTCCTTCTCGACGAAGATGGTGGCCTCGATGTGGCGCATGCCGCGCGCGTGCTGGAAGCGCTCGATCTTGACGGTGGCGCTGTACGGCACCTCCTGGCCGAAGCCGCGGAACACCTGCTCACGAATGAACTCGGCCGCCAGGAAGCGTTCGCTCCTGTCGGTGAGCTGCTCGGCGCCGTACAGCGGCGGTTGTTCCGGCAGATGCCGCAGGATCGCGTCGCGCAGCTCGGCGAGGTTGGTGCCCTTGAGTCCCGACACCGGCACGATCTCGGCGAAGTCCATCTTCCGGCTCGATGCCTCGATCAGCGGCAACAGTGCCGTGCGACTCGCGAGCCGATCGATCTGGTTGATCACCAGCAGCACGGGTTGCCTCAGTGGCCGCACCAGCGCGAGCGGATAGTCATCCTCCGCGACCCAGCGCGGCGCGGCGATCACCAGCAGCGCGCAGTCGATCCCCTCGAGACTGCTGCGCGCCACCCGGTTCATGTAGCGATTGAGCGGTTTGCGCACGTCGCTGTGCAGGCCAGGCGTGTCGACGTACACGATCTGGCCGCGCTCGCTCGTTTGGATCCCGAGGATGCGATGGCGTGTGGTCTGCGGGCGCTGCGAGGTAATGCTGATGCGCTCGCCCACCAACCGGTTGAGCAGCGTCGACTTGCCGACGTTCGGCCGGCCGACCAGCGCGACCAGCCCGCTGCGAAAGCCGCCGCTCATGCGTGACCCGCCGGGGCCGCGGTGCGCAGCTGCCGCAGGGCCTCGGCCGCGGCGGCCTGCTCGGCCGCAC
>CAZVUN010000103.1:0-10878 GCA_964629975.1 uncultured Acidiferrobacteraceae bacterium | reverse complement strand
TAAGGGACAATTTTACTTGCCGAAAAGGGGACAAAATTGGTTGCCGTTGACAGCAGACGCGCGGTCCTCGCCTCAGTCCGTTCAGCGAAGCAGAATCGCCATAGGTCGTTGATGCGGATGCCAGGCTGTCCCTTTCTGTCGCCCTTCACTGCTTCAAGCCGGTTGCCTGGCGGGACCTTGAGGTCCTCCAGTGGCTGTGCCTGGTTCAGGAACAGGAGCTTGCGGCGGGCGATCCGCTCGATGGCCCGGGACCTCGGCACGTATTCTTCGCTCGCTAGGGACGCGCCTGATGGCGCGAACGTAGCGGGGTTATTCCAGCTCAGGCTATTACGCATCGCGTGATATGTCAAAAGGCAACAAGCCGCTGGCCGGCTTGCGTGGGTCGAGCAGGAGAGATACTCGCCCGTCAGGTATCGGCAGCAGGGTCGCGCGGGGCGGTGCGCTCCGTTGCTGGGATATGGCCGGAATCAACATGATTTGGAATTTCGTTTATTGCGTTTATTTCGTTTAATGCTATAGTTGCATACACGACATTTCCCGAGGTGTATGCCATGAACGCACCCGCCATCACCACATCCCCGCCGACCCTGCCGACCGAGCAGGAGGCCAAGCTCGCCCGCGAGAGCAGCCGGCTTCTGGCGGCCTGCATCGGCCACGACGAGACCGCCAAGCTGCGAGTCATCGACGGCAAGCAGGACATCACCGTGCCGGTTTCGGCACTGCGACTGCTGGTGGACATCCTGGCGCAGATGGCCGAGGGCAATGCGGTCACGATCGTGCCGATCCACGCGGAGCTTACGACCCAGCAGGCCGCGGACTTCCTGAACGTGTCGCGGCCGTACCTGGTCGGCCTGCTTGAGCGCAACGAGCTTCCGTACCGCAAGGTGGGGACGCATCGGCGCATTCTGTTCAAGGATCTCCTCGAGTACCGGGAGCGCACGCGGGTAGAACGCAAGCAGGCTCTGGACGAGCTCGCGCGTCAGGCCCAGAGCCTCGGGATGGGATACTGACGCTTGGCGAGCTTCGTTGCCGTTTACGATGCCTGTGTTCTCTATCCGGCACCGCTGCGTGACCTGTTGCTACGCCTGGCGCTGACTGATCTGTTCCGCGCGCGCTGGAGCGAGCGCATCCATGAAGAGTGGATGCGTTCAGTACTGAAGGATCGGCCGGACCTGAATGCGCAGCAGCTTCAACGCACGCGCGAGCTGATGGACATTTCCGTGCCGGACTGCCTGGTCACCGGCTACGAACGGCTCATCGAGAATCTCAATCTGCCCGACCCCGATGACCGACATGTGCTCGCGGCAGCGATTCGCTGCCAAGCCGGCGTGATCGTTACCTACAACCTGAAAGATTATCCGCAAGCCGCAGTCGCCAGTCATGGCATCGAGGCGCAGCATCCGGACGACTTTGTCTCGCACCTTCACGACCTCGCTCCGGCGGCAGTTTGTGCCGCGGTGCGCGGCCAGCGCGAGGCGTTGAAGAACCCTCCACGCTCGGTGCGCGAGCTACTGGACACGTTCCTTTCTCTGGGGCTCGCCGGCACGGTCGCGCGGCTGGAGAACATGCAAGAACTTCTGTGACGTTTGGCGGACCGATTTGCCCGCGAACTCCATGACACGATCGCACCGGCTGCATCATATCCACAGAATCGATCACGCGCCGAAGCGGACCCATGCGTGACTGGTGCAGGTGCAGCGCCGGGGTGAGATTACGATCCGTTCCTTCACCGACGGTCGTTACGGCGGCAAGTGCGCAGCTCTGCGGGCCGCGATCTATTTCCGGGATGCGGCGCTGAAGGGGGCGCGTGACAAGAGCTATCAACTCTGGCGCCGCAACCGGAAGCGCCGCAACAACACATCCGGGATTGTTGGCGTAGGGCGCTATGTAAGCCGTGAGCGCGGGCGGCAGGGAATCATCGAGCGCATTTCATGGCAAGCGTTCTGGGATGGTCCGGACGGCAGACGCCATAGCCGCAAGTTCTCGGTGAATCTTCACGGCGAACGACGCGCGCGAGAGCTGGTGCGACGCGCGCGTGCGGATGCGATGCGCGCCATCTTCAAATAGAAAGGGCGGGCCAAAGGGGTATGGCCCGCCCGAAAACACATGCGACTCATTTGACGCCTGCGTGTGCGAATCGGCCACACAGGGAGGCGTGTGACCGATGCTGCGTATCATAACCGAATGCCAGGCCGCTTCCGACCCCAAGCGGCAATTCGACTTTCCTGATAGCAGAGTCTTAGAGTCGAGCGAACTTACGGAGAGAGGTGGACGAAAAATATGCATCTTTACAACAAGGCAATTGCTTCAATCTCCTGGTCAGACATCGAGCAATTTTGCGAGCAGGGTGCCACTGAGAACACCTACCTCGAATACAAACGCGACTTCCCGGACGATCTCGCGAAGACGATTGCTGCTATGGCCAACACTTTCGGTGGCCTCATCCTGATCGGCGTTGATGAAACGGATGCGGGGATCCCGCAGCTGCCACTGAAGGGTATCGAGGTACAGCGGGGCTTGGAGGAGCGCGTCCTAAATATCATCCTCGACAACATGACGCCGCCCGTTATCCCTGAAATCACCACATGCCTCAATGGCACCAGTGAGAAGGCAATCGTTGTGATACGGGTGCCGCAGAGCGAGTACGCTCCGCACGCGCTTCACCGCAATTCGACCGTGTATATCAGAACAGGAAAACGCAACAAGCCTGAAGATTTCGCGGATCTTGAGCGCATTGATTGGTTGCGTGGCCGACGCAAAAAGGCGGACGACTTGCGCGAATGGCTCTTCTCGCGCGCGTGTATGCGATTTCGAGAGATGCGCGATGGCAACGTCGGTGGTGTCCCCAGGACAGACGAAGGAAGATGGTCGCCAATAGAGGAGCAACCCGGGCTGCTCACGATCGCTTTATGTCCAATGTACCCTGACCGCATTCTTGTGCCACCATCAAGGCTTGATGCAGTTAGGCGCGCAATCCAGGTACGCGACTATATGGGAACAGGTCATGAATTTCCGCTCCAAGAGTCAGGGTGCATTTCGCGGATGGTTGAAGACGGCTTCGTCATGCACTTCTCGGGGCAAGGCGGATTGAGGACGTATCACACGCATCTGAACATGCATGGACTGTTTCTCTTCCGGCAATCTCTCTTGTATCAAATTCAGAGAACGAAAGAAGATGAAGAAGACGAGCCAGGCGGAAGCGCTCGTGTCGTGATTCGAGGTTACGAAATCTTGGCCCGCTTGTACGAGGTCGTCGAAAGCGGTGTGAAATTTTACAACGAGATCGGATATTGGGGCTCGCTCAAATTCCGGCTGCGACTTGAAGGTTTGCTTGGTATTCCAATGCTCATGCCCGAGCTGGAATCCGGGCACGTCGTCAATTATGAGTGCTTCTCGGCGGATCATCAGATCGACACAGCCCATATCGTCCAGAGTTCGAATCTGGCTAACGGAATGCATGAGGCTGTACTGCCATTGTTCGAGCGCGTTGCTTGGGCGTTCAACTCGCACGTGACTCTTGAGTCGTTGACGGCTCACTATCTGTATATGAAGAGTCATTGATTGTGTTCATCACAATAGCCTGCGCTTAGTGGCGATCATCAAGCGTGTTGCACGTGACTGCTAAGCGCGCATCGACAGCTTAGAAGCAACATTCCATGCCCATAGACACCCCGCCAGCGCGGCCGGTCACGGTCCTTGCTTGGGCTGCGCCCGCAAGGCCCGCGCCCGTCCGCCCTGGCTCGTGGTCGCTTCGCACATCCCTGTGCTCCCGCGACACTTGCACATCCATGTGCATCGCCGCTGACGTGTCAGTAACGTCGTCGGTGTGCGCCGTGCGCTGAACGGCGCGCACCGCGCACGCCATTCTCGATCCGGCTTCGGACCGCTCGCGTCACTCGGCTTGCATGGGCCTTCGGCCCGGCAAGCCTCGCGCCGCGAGCTCCGCCGTGCCGGCCCTTCGCGCGCTCGCGCCTCCCGTGCTCGGCCTCGCTCGCACACCGCGCGAGCCAGGCCTGCGCGCGTGCGGCGTTCGCTTCGCGGCTTCGCCGATTGGATCGAGGCGAGGGCCGCGCGCCAGGGATGGCGCGTCTGCGGTTTCGTTCGGCCGCGGTCGGGGTCGGTGCTCGGCCCGTCACGGGCCTTGCATCTCCGGCCCTGCGCTCGCGTCGCTCCGCGCGCTCACTTCGCTCCGCTGCGTTCGCTGTCGCGCTCCGCGCCGCCAGCTCCGGGCCGGGCAAGGCCCGCGCCGGGCCTCGCGCGGTTTTTGGTCGCTTCGCGCATCCATGCGCTTTCGCGACATTCGTACATCCCTGTACATCATTCCCCGCCCGTGATTGTAATAGCGCGTCGCCGATGGGATCGAGGCGAGGGCCGCGGTGCAGGGATGCACCGTTTGCGGATTCACGCCGCTTGCTTGATGCGCGCTTCGCGCGCAATCGCGTCCGGCGTCCTGCCTCCCGCGACACTCGCACGTCCTTGTGCATCGCAAGCGTCGCGCCGCGCGTCCGCCCGCATGCGGCACTCGTCGCGTAATGGCGAATTCTGGCCTTTATCTCGCGCCTGCCGCTGTGGCAGCCTTCGCGAAAGGGTGCGTCTCGCGCGCGCCTTGCTTCGCCTTCGTCAGGAACGACAACAACCGGAACGGGGTGGGCACCAAGAACAGGGAACGAGCAATGACGGACCACAATCACTTCTTCGTACTTCTCGGGCGCGACATCTCGGCGCTGCTCGGCATCGCCGAGTACCTCGAGATGCTCGGACGCGATCGCGTCGCGAACCTCGTGCGCACCGTGACTTTCAGCATCGAGCAGACGGTGAACGATCTCCGGCATGATCTGCTGCACCTGCCGCGACGCAACAAGCCGAAGTTAACGGCGCGCCGTGTTCGACGAAAGCGCGCTTCGGACCTGATCGCGAAGCGCGCCACGGCGTCGACGCCTCGTCCGAAGCCGATACAGCCCATCGCTGAGAGTACGCACACCTCCCCGCGCGTCTCGACGTGATCTGATCCCGCTCGTGTTATTGAGGCGGCCCATTGCCACAAATCGTCCGCGATCCGCTCGATACGCGATAGAGTATTTCTTGGCTGCACCCTGGCCGCCTCAATAACAAGCGTCTTTAAGAATTCCGGTTATTGATTCGGCACGAGGACGGGCGCAGTAGTCGGCGTTGCGCCTTGCTCGACTCTGGGCTCGATCCTGCCGTTTCGTGCCGAATCAATAACCCCCTTACCGCGCAGTCCAGTGTCGCTCCGCGAAGGCCGGCGTCAAGGCTCTCCGCTGCGCTCCGACCGCTGCGCGGCGCGCTGCGCGCGGCCTTGACTCCGTCCTTCGCTCCGCTGCGTGCGGTCTCCGCGCGGTAAGGGGGCCTGTCCCCAAAATTGGGGCTCTCTTTACCTGGAGGTGGGGCATGTTTCGCAATGGTGTGGTGGCGGTGGCGGGTTCGCGTTCGTTACCGGCGGGCGGTGCGGCGGCGGTCGCGGAGGCGGCGCGGGTTCTCGCGGGCTCCGGTTGTTCGCTCGCGGTCGGTTGCTGCCGGGGCGCGGATGCGGCGGCGTTCTCCGCTGTGCCGGTCTCGCGCGCGCGGGTGCTGTGCGCGTTCGGGCCGGCGGGTGAGGGCGCGGGTCCTGCGTCCGCGGTCGCGCCGGTGCTCGCGTTCGCGGTGGCGGGCGGTGCGGTCGCGTGGTGGGCGGGCGGTGGGCCTTCGGTGCCGCTCGTCGCGCGGCTCGCGCGGCGCACGCGCGCGGTGGTGTCGTCGGCGTCGTCCGGGCTCTTGCTGTTTCCTTCTTCGCCCGAGTCGCGGGGATCGTGGCTCGCGGCCGAGCTCGCGGTGGCGCGCGGCTTGCCGGTGGTGGTCCTGCCGCTGGGTTTCTCTGCCTCGTTGCTTCCGTCGCTTGGTGTCGGGCGCTGGGTGCGCGCGAATGCGTGCGGCGTGTTCTCCGGTGCGTGGCGGTGGGTCGCGAGTCAGCGTGCGCTGTTGTAAGACAAAACTTTCAGACGAGCGGTTGTTGATTTCGCTTGAGCGATATGACGAAAACGCATACAATAATGTCGTAACAACATATCGCAAGGAGAACCAGTTTATGAACATACACGACGCGGCTTACATCATGCACGGCATCCTGAATCCGGAAGGCGCCGAGGACACGCGGGAGCAGCAAGAGGAAGAGGAGCTTTGGCGTTGGCAGCAGCAACAACAGTGCGAGGAGCGCGAGCAGTACGAATGCGTGGCTCTCGCGCGCCCACAGATAGGACGAAACAACATATCGAAGGTTGTTTCGTCATGAACTGCGAGTGCGCCGCGTATTCGTTCCCGCATCGGCCGCTTTCGGGCCGGTGCGATGCCCGCGCCTTGTGGGAGCGCGCTTACGAGGACGGCTTCGACTGCCTGGACTGCTCTTACTCGCGGCGTTTCACGGAACGCCATCCCTACGGCGAGGGCTACGCAACCGAACACCTGCACGAGTGCGAGGTGCGCGAGTACGCCGACTGTCCCGCTGTGCGACGTGCAGGACGCACGAGTGCCGCGGGCGCAGGGATGCGCAAGAGCGGCCAACGACTGATCCGCTGACCACCAAGGAGGAGACATGGAGCTGCTCGAAACCGCAAACGCGCCATCCCTAGCGCGCGGCCATCGCCTCGATCCCATCGGCGACACCATCCACCGCCTCAATGAGGCGTATTGCGTGAAGCGCGGCATTCCGCTCACGCGCCGTTATCGCGACGAGGAACTTACCGAAGCGCACGCGGCATTGAACGAGGCCGAGCGCGACATCCTAACCCTGCAACAGGAGAGCCGCCATGCAGAAACCAGCGCTTGAACATCCCGAGACTACGCCCCCACCAGTGGGACAGGGTGCAGAGGTGCGGGCAATTGCACCGCATCCCGTGTCTGCCTCGCCGCTCGATCTGCCCGCCGAGGTGTTCCGCGCGGGCCTCGACCGGCGCCGCGAGAACCGCGCCACGCTCATGGAGTGGATTCGCGCGGCGCTGGTCGAGGGCGTGGATTACGGGCGCATTCACGTCGCGGGTAAGGACAAGTGCCGGGCCGGCAGGCACTGCACGAACCCCGCGCACTTCAGCAAACCGAGCCTGTTCAAACCGGGCGCCGAGAAGATCTGCGGCATGCTCGGCGTCTCGGTTCACTTCCCCACGCTGCACGACTACGAGCAGGCCGCGCTGCATGGCGTCGAGCTGCATCACGTGATCATCCGCTGCGAGCTGACCGATGCCGCCGGCCGCGTGATCGCCGACGGCGTCGGCGCGCGCTCGCTCAAGCAGGACTACGGCGACATCAACAAGGCGCTCAAGATGGCCGAGAAGTCGGCGCACATCGACGCGACGTTGCGCATGGCCGGACTCTCGGAGGTGTTCACGCAAGACCTGGAGGACATGACCCATGGCGAGAACCTGGCTGCGCAAGCCGGACACAAGGAAGGCGATTCACTGGCAGGCGAGACGGGCGGCGCGGGAGCGGAGGCGCCGCAACCCATCAGCGAAACCGCAAACGCGCCATCCCTGGCGCGCGGCCCTCGGTTCGATCCAATCACCGAAGAACAACAGCGCGTGCTCGACGCCCGCATCGGTGAGCTCGGCCTCGACCGGGCCCGCGTCGCATCTTGGATCAGGCGCGCCTGGAAAGTCGAACAGTTCCGCGACCTGACCGTGACGCAGTTCGAGCGGCTGGGGAAGAAGCTCGAAGAGTGGGCCGCGCAACCTACGGAGGCCACGCCATGAGCCCGACCCGCGAGCAGCTTCTGGAGTTCATCAAGCGGCGCAACGCCTCGCCGTTTTCGTCCAACCTGCAATTCCGCATCGACGCGGCCGAGTGCGGCTTCGACGCCGCCGACCTCGGCATGCCCGAGGTCGGGGAGACCGACGGGCTCACCACCTACGTCTGGCGCACGGCGCACGGGCGGCTGGTGGAGATGGGCGGGTTCCTCACGCTGGAGGAGGTGCCATGAGCCGCTACTTCGACTACGCGCAGGCGGCGAAGCTCGTCGGCCGGCGCATCAAGACGCGCATCGCGTGGTCGGGCGTGCCCGCCGGCACGACCGGGCGCGTGGTGCGCGCCGACAACAGCTACACGGAGGGCGGGCGGCTCGCGCTCGTCATCCGCTGGGACCTGCCCGAGCGGCACAAGCCGCTTGAGGACTGGTTTGATGCCAACGAGTTCCAAAGCCGCAAGCAGGCCATCCATGGCCTGCGGCCCTCGATTCGATCCCATCATCGACACCTGGAGGTGCTGCCATGAGCAAGCGTATCTACAACATCGTCCGTCCGCGCGAGGGCAAGGACGGCAAGACGTTCTGGGACCGCCACGGCGCGCTGATCGTGGACGGCGACAAGATCAGCATCCACCTCGACAGCATTCCCGCCGGCGAGTGGAACGGCTGGTTCAACGTCTATCCGAAAGACGACTCCAGGGATGGAGGAGGTAGAGCCGCGTCGGGAACAGCGGCCGAGGATGCCGAGGCGCAACCGCGGCGCGCGACGAGTCCCGATGACTACCGCCGCGCGAGCGGCCGGGCAGCACCGGCACAGCCTGACTTCGACGACGACATTCCGTTTTGAGCAGACCCGCGCAAGGAGGCAGCATGCACATCTATCTCGACATCGAGACCATCCCCGGCCAGGCGCCGGGACTGAAAGACGAGATCGCGCGCTCGATCGCGCCGCCGGCGAACTACTCCAAGTCCGAGACCATCGCCAGGTGGGAGGCAGAGACCAAGCCGGGACTCGTCGAGGAAGCGTGGCGCAAGACCGCCTTCGCGGGCGACCGCGGCGAGATCGTCTGCATCGGCTGGGCGGTGGACGACGCGCCGGCGCAGACGCTGACGCGCACGCTGTCCTCGCCCGAGGCCTGGCTGCTCGGCGAGTTCTTCGCCGCCGTGCGCCGCGCGATCGAGGCGAGCCACGGGCGCATCCCGCGCTGGGTCGGTCACAACGTGCGCGACTTCGACCTGCGCTTCCTCTACCAGCGGGCCGTGGTGCTCGGCGTGCGCCCGCCGTTCGCGCTGCCGCACGACGCGCGCCCTGGCTCGGATTTTGTGTTCGACACCATGACCGCCTGGGCGGGGTGGGGCGGGCGCGTGAGCCTCGCGCGGTTGTGCGCGGCGCTGGGGCTTCCGGCCAAGGGAGCCGAGATCGGCGAGGAGGACATGGACGGCTCGCGCGTGTGGGACCTGATGCAGGCCGGCCGCTTGGACGACGTGGCCGAATACTGCCGCGCCGACGTCGAGCGCGTGCGGCGGCTGCACCGCCGGCTCACTTTCGAGCTGCCGCGCGACGCGGAGGAAGCGCCGGCTGCCCTCGGCGCGAGAGGCGGGCGATGAGCGTGAGCCTCGCTGAACAGATCGCGAGCGTCGAGCGCGAGATCAGGATGCGCGAGCGTGTCTACCCGCGCTGGGTTGAACAGCGTCGCATGATGGAGAAAACCGCCGAACACGAGATCGCCTGCATGCACGCGGTGCTTGCGACGCTCCGGCGCGTCGCGGCGGAGCAAGGCCATGAACGAGCCGCTGCTGTGGGACCTTGAGGAAACCGCGCGCCAGCTCAACGTGTGCACGCGCACCGTGCGCCGCCTGATCCTGCGCGGCGACTTCCCGGCCGTGCGCGTCGGGCGCTGCGTGCGCGTGCCGGCTCACGCCGTGCGCGACTGGCTGGAGAAGAACATGCGCCCTGTGCATAATCCTCGGTGCGCGGAGCCAGGTGTGCGTGGAAAGGAGGTTAACGCATGCCATACCGTCGCAAAGACAGCCCCGTCTGGTGGGTCAGTTACACCGGGCCGGGCGGTAAGAGAGTTAGGAGATCTACTTGGACTACGGACCGAAGGGAAGCGGAAGCGCTGGAGGCCAAATGGAAGCTCGAGGCCTTCCGGCAGCAACACTGGGACGAGCAGCCGGCGCGCACGTTCGACGAGCTGATGCTGCGCTTCATGAAGGAGACCATGGGCAGGCGACGCACCGGCGAGCGGCGCGTGAAGGTCGCGGTCAAGCCCCTGTACCGCGCCTTCTCGGGCAGGGACGTGACGCGGTTGCGCGTGCTCGATGTTCGCGCCTACATCCGGCAACGCCGCGAGGCCGGGCTCGCCGCCAGCACCATCAACAAGGAAGTCGGGTTCCTGAGCGCGGCAATCAACCACGCGCGAAAGGAATGGGGCTGGGACATCCCGAACGCGGCCCAGGGGCAGCGGCTCGCGGAACCGTCGGGGCGGGTGCGCTGGATCACGCGGGCGGAAGCGGCCGCGCTGATCCGCGCCGCGCAGAGCGCACCGCGAGCGCCGCACCTTGCGGACTTCATCACCGTGGCGCTGCACACCGGGATGCGCAAGGGCGAGATCCTCGGCCTCGAGTGGCGGCGCGTGGACCTTCAGGCGAACCTGCTCCACCTGGAGGCGCACAACACCAAGACCGGCCGGCGCCGGTCCGTGCCGCTCAACCGGGTGGCCCGGGAGGCGTTTCTGAGTCGGCTGAGGTACCGGGCGGGGAACTGCCCGGCCAGCCCGTGGGTGTTCGCGCACGCGGACGGTGAGCGGATTCAGGACGTGAAGAAGGCTTTCGGCACGGCCTGCCGCAAGGCGGGGATCGCGGACTTCCGCATCCACGACCTGCGGCACACCTGCGCCGCCTGGCTGGTCTCGGCCGGGGTGCCGCTGACCGAAGTGCGTGACCTGCTCGGTCACAGCACGATCAAGATGACCGAGCGTTACGCGCACCTCGCGCCGGAGAACGTGCGGGCGGCCGTGGCTCGTTTGGAGACCGATCGGTCACGATCTGGTCACGCTGAGACCACAGCCGCCGCAGGTGGAGCGGTAAGTGATTGAAAGTTTGGTGCCCCAGGCCGGAGTTGAACCGGCGACCTGCCGCTTAGGAGGCGG
>CAZVUN010000102.1:0-11031 GCA_964629975.1 uncultured Acidiferrobacteraceae bacterium | reverse complement strand
CAATCGCGCCGCGAGCGCCGACGAGCGCCTACGCCGCGTGGCGGCGCAGGACGACCCCGCCAGGACCCGTGCCGCAGCACGCCCCGCGGCCCGCTGACCGCCCAGGCATTGCAGCCAACGCAAAGGCCCCGCCGCGCGGGGCCTTTCTTATTGGTGCCGCGGCCGCGCGGGGCTAGCCGGCCGCGAGCGTCGCGCGCAGCGCCTCGCGCGCATTGGCCGCATGCGCATGGCCGTGACGTTCGGCGTGCTGCAAGGCGAGCTCGGCCTCGGCATGGCGCCCGAGATGCACCAACGCCACCGCGCGGTTGAACCAGCCGTCCGCCGATTGCGGGTTGATCTGCAGCGCGCGCTCGCAGCATGCCAGCTCCTCCTCGAAGCGCCCGAGCTCGCCCAGCACCACGGCGCGGCGATTGAGCGGCTCCTCGCTGTCGGGCGCGAGCATGCACGCGCGCTCGTAGCACTCGAGCTCCTCGTGCGCGCGGCCGGCGGCGCGCTGCAACGCGGCCAGTGCCAGCCAGGCCGGCAGCGCGTGCGGCTCGAGGCCGAGCGCGCGCTTGAGGCAATCGATGGCGCGTTCCGTGTCCGCACGCCGCCGGTAGATGCCGGCCATCTGCTGCCAGGCCGGGGCGCAGCGCGGATGGCGCTTCAGTGCCTGCCGGTAGCTTTCCAGCGCCTCCTCGTCGTCACCCAGGGCCTCGAGCGCGCGCCCCTTGTCGAGCCAGGCCTCACCGTCGCGCGGCTCGAGCGCGAGTGCGCGCTCGAGTGCGGCGAGCGCCTCGACCGGCTGCTGCGCCGCGCGCTGCAGGGAACCGAGCTCGCGCCAGGTCTGTGCGTCCGCGCCATCGATTTCCAGGGCGCGCGCATAGCAGGCGCGCGCGCCGGTGCGGTCACCCTGGCGCGCGAGTGCCGCGCCCTTGCCCGCCCACAGACGCGCGCTGTGTGGCGCGCGCGCCAGCGCCGGCTCCAGCACCGCCAGCGCCTGCGTGTGGCGCCCGAGTTCGCTCAGCCCGGCGGCGCGGTTGGCGGACTGCTCCTGCTCGAGTTCGGGGCCGGCAAGCGCTGCCGCGGGCATGCTGCCGGTCAGTTGCCGATAGCTGTCGGCGAGGATGGCGCGCAACACGCGAAAATCGCGAAAGCGCCGCTCCGGATCGTGCGCCAGGCAGGTCTCCACGACGCGCCCGAGCGTGGCGAAGCGTTCGATCAGGACACGCGCATCAAACACCACCGGGCCCGGCGCCGCCGCGGCAGCGTCCGGCCACAGCGGCAGGGAACCGGTCAGCATCTCGTACAGCATCACGCCAAAGGCGTAGATGTCGCTGCGCTCCGCGGGGGCGGCCGCGGAATCAAGACGCTCGGGTGCGGTATAGGCCAATTCGCCGCTCACACCCGCGCCGGCAGGCGCCGGCGGCAGGCCGTGCAGGGCGGTACCGAGGCCGAAATCGCTCAGCTTGAGCGTGCCGTGGCGCGTGAGCAGGCAGTTGCTGGTCTTGAGGTTGCCGTGCACGGGCACACCGTGCGCGGCGGCATGCACTAGCGCATCGCAGCACTGGATCGCGAGGCTGAGCACGCGCAGCGGCGCGTCGGTGAGCCAGCTGGTGCCGACGCGATAGCCGAGGTCGCCACCGGTGAGGAGCTCCTGAAACAGCACGGGCTGGCCGTGCACGATCTCAATCAGGCGCACCTGAGCGATGTGCGCGTGCACGGGCAGCGCCGCCCAGGCGCGTGCAGGCGCGAGGAAGCGCGCGCCGAGCGCCGGCTGCGCGGCAAGCCGCTCGGGATCGAGCGTCTTGGCGGCGAGCGCCTCCTCGAGCATGCGGTCGTAGACCGCGTAGACAAGCCCGGTAGCACTGCGCCGCACATCGTGGATCTCCCAGCGATCCGCGATGAGATCGCCGGTGCTCCATTGTGCAGACATGTTCTTGCACCCCCGGCGTCACTGTAACGGAGCCGGGTGCGGGGCGGTCAAGCGCCCACGCCCTGCCGCCAAGGGATTCACAGGCGCGCGCGGCGCGGATTAACATGTTGGCTGCGGCCTGCACCGCCAGGAGCACCTGGGCCATGGCGACCAAGGAACGAGCGAAAAGCAAGGCGCGGCGCGCCACGAGCAAGCGGCCGGCAGCGCGAAAGCGCGCCGCTGGACAAAGGAGGCGTTCCGTCGCTAAACCCGCGCGCGCAGCAAAGAAGGCGCCAAGACCGCGCCCGCCCATCGCCACGCCGGCCGGGAGCACACCGGGTCCGGTATCCGCACCACCGCCGGGCGAGGAGCCGGTCGGTGTCGTCACGCATTATTACAACCACCTGTCGGTTGCAACGGTGAAACTGGAATCCGGCCTGCTGCGCGTCGGTGACACCGTGCACATCAAGGGGCATACCAGTGATTTTCGCCAGCGCGTCGAGTCGCTTGAGCTCGACCACGTGCACGTCAACGAGGTCTGGCCTGGCCAGCGCTTCGGGCTCAAGGTAATCGACCACGCGCGCGAGCACGATGTCGTGTATCGGGTAGTGGGTGGATAACGGCGTGCTCGAGCCGGCTGCGCGTCTGCCCGTGTCTGCAATCACCAGTACCGGAGGTCTTGAATGAAACGGTCTGCCCTTGCGTTGCCCGCCCTGCTGGCCGCACTCCTCATCGCCGCCCCCGCCGATCCGGCCGCCGCCCAAAACGACGTCGCCGGCTCGCGCGACCACCCGATGCTGGCGCGCTACCCGGACTCGCATATCGCCGAGTACCGCAAGGGTTTCGACGCGGTGGAGTTCCGCGTGCGCGAGGGCGGCAAGGAACGGCGCCAGCGCGTCGAAGGCGACACGACGGTGATCCGCTACTTCTACAATTCGCCCGAGCGCCAGCCCAGCGCCCTGCAGCTGATCCGCAACTACCAGAATGCGGTCAAGGCGATCGGCGGCCAGGTCGTCTACGAGCGGCTGCCGCGCGATGCCGACGGCGGCGAAACGACGCTGAAGGCAGCCGCCGCCGGCAAGGAGGTGTGGATACAGGTGCTGCCCGACATCTTCGGTGCACCGACACAGAGCTACCTGCTGACCATCGTCGAGGTCGCCGGCATGGCACAGGTGGTCACGGCCAACGCGATGCTCGATGAGCTGAACAGGAAGGGCTTCGTCACGCTCTACATCAACTTCGACACCAACAAATGGGACATCAAGCCCGAGGCCAGACCGACGATCGCCGAGATCGTGCGGCTGATGAAGGAGCAGGCGGGCCTGAGACTGCGAATCGAGGGACACACGGACAACGTCGGCAGGCCGGACGCGAACAAGAAGCTTTCGGAGAACCGCGCGCGCAGCGTGATGCAGGCGATCATCGCCGGGGGTATCGATGCCGCGCGCCTGACCGCGGTCGGCCACGGTCAGGAGGCGCCGATTGCCGACAACCGCAGCGAGGAAGGCCGCGCCAAGAACCGCCGCGTCGAGCTCGTCAAGCAGTAACCAGCAAGGCCCGCGGGGGTGCGCTCGCGCAAGGCCACGGGCGCCCGCCTACCGCACCGCGCGGCGCCCGTCGCGCGGTGGGTCGTTCTCGGGCAGCGCATCGGCCACTCCCTCGCCGGTCTTGCAGCCGGACACCGGCGTGACACGGCCGCTTCTCGGCACGCAGCGCGAGCGCTCGATGCGGCTCCGCTTGTGAACGTAGCGCAGGCCGCGGCACGTGACGCGCAATGCACCAGGCGGGGTTCACGAAGGAGGTGAGTGCTCGGTCCCCTGTGAGCCGCGCAAACGAAAAAGCCCCGCAGGGCGGGGCTTTCTGTCGATCACCCAACCGCGCCCGCTACTTCGCCGCGATCTCCTCGAGCCGGGTGGCGCGGATGATATTGCCGTCGAGGCCGGCCTCCTTGGCGTTGGCGCCGTAAGCGACGGCCATGAGTTGGGAGTAGTACACCACCGGCATCTTGTACTTCTTGTTGAATTTCTTGTTGATGATGTCCTGGTAGACCTCGACGTTCATCTGGCAGACCGGGCAGGGCGTGACGATCATCTCGGCGCCGAAGTCGTAGGCGCTCTCGATGATCTTGTTGATCTGGACGAAGGCCTTGTCCGGCTCGGAGAAGGCCAAGGCGCCGCCGCAGCAGGTGACCTTCTGGTCGTACTTTTCCACCGGCTCCGCGCCCATGGTCTCGGTGAGCTTGTCGAGGTACTTCGGGTTCTCGAACGACTCGCCGGCCACACCGAAGGGGCGGTTGGTCTGGCAGCCGACGTAGCCGGCGATCTTGATGCCTTCGAGCGGCTTCTTGACCGGCTTCTTGAGCTCGTCGTAGCCAAAATCCTCGATCAGCACCTCGACCATGTGGCGGATCGGCTTGTTGCCCTCGTACTTGAGCCCCGCGTCCTTGAGGATCTCGTTGACGTCCGCCAGCAGCTGGCCGGAATGCGCCACGCGCTCCTGCGTCTCCTTGGTGCCAAGCCAGCAGGCCGCGCAGGTCGCGACGATGTCCTGGCCGGGGTGTTCCTTCTCGGAGATGGCGATGTTGCGCGCGTTCATGATGTGGCGCGGCAGCTCCCCGCCCTCGGCATAGCCGATCGAGGCCGCGCAGCAGTTCCAGTCCGGAATCTCGTTGAGCTCGATGTCGAGCGTCTTGCACATGCTCGCGACCGAGGTCATGTAGTTCGCGGCCGACGCCTTGCGCTCCGACGAGCAGCCCGGGTAGAAGGAATATTGTTTTCTCGCCATAGTGCACCTTTGCCCTCACCCCATCCCTCTCCCGCAGGGAGAGGGGGAGTTGGTATCAGACCGATAAGTATCCTTAGGCCGCGAGGCCCTTGCGCTTGTCCTCGATCTCGCGGGCCTTCTTCAGCATCGCCTTGAGCTCGCCCTTTTTCTGGATACCGTGTCCGGAGATCAGGCCGAGCGGATTGAGGCGCCCGGTCTTCATCATGCCGAGTCCGACGGGCAGCATCTCCAGTCCCTTCTTGATGCCGCTCGCGATGCCGTCCATGAAGTACAGGCCGACCGAGAGCTTGAGCTCGTTGACGCGTCCGTTGCTCGCGATGTTGTCCCAGAAGATCTTGGCGAAGCGCCGCGTCGGGTTCATCTTGGGCGCGATTCCCAGACGGTGCGCGTAGTTGGCCAGGCCGTGCATGATGTGGGTGATGGGAAGCTCGCGCGGGCAGCGCACCACGCAGTTGTAGCAGCTCGTGCACATCCACATCGACTCGCTGGTCAACACCTCCTCGCGCTTGCCGGCGCGGATCATCATGAAGATCTCCTGCGGCGGGTGTTCCCAGGCTGGCCCGAGCGGACAGGAACCGGAGCACACGCCGCACTGCATGCACATCTTCACCCACTCGCCCATCTCCACGTTCGCCTCGACCTCCTTGAGGAAGTCGTTGCGGTACTTCTCGACCATCGCGGTGTTGAGATTGCTCATGTCAGGCTCCTAGAACTTGAGCGGGCTCAACCCGATTCTCTGGATCGTGTCGGCCATCTCGTTGATGAGGGCGGGGGCGCGCTGGATGTCGGTGATCGCGACCTCGTAGGTGCGCACGCGCTCGGGCTCGAGCGACATGCCCTTCAAGGTGTCGTCGATCTTGCTCATGCGGATGTGCGCGATCTCCGAACCCTTGACGAAGTGACACTGGTAGTTGTCGCCCTTCTGGCAGCCCATCAGGATCACGCCGTCGTAACCGCTGGACAGCGCATCGTTGATCCAGATGGTGTTGACCGACCCCAGGCAGCGCACCGGGATGATGCGCGCGAACGCCGAGTACTGGAAACGGTTCATGGCCGCCATGTCGAGCGCCGGGTAGGCGTCGTTCTCGCAGGCCAGCACCAGCAGGCGCGGCTTCTCCGAGAACTGGTCGGGGATGTCCACCGCCTTGAGCTGGTAGCCGACGGTGTCGACCGAGTAGTTCTCGAAGGAGATCACGCGCACCGGGCAGGCACCCATGCAGGTGCCGCAGCGCCGGCAGCGGCTCTCGTTGAACACCGGGAAGCGCTGCTCGTCCTCGTCGATCGCGCCGAACGGGCACTCCACGGTGCAGCGCTTGCACTGGGTGCAGCCTTCCTTGCGGAAGCTCGGATACGACAGGTCGCCGGCGCGCGGATGCACGGCGCGGCCAAGCTCGGCGTTCTCGACCGCCTGGATCGCCTTCAAGGCGGCGCCGGTCGCATCCTCGATCGCCTGCGCCATGTCCATCGGACGGCGCACCGGACCGCAGGTGTAGATGCCGGTGCGGCGCGTCTCGTACGGGAAGCAGATGAAGTGCGAGTCATTGAAGCCATGCGCCAGGTGCGGCAGGTCCTTGCCCTGACGGTAGACCAGATTGAGGATCGACTTCGGGTTCGGCGCCCACTGACCGGGCTCGTCCTGCTTGACCTCGTCGATGTTGACGCCCGAGTTCGGCACCTGGCCGGTGGCGAGCACCACCAGATCGGCCTTGGCGATCGCGTCCTCGTTGAGGATCAGGTCCTTGAACTTGACCTGCAGCTCGCCGCCGGTCGTGACCTCGTTGGCCACACCCTTGGTGAAGATCACGCCCTTCCTCTGCGCGCTGCGGTAGAAGTCCTCGCCGTTACCCGGCGTGCGCAGGTCGGTGTACATCACGACCGTATCGATGGCCTTGTTCTGGTCCTTGAAGTACATCGCCTGCTTGATCGAGGTGTTGCAGCAGTGCCCGGAGCAATAGGAGAGCTCGCCCTCCTTGTTGCTGCGCTGGCCGGCGCACTGGATGAACACCACGCTCTTGACTTCCTTGCCGTCCGACGGGCGCTTGATCGGGCCGCCGTTGGCGGCACGTGCCAGCGCCTCGAGCCCCATCTGGTCGACGACGTCCGGGCTCTTGCCCGCGCCGAGGTGGGCAAGCCGGCTCGCATCGTAGTTATTGAAGCCGGACGCCATGACGATGGCGCCGACGTTCTCCGTGGTGGTCGACCCGGATTCGGCCGAGATGTCGACGCTGAACTGCCCGGGGGCACCGCTGGTGCGCGTGATGGTCGAATTCAGCACCACCTTGATGTTCTTGTCGCCGGTGACCTGCTTGATGAGCGCGTCGATGCCGGTGTCGATCGGATCGGTGTACGGCTCGCGGTTCGGCACGCGCTTCCAGAGCTTCGCCGCCCAGCCGCCGAGGGCACCGGTCTTCTCCACGAGCAGCACCTGGTAGCCGGTCTTGGCGGCCTCGAGCGCTGCGGTCAGGCCCGACACGCCCCCGCCCACGACCAGGATGCGCTTGTTGTTGCCGTGGTTCGGGTTGGGCTGCGGCACCTGCATCTTCTTGACCTCGGCGCAGCCCATGCGCACGTAGTCAGCGGCCATCTCCTGCACGATCTCCTTCTTGTCATCGTCCGCGGGCGTGACCCAGATCACGCCCTCGCGCAGGTTGGCGCGGCTCAGGGCGACGCCGTCGAAGTTGAACGCCTCGGTCTTGGCGCGGCGCGAGCAGGCGGCGATCACCACGTGGGTGACGCCCTCCTTCGCGATGTCGTCCTTGATCATGGCCACGCCCTGGTGGTTGCACAGGAACTCGTGCTCGCGCACCACCTGCGCCTTGCCCTCCTTCTGCGCGACATTCGCCAGCTGCTGGATATTCAGGCGCTCGCCGAGCCCGCAGCCCTTGCAGATGTATGCACCGATCTTCATGTCCGCCATGATGGTTAAGCCTCCGCCCGGGAAACGCGGTTGACGACCTGGATCGCACGCAGCGCCGCGGCCGTGGCACTCTGCACGGCGCGGTTCACATCGAGCGCATTGGATGCGCAGCCGGCGCCGAACACGCCGGCGTCGCTGGCGTTGACATCGATGAAGCCCGAGGCATCGGCCGCCACACCGGCGCCGATCGACCTGGCATCGACCGACGGCTCCATGCCGATGGCCAGCACCACCAGGTCGTGGGCGTTGGCGTAGCGCTTGTAGCCCTCGGTATCGACGCCGTGCAGCACCGGGTTGCCGCTCGCCTTGTCCTCGACAATCGAGGCGACCTTGGACTTGATGAACTTGACGTTGGGGTTGGCCTGGACCTTCTTGTAGAAGTCCTCGAAGCGGTCGATGGCGCGGATGTCGATGTAGTAGATGGTCGACTTGCCGTCATCGCCGAACTTCTCGCTCACATAATTGGTCTGCTTGAGCGAGGCCATGCAGCAGATGCGCGAGCAGTGCTTCAGATAGTTGCGGTCGCGCGAGCCGGCGCACTGGATGAAGGCGACGTTCTTCGCCTCCTTGCCGTCGGAGGGGCGCAGCAGCTTGCCGCCGGTCGGGCCGAACGGGTCGGCCATGCGCTCGAACTCGACGCTGGTGATGACGTTGGCGAAACGGTCGTAGCCGTACGGCTGGATCTTGTTGGCGTCGTACGGCTTCCAGCCGGTCGCCCACACCACGGCGCCGACCTGCAGGCTCAGGGTCTCCTCCTTCATGTCGAGGTCGACGGCGTTGTACTTGCACGCGCTCTTCGCCCTGTCCGCATCGGGCGTGCCGATGATCGACGGGTCGATCACGTAACGCTGCGGGTAGGCCATCGCGTTCGGCAGGTAGGCGGCCTTGATCTTGCGCAGGCCGTAGTTGTAGGCATCGTCGATCTCGGCGCTCACCGCCTCGCCGCAGGCACCGCACGCGGTGCAGTTCTCGTTGACGTAGCGCGGCTTGATCTTGATGTTGACGGTGTAGGCCCCGGCGCTGCCGCGGATGCCGGTGACCTCGGCGAGCGTCAGCACGCGGATGCGCTTGTTGCCCTTGAGGCGCTTCAAGTTGATCTCCAGACCGCAGGTCGGATGGCACAGCTTCGGGAAGTAGCGATACAGCTGGCTCACGCGCCCGCCGAGCGCCGGGGCCTTCTCCACCAGCACTACATCCTTGCCGCACTCCGCGGCCTCGAGGGCCGCGGTCATGCCGCTGATACCGCCACCGACCACGAGTATGGTCTGGTTCGTCGCGACGACGTCAGTCATGGAAGCTCTCCACCACGCTTTGTGTGAATTCTTGCGGCACCCGGGGCGCCGAGGAACGGCAACGATACTCTTGCATGGCGCAGCGCGCCACGGGGCAGCACACTCTCAACGGATTGAAATTTCGTATGCGCGGATAGAGTGCCCGAATATTTTTCTGCGCAACCGGCACCCGCGCACGGGGCGCTATTTTCAGGAACGCGCTGCGACGTGGCAACCGCTTTTTGCGGGCTGCGCAGAATTTGGCATACTGAAATGCTCAACGATTGACTCCCCGCCACCGACCGCAGGAACTGCCGTGAAAGCACGCGTATTGAAGATCGAGGAATACCTTATAAAGGATGAGCCCTACTACGAGCCGGTCGGCCAGGAGATCGCGCTGTTCGAGGCGGCCTATCGCAACCGCCTGCCGGTGCTGCTGAAAGGCCCCACGGGTTGTGGCAAGACGCGCTTCATGGAGCACATGGCCTGGCGCCTGAAGCGTCCGCTCATCACGGTGTCGTGCCACGACGACCTGACCGCCTCCGACCTGGTCGGCCGCTACCTCATCACCGGCGGGGAGACCGTGTGGGTCGATGGTCCCTTGGCGCGCGCGGTGCGCGCCGGGGCGATCTGCTACCTCGACGAGATCGTCGAGGCGCGCAAGGACACGACCGTGGTGATTCATCCGCTCGCCGACGACCGGCGCGTGCTGCCGATGGAGAAGACCGGCGAGCTGCTCGCGGCGCCGCCCGAGTTCTGCCTCGCCATCTCCTACAACCCCGGCTACCAGAGCGTGCTCAAGGATCTCAAGCAGTCGACCCGCCAGCGCTTCGTGGCCATGGAGTTCGCCTACCCGGCCGCGGCGCTCGAGGCCAGGATCGTGCTGCGCGAGACCGGCATCGAGCCGCCGATGGCCGAGCGCCTGGTCAAATTCGCCGGCATGACGCGCAACCTCAAGGGCAACGGGCTCGATGAAGGCGCGAGCACCCGCCTGCTGGTGCATGCCGGCAAGCTGATCGCCTCCGGCATCGATCCGCGCACCGCCTGCCGCGGCGCGATCGCCGAGGCACTCACCGACGACCCGGAGATGCTCGCCGCGGTGAACGAGCTCTCCGCCTCGCTTTTTTGAGCTTCCGGTTTCGGGTTTCGCGTTCCACGTTCAGGAACCTGAAACCGGAAACTCGAAACCGCTCATGGCCGACCTGCCGCTGTCCGGCGCCGCGCTCGAGACCCGCCTGTACCTGCTGCTCGAGGCGGCCAGCTCGGCTGCCCAGCGCGCCGCGCAGGCGGCCGCCAGTCTCGCGGCCCGCCCGCGCGCCGAGCAGGACCTGGTGCTGCGCTGGGTCGCGGTGATCACGCGCACCAACGGCGAGATGGCCGCACACTTCGCCGCACACGCAACGGCCGCGCTGGCCACGCTCGACGCCGCCGAGCTCGAGCGCTGGGTGCTGAGCGCACTCGACATCTATGATCGCGAGGGTCTGCATCCGGCGTGCGCGCTGTTGCACGACCCGGCCGGCTTCGCCGGCAGCGCACGCGCGGGGCGCGCCGCCGAGCGCTTCGCCGAGGTGCGGCGCGTGCTCGAACTGTTCGTCCAGGGCCTGGCCGGCCGGCCACTCACGCTCGCGATCGCCGATGGCGCAGCGGCGGCGATCGATGCACGCGCGGATGCGGCCGCCGCGAGCTACACTGACACCGAGACCCTGTACCTGCCGGCAGCGATCGCCGGCTACGCCGCACGCGCGGACAACTTCCGCCTGTACAAGGCGATCGCCGCGCACCTGTGGGCCCAGACGTTCTACGGCACGTTCCGCGCCGATGCGCGCAACCGCTGGGGCGCGCTCGCCACGCCACAGGCGCGGCGCGTATTTCACGCGCTCGAGACCGTGCGCCTCGATGCCTGTCTCGGGCGCGAGCTGCCGGGGCTGGCGCGCGAGATGGCGGAACTGCAAGCGCGGTCGGGCGGCACAACCTATCCGCAGGCGTGGCTGGCAGCGCTGGCCGAGCTGCGTGCACCCGGGGCGACGGTGCACGTGAGCCTCGCGTGGAGCGAGCGCCTGCGCGACATGGAACCGCCCGCGCCGCGCTGCTATCAGGGAACGCTGCTGCCGGCGCGCGTCGCGCCGGTGCTCGCGGCGCGCGTCGCGCGCGACAAGGCGCGGCTG
>CAZVUN010000101.1:0-11110 GCA_964629975.1 uncultured Acidiferrobacteraceae bacterium | reverse complement strand
GCGGGCGCCAGCGCCGCGGCGACTTCGGCGGCGGTCAGCGGACGCGCCGCGCCGCGCGGCAGCGCCGGGTCGAGCGCCAGTGCGCCGATCTGGCGGCGCTCCAGCGTCAGCACGCGGTTGCCGACGGCGGCGAACATGCGCTTGACCTGGTGGTACATGCCCTGCGTGAGCGTGATCTGCCAGCGCTGTGCATCGATGCGCACGAGTTGCGCCGGCGCGCACGGCCGCGGCTCACCGCGCAACTGTACGCCGTGCTGCAACTGTGCCTGCGCCGCGGCGCTGAGCGGCGCGGCGAGCGTGACCTCATAGGTCTTGGGGTGGTGGTGGCGCGGGGAGGTCAGCCGGTGCGACCACTCGCCATCATCGGTGAGCAACACCAGACCGGTCGCATCGATGTCCAAGCGCCCGGCGACGTGCAGGCGCTCCTTGTGCGGCACATCGAGCAGCTCGAGCACGGTGCGATGGCGGGGGTCGCGCGCCGCGCACACGTAGCCGGGCGGCTTGTTGAGCATGTAGTAGCGCGCGGTCGGGGCAGCGAGCGGCATGCCGCGAAACTCGACCTGGCCGTCGACCGCAACCGCCGCGCCCGGGTCGGTCACGACCGTGCCGCCAACCCGCACGTGGCCGGCGCGAATCGCACGATTCGCCTGCGAGCGCGACAGGCCGGTGGCGTGGCTGACGAGGCGATCGAGGCGCATGCCGGCAATGTAACCACGTGCGCCGCCGCTGTCGAAAATCCGGATGGCCGCAAACAAAAAGCCCGGCGGCGCCGGGCTTGGGTTCGACCGCTCGGGCGGTGGGTGGCGCGCTAGTTGAGCGGCGGCACCGCGGCCGGCAGCCCGTTCTGCGCCCAGCCGATCATGCCGCCGCGCAGATTGTAGACCTTGTCGAAGCCCTGCTGCTGCAGGAAGGCCGCCGCCTGCGCGGAGCGCGCGCCACTGCGGCAGACGAGCACCAGCTCCTTGTCGCGCTCCAGTTCCGCGAGCTTCAACGGCAGGGTATGCAGCGGCATCGGCTGCGCGCCCGGTACCGTGCCCATGGCGATCTCGTTCATGTGACGCACGTCGATGACGCGGATGTCATCCGCCTTGTTCTCCAGCCAGTGCGCGAGCTGCGGGGCGTCGATTTCCTTGATGTTCCAGAACATGCCGTTTCTCCCGAGGAAAAGTAAGTATATTAGCAATTGCTAATGTGTCGGCATTATCTAGGGATGGGCGACCCGATTTCAAGCCGCGCTGCGGTCCGCGACCGGACAGGCCGTGGGGCTACTCGCTGATGTCGAGGAGCTCGATTTCGAAGATGAGCGTGGCATTGGGCGGTATCACGCCGCCGGCGCCCTTTTCGCCGTAGGCGAGCGCGGGCGGGATGGTGAGGCGGCGCTTGCCCCCGACACGCATGCCGACCACCCCCTCGTCCCAGCCGCGGATCACGTAGTCCACACCGAGCGGGAAGGCGAACGGCTCGCCGTGGCGGCGGCTCGAGTCGAACTCCGTGCCGTCCTCGAGTCGCCCGCTGTAATGTACGGTCACGAACTGACCCGGACCGGTGGCCTGGGTGCCGGTGCCGATCAGCAGATCCTCGATGATGAGTCCGGTGGCGGTGGTATTTGCCATGGCTGCGTTGCCGCGCGCGGCGTCATTCTAGCCGGCGCGCGACGCCCTGCCCAGCGCGCGGATCGACAGCAGGCGTAGCCCTTGAGTAAGGTACGCACACGCCGCGCTACGAAGCAACGACGACGCACTGCCGCTCGATCATGCAAAGCCTGTGGGACGAAGCACACGCCGCGACGCTGCACGAGGCGCTCGATCTGCGCGTGTACTCCTCGCGCCTGCTCGGACGCGAGCCGGCGCTGGTGCTGCACGGCGGTGGCAACACCTCGGTCAAGCTGCGCGTGACCAACGTGCTCGGCGAGGAGGAGGACATCCTGTACGTCAAGGGCAGCGGCTGGGACCTTGCAACCATCGAGCGCGCCGGGTTCGCGCCGGTGCGCATGGCGCACCTGCTGGCGCTTGCCCGCCTGCCGCGCCTGAGCGATCCGCAGATGGTGAACGAGCTGCGCACCCACATGACCGATGCCGCGGCACCGACCCCGTCGGTCGAGGCGATCCTGCACGCGGTGCTGCCGTACCGCTACGTCGACCACACGCACGCCGATGCCGTCGTTGCGGTGAGCAACACCCCGCACGGCGCCCGCTACATCCGCGAGATCTACGGCGACAGCGTCGTGATCGTGCCCTACATCATGCCGGGCTTCGATCTTGCGCGGCATTGCGCCGCGCAGTTCGCGCGCGAGGCCGGCCCGCACACGCTCGGGATGGTGCTGCTCAACCACGGGATCTTTTCCTTCGGCGCGAGCGCGCGCGAGTCGTATGAACGCATGATCGCGCTGGTCACCAAGGCCGAGGACTTCCTGCGCGCGCACCGCGCCTGGGACGTGCCGCCGGCGCCCGCCGGCGAAGCAGCGCACGCCGATCGAGCGGCCGAGCTCGCCGCCTTGCGCCGCGCCGTCTCGCGCGCCGCCGGCCGCCCCCTGGTGATGGTGCGCGATACCGGCAGCAAGGCGCTCGGCTTCTGCCGGCGTGCGGACGTCGGCGCGCTGTCGCAGTGCGGTCCCGCCACGCCCGATCACGTGATCCGCACCAAGCCCTGGCCGCTGCTCGGGCGCGACGTCGATGGCTATGTCGCCAGTTACCGCGGCTATTTCGATCGCCACGCGCCATCGGCGCGCGAGCCCAAGACCATGCTCGACCCGGCCCCGCGCGTGATCCTCGATCCCGAGCTTGGCCTGCTCGCGCTCGGCGCAAGCGCCGCGGACGCGCACAGCGTGCGCGACATCTACGATCACACCATCGACGTGATCCTGCGCGCCACGGCGCTCGGTGGATATCGTCCGATCGCGCCGCAGGACATCTTCGACATGGAGTACTGGGACCTGGAGCAGGCCAAGCTGCGCACGCGCGGCAAGGCACCGCCTTTCCAGGGTGAGGTGGCGCTCGTTACCGGTGCCGCCTCGGGCATCGGCAAGGCCTGCGTCGAGTCGCTCACCGCGCGCGGCGCGGCGGTGGTCGCGCTCGACGTCGATCCGGCGATCGCGCGTCTTCATGCGCGCGCGGACGTGTGCAGCATCGTCTGCGACCTCACCGACCCGGCGCAGGTGGCGCACGCGCTGGAACGTGCCGTCGACGCCTTCGGCGGGCTCGACATGCTGATCCTCAATGCCGGGGTCTTCCCCGGCGGCCAGCGCATCGCCGAGCTCGCGGATGCCGAGTGGCGGCGCGTGCTCGGCATCAACCTCGACGCCAATCTGCGCCTGCTGCGCGCGGCGCACCCCCTGCTGCGGCTCGCGCCGCGCGCCGGGCGCGTGGTGGTGATGGGCTCGAAAAACGTGCCGGCCCCGGGCCCGGGGGCGGGCGCCTATTCCGCCTCCAAGGCCGCGCTCACCCAGCTCGCGCGCGTCGCCGCGCTCGAATGGGGCGCGGATGGCATCCGCGTCAATGTGCTGCATCCGGATGCGGTGTTCGACACCGGCGTGTGGACCCCCGAGGTGCTGGCGGCGCGCGCCGCGCACTACGGACTGACGGTCGAGGCCTACAAGAAGAAAAACGTGTTGCGCACCGAGGTCACCAGCCGCCACGTCGCCGAGCTCGCGGCCGAACTGTGCGGGCCGCTGTTCGAAAAAACCACCGGCGCGCAGATTCCCGTCGACGGCGGCAACGAGCGTGTGATCTAGCGCGTCAGCCCGTGCGCTTGAGGAAGTCGCTGAGCGCCGGCAGCAGCTGCGCGAGCTCGCGCAGCGGCCGGTAGAGCGCGGCCAGGCGCTTGAGCGTGGCCATCTCCTTGAGCGACTCGCGCCGCTCGGCGGCCGGGAATCCGATCACCTGCGCGCCGGGCGCGACATCACCGATCACGCCTGCCTGCGCCAGCACCACGGCGCGCGCACCGATGCGCACATGGTCGGAGACACCACTTTGCGAGGCGAGGATCGCATAGTCCTCGATCACCGCCGAACCGCCGATGCCGACCTGTCCCAGGATCAGCACGCCCTTGCCGATGCGCACGTTGTGCGCCACGTGCACGTGATTGTCGAGCTTGCTGCCCTCCCCCACGATCGTGAAGCCGAGCGCGGCACGATCAATACAGGCGTTGGCCCCGATCTCCACATCGCGCTCGATCAGCACGCGCCCGACCTGGGGGAATTTGACGTGCACCCCCTGGCGCTGCTTGTAGCCGTAGCCGTCGGCGCCGATGACCGTGCCGGCATGGATGGTCACGTTGTCGCGCAGGATCGTGCCGGGATAGAGCACGACGTTCGGGTGCAGCGTGCAGCCATCGCCGATCTCGACGTCCTCGCCGACGTAGCTGCCGGCGAGCAGCGTGCAACGGCGCCCGATGCGCGCGCCACGGCTGACCGTCACGCCGTCGTCGACACAGGTGTCGGCACCGATCTGTGCCGAGGCGTCAACGCGCGCACCGGCGCGCACCCCGGGCGGATAGACGCGCGGCGGGTAGAGCCGCTTGAGGCACTCGATGAATGCGATCTCCGGATCGGCGGCGGCGAGCACGCACAGCCCCGCGCGCGCCCCGCTGAGCGGCAACGCGCGCGGCACGATCACCGCCGAGGCCGTGGTGGTTGCCAGTTTGGCGGCGCCGCTCGCGCGGGCAAGGAAGCTCAGCTGGCCGGGGCCGGCCTCATCGATATTGGCGGCCGACTCGATCGCCACCGACGCATCGCCGGCAAGCACCTCGAGTCCGCAGGCGCGCGCAAGATCATCGGCATGGCAGGTCATGGGTGTTGCTCGGTTAGCGTGGGGCGCGATCAGCCGGCGCGCAGCGACAAGGGATCGAGCCGGGTGAACACATAGACGATGACCAGGATGAGCACGGCGACGTTGAGCACGACACCGACGGCCACGTGCCCGCCCAGACCGGAGCTGCCGTGGCGGCGGATGTGCGCCACCGAGCGCGCCAGCGCGGTGACGCCAAAGGCGACGAAGAAGATGTTGAACACCTTGAGCAGCGGGAAGCGCATGCCGAGCGCGAGCAGCACGACGGCCGCGAGCGGCGCCGCCCAGGCGATGACCGCACACCTGAGCCCGTCGCCACCGGCGCCGCAGGTTGCTCCCGCTGCGCTCGCCTGGTCCGTCACATTCCCCCGCATTGCGCCTCCCGGCTGCGCCCTTATCACCCGCTCAGTATAACCGCGCGCCGGGCACGCACCTACCGCCGTGTCTCCTCGGGCGCGGCGGCGCAGCGCGCGAACTGCTCGTAGGCGTTGCCATACTTGGCGAAGCGCGCGAGCACCGCACGCGCCGTGGCAAGACGCTCAGCGAGCGGGCCGCGCAGGGTGAAGTACGGGATCTTGCGCCCGTGCAGTTCCGACACGGTGCAGCGCTGCAAGGTCTCGCGCGCCGGCGCGCCGGAGCGGTCCCAGCTGTGCTCGAACGGCACGTCGGTGTCGCACAGGAACGTGAGGTCGTAGCGCTGCGCGCACGCCTGCGCCAGTTCGGTGAGGCGCGGGCTGGCGCGGCCGTGGTAGTAGAGCGACCAGGTGTAGGTGGTGAGCGCGTTGGTGTCGCAGAACAGCACCCGGTTCGCCTGCGCCAGGCACGCCTCCTCCTGGGCCAGGTGCTGCTCAGCGAGCTCGACCAGCTGCGCGGCCGTGAGGCGGCGCCCGACCTGGTGGCGCGCCCAGTACGCGCGCCCGTATTCCGGCATCCACGCGGTCGCGAACTCGCGCGCGAGGCCCTCGACCAGCGTGGTCTTGCCGGTGCACGGCCCGCCGAGGACCGCGACGTTGACGATCAGGTCGCGGTACACGCGCGCCGCCATGCCGTGGCGGTGCGCATAGGGATCGCGGCGCAGGTCGGCGCTCCGCAGGGCAAAGCGCGTGCGCTCGGGATCGACGCGCCGCTCCTGCGCGCCGAGCGCCTGCGCAAGCTCCGTTTCCCCGGCGGCGCCGGCATAGACGTGCGTGACGCGCCGTCCCGCGAGCCGCTGCCGCAGGCGTTCGCTACGAGGCGCGCCTGCCTGCACTGCCGCCCCCGGCCCGTCCCAGGCCTCGCGCACCTCGAGCGCCGGATACAGATCGCGCAGCCACTTCGCGCGCACCCCGGGCGGCACGGGCGTGAGCTGCGCACAATCCTCGATCAGCACGATCACGTGCTCGGTCTCGGCGAGCGCCGTTTCGATGAGGTGCTGGTGGCCCTTGTGCAGCGGTGCGAACTTGCCGGCCACCAGGCCGACGCTGCCGACCGTCACGGCGCGCCACCCACCGCCGGCAGGCCGATCTCGGCCTGGTACTCGAAGGGAATACGTTGCGGATTGCCGGTGAGGCTTAGCCGGCCGCTCAGCCGATAGCGCACCCCCGGCCCTTCGCCCGGTCGCAGCGCGAAGAGCTGGCGCAGCACATCGGTGAGGGTGCTGAAGCCCTCGACCTCGAGCAAGGCCGAGCCGTAGCGCGGCACCGTCACGCCCTGGGTCGAGGTGCCCTTGGCGAAAGGCGCGCCGTTCAATTCCATCTCGTAGCTGAGCGCCTCGATCGGCAGGTCGAAGTCGTTGGGATTCTGCACGCGCAGCTTGAGGCGATAGCGCTGCTCGAAGAGCGTGGCGTCGAGCAGGCGCATGTCCGCCAGATGCACGCTCGGTGCCTGCACCGGCTGCAGCGCGGCGCAACCCGCCGCCAGCGCCAGCCCCGCGAGCAGCGCGATGAGCGCCGGTCTGTGCATGCCCCCTCGCTCCCCGCCTCAGCGCGGGCCGCGCACGTAGATCACCTCGATGCGCCCGCGCGGCCCGATGAAATAGGAGGCGAGCCAGCCGGTCGCGCTCACCACCAGCGCGCCGAACAGCGCCGCCCAGAAGCCGCTGACGGTGAAGTCCTCGAACAGCCACGCCACCAGCGCCAGCATCCCGGCGTTGATCACCAACAGGAACAGCCCGAGTGTCACCAGCGTGATCGGCAGCGTCAAGAGCACCACCAGCGGCCGCACCACGGCGTTGACCAGCCCGAGCAGCAGCGCCGCGCCGAGCAGCGTGCCGACCCCGTGCACCGCGATACCCGGCACGATCTGCGCCGCGAGCCACAGCCCGAGCGCCACCACCAGCACACGCACCACGAATCCGATCATGCGCAACTCCTGTGTTTGAGCTCAGATAACCCGGGCGGCGCGCGCCTCGGGCACGCGCCGCGGCCCGAGACACTGCTCGAGCGCGGCGCGCTCGAGCGTCTCGTGCTCCTCGAGCGCACCGATCAGGCGCGCGAGCTCGCCGCGGTGGGTACGAATCACCTCGGCGGCGCGCGCCTCGGCCTCGTGCAGCAGCGTGCGCACCGCCTGGTCGACGGCCTGCGCCGAGGTCTCGGAAAAGCGCCGCGGTTGCGCGATCTCGCGCCCGAGGAACGGATGTTCTTCGCTTTCGCGCAGATCGACCGGCCCGATCTCGCGCGACATGCCCCAGCGCGCCACCATCGCCCGCGCCAGTGCCGTGGCCTGGCGGATGTCGTCGTCGGCGCCGGAGCTCACGCTGCCGAGCAGCTCCTGTTCGGCGGTACGTCCGGCGAGCATCACCGCCAGGCGGTCCTTGAGATATTCCTCCGGCAGGGTGTGGCGCTCCTGCTCGGGCAGCATCTGCGTGCCGCCGAGTGCGCGCCCGCGCGGGATGATCGTGACCTTATATAACGGATCGGCGTGCGGCAGATAGTAGGCCGTGAGCGTGTGCCCGGACTCGTGCACCGCGAGGCGGTGGCGCTCCTCGGGCGAGATGATGAGACTGCGCGTGGTGCCGAGCAGCAGCTTGTCGCGCGCCTCGTCGAAGTGGCGCATGCCCACCTGGGTGCTCGCCTCGCGTCCGGCCAGCATCGCCGCCTCGTTCACCAGGTTCTTCAGGTCCGCCCCGGAGAATCCGGGCGTGCCCCCCGCCAGGCGCGCCAGATCGACGTCCGCGGCGAGCGGCACCTTGCGCACATGCACGCGCAGGATCGCCTCGCGATCCTTGCGATCCGGCAGATCGAGCACCACGTGCCGGTCGAAGCGCCCGGGACGCAGCAGCGCCGGATCGAGCACGTCGGGTCGGTTGGTGGCGGCGAGCACGATCACCGCCTCGTGGCCCTCGAAACCGTCCATCTCGGCGAGGATCTGGTTGAGCGTCTGCTCGCGCTCGTCATGCCCGCCGCCTAAGCCCGTGCCGCGCGTGCGCCCGACCGCATCGAGCTCGTCGATGAAGATGATCGAGGGCGCCTCCTTCTTGGCCGCCTGGAACAGGCTGCGCACGCGCGAGGCGCCCACACCGACGAACACCTCGATGAACTCGGAGCCACTGATCGAGAAGAACGGCACGCCGGCCTCGCCGGCCAGGGCCCGCGCCATCAGGGTCTTGCCGGTGCCGGGCGGGCCCATCAGCAGCACGCCGCGCGGCACCTCGGCGCCGAGGCGGCGAAAGCGCTGCGGGTCGCGCAGAAACTCCACCAGCTCCTGCACCTCGCGCTTGGCATTTTCCTGCCCGGCGACGTCGGCGAATTTGACCTTCGGGATCTTGGCGGTCTTGGCGAACGGCTCGAGGAATTTCTGCAGATCCCCGCGCCCGCCCAGGCCCCCGGCGAGATTGCGGTAGGTGCGCTGCAGCGCCCAGAAGAAGAACGCCATGAGCACCAGCCACGGCACCCAGGCGAGCAGCACCGGCAGCCAGCCGCGTCCGTCGTCGCCGGCCAGCACCCGCACCTGCACGCCCTGGCGCTCGAGCAGCGGCAGCAGTGTGTCATCACCCATCGCCGGTACGCGCGTGACGAATTGATTGCGCACGTGCCCGTCGCGGCCGACGGCGGTCGGCTCGATGAGCTTGCCGATGACCTCCTCGCCGCGCAGCGTAACCTCGGCGACGCGGCCCTGGCCGACCAGTTCCTTGAATTCGCTGTACGGGATCTCGAAGGCCTGGAAGGCGCCCGGCCGGAACACGAACAGCAGGTACAGCGCCAACAGCGCGGCCGCCACGGCCCACAGCAGCACGCGGCGCAACGGCGGCTCGGGCGGGCGGGCGGGTTTGGGGTCCATCGACCCAGCATACCGCGAGCGCCAGCCCGCGGGTACCGCGGCCGTGCGGTTACGCCGAGACGGCGACCGGCATGGCGGGCGGCGCGTCGGGATCGCGGCCGCGTCCGGTGAGCCGGCCGTGCGGGGTGAGCAAGCCGTGGCGCACCAGCCAGCCGTGCGCATCGGCGGCATCGGCGCGGAACCAGGCATAGGCCGAGCCGAGGCGAAAGGTGTAGCCCCAGGCATCCATGTCGGCGCACAACGCCTCGGCGCTCACGCCGAGCGCCTGCGCCAGCACGATCTGCAGGTAGCACACGGCGTTCTCCTCGGCGTAGTCACCGCCCGCGTCGGTGTGCAGGCGCGCGCGCCGCGCGCCGTCCATGCACAGTACGTGCGCCGCCTCGTGCAGCGCCGAATGCAGCGGCGTGTCGGGACGCACGTACACGCGCGTGCCGATGAGGCCGGCCTCCGGCTCGCCCCAGTAGCTGCCGGGGATCGGCGCCTGCGCCGGGAGCACGACAAGCTCGAGCTCATAGCCCGCCAGCAGCGCGCGCAGGGCGGCGCTCAGGCTCTCGGTGCAGTAACGCATCACGCGAAGTGGGAACGCGGTGCCTGCCGCCGGCGACGTGCCGCGCGCGCCGCGGTGGCTACTTGTAGAAGACGTGCCGGCCGATGCGCGCGACCACGGTCTTTTCCTGTGACCAGTTCGGCTGCACGTGGCTGGCGTGAAAGTGCGTGGCACCGGGCAGGATCGGATCGCGATGCCGGTAGTACACCTCCTCGGCGATCGCCCAGGCGCGCTGCCACGCCGCGCCCTGCGGCGGCGGCTGCTCGGGTGCGTCGGTCCAGGAGAACGCCGCGACCTCGCGCTGACGAATGGAATCCCAGCGTTTCTCGTACACCACCCCGCACACCGTGTCCGGATAGCGCCCGGAGGCCACGCGATTCATGGTGACCTCGGCCACCGCGTACTGGCCGGCGGGCGGCTCACCGCGCGCCTCGAAGTACACGTTGCGCGCGAGGCAGGTGAGGTCCTGGTGCGCGCGGTACTGCGCCAGCAGCACCGGCGTGGCGAATCCGCCGGCGGCGGCCAGCGCGAGCACGAGCGCGAGCGCCAGCCCGCGGCGGCGCGCGCGCCACACCGCCCAGGAGGAGCACGCCGGCAGCAGGGGAACCGGCGGGAGCAGCATCTTGTAGAGGAGCGTGCGGCGCATGGCGAGGCAATCACGGCGCGGGCCGGACCCGCGCGGCGCGCATCTTACCGAGCGCGCGCGGCACTGGCCAGCGCGGCGCGCGCCCTAGCCATGCCCCAGCCACTGCTCGATGAGGGGCTGCAGTTCGGCCAGGGGCCGGTAGCCGGTGCTGAGCAGTGCCTGCTCGGCCTCGCGTTGCAGCACCACGGTGGGAAACGCGCGCACCCCGCGTGCGCGGGTGCGCTCGAAGTGCGCGCGCGTCTTGCGCTGCACCGCGGGGGACTCGAAGCACACGAGAAACGTTGCCGCGCCGATCCCATGCCGTTGCGCGAGGTCGGTCAGCACCGTGGCCTGCGTGACATCGCGCCCCTCGGCGTAGAACGCGTGCTGCACCGAGTGGAAATAGTCGAAGATCACCGCCGGGGCGAGCTCGCCGACCGCCACGACCGCGCGGCACGCGGGCTCGGTGTCGTAGACGAAACCCTCAGGCAGCGCGCCGTCGAACACGAACGGTTGGCCGGTACGCTCCGCAACCGCGTGCCAGTGATGCAGGATCTCGGCGCGCAGCGCCGCGGTCATCGAGGCCTGCGTTCCCGGCCGCAGGCCACCGAGCATCAGCGCGAACTGCAGGCGCTCGCGGTAGGCGTCGCGCAACGCCTGCATCACCGGGGCGAAGCCCCAGCACCACGAGCACATCGGGTCGGCGAAGTACCAAAGAATTGGCGCGGCGCGCATGCAGGCCAGTGTACGCCGCGCACGACAAGCACGCAGCGCGGCGCGCTAGGCGGACGGGGTGTGGGTGCGCGCCGTGCGCTGCACTCGTGCGCCGAAGCGCTTGCCGCCGTGCTTCGCGCCGCGCTCGCGCTCGCGCTCGGCCGCGTGGCCGTGCGCCTGCGG
>CAZVUN010000100.1:0-11449 GCA_964629975.1 uncultured Acidiferrobacteraceae bacterium | reverse complement strand
CGGCAAAACGCCGGCGCGGGGACGTGGCGCTACGTGCACATCGACCATCTGGGGTTGAACCGCCCCGGGAATCGCGGAGGCTGTTTGGTTTACGTCATGCTGCTTCGGCAACCTGACCGGCGAGTTGCCGGTAGTAGTTTGCCTCAGCTTCTGCCGGAGGGATATAGCCCAGCGGTTCCATCAGTCGATGATCGTTGAACCACGACACCCATTCGAGCGTGGCAAGCTCCAGCGCTTTGATGGTTTTCCAGGGGCCGCGCCGGTGAATCAGTTCGGCCTTGTAGAGGCCGTTGATGGTTTCGGCGAGCGCATTGTCGTAGCTGTCGCCCCGACTGCCAACGGAGGGTTCGATGCCGGCCTCCGCCAACCGCTCGGTGTAACGGATGCTCACGTATTGCGACCCTCGATCGCTGTGATGAACGAGTCCATCTCCCTTCTCCGGCTGGCGCGCAGAGAGCGCCTGCTCCAGGGCATCCCGCACGAAGTCGGTGTGCATCGTGCGGCTGACCCGCCAGCCGACGATGCGCCGGGCAAAGACATCGACGCCGAAGGCCACAACGCGCCAGCCCTGCCAGGTCGAGACATACGTGAAGTCCGAGACCCACCACTGATTGGGGCGATCGGCCCGGAACTGCCGGTTCACCCGGTCCAGCGGACACGACGCCTGGCGGTCGGGGATCGTCGTGCGCACGGCCTTGCCCCGGCGGACGCCCTGCAATCCCAGTTGTTTCATCAACCGCTCCACCGTGCAGCGCGCCACCGCGATTGCCTCGCGGTTCATCTGCTTCCAGACCTTGCCGGCACCGTAGGCGCTGAGATTCTCCTGTCAGACGCGATCAATCTCCGGCCTCAGCGCTTCATCCCGCCTGGGGCGATCGGAACGCAGAGCGGGATTGCGGAGTCTTGCGGCATGTCGCCGGTAGGCAGACGGGGCGACCTGCAACACCTTGCAGCTCGGCTCGACCCCGCAGGTCTGCCGGTGTTGATCGATGGAGGCATTTACGACTTCAGTTTGCGGTCGAGCTCCGCCTGCGCGAAAAAAGCGCTGGCGGTGCGCAGGATGTCGTTGGCGCGGCGCAATTCCTTGTTCTCGCCTTCGAGTTCCTTGATGCGCTCCCGTTCGGCGGAGGTGACCCCGGGGCGTGCCCCGGCGTCGATCTCCGTGCGCTTGACCCATTCGAGCAGTGTCTGTGGCACACAACCGATCTTGGGTGCCAGGGACTCGACGGCCGCCCACAGTGATGGATACGACCCGCGGTGTTCCTGCACCCTCCGCACCGCACGTTCCCGGACCTCAGGTGAAAACTTGTTTGACTTGTTCATGGCTCCATTCTCTCAAGCGTTGGAGCCTCCTCAAAACCCGGGGCGGTTCACCCGAATCCGCGCGAAGAGTTTGTCGTCGAGATTGAAGGCCTGACTGTTGGCGGGAAAGAGCTTCGCCTGCCGAAGGTGAGGTATGTGCCGGCGATTTGGAGTTACCGGCGCTCTGCATAACACCGGGAAGGAGCAATGGGGTCAGATTCGATTGAAACTGAAGATGGATAGACGACGAGTGAATCACTACCGCACATTACGTCATGACGTTAAGGAGACGAGTTGACATGAACACGAGAGACATTTTGGGGTCAGTGTAAGAACTCCCGAGCGAAACGCAGCAAAATGGAAGCGAGAAATGGGGTCAGGTCTTGCACTGAAACATCGCCCCCCCCCGCTACGATGGCGGTAAGCTGTGCGCTCGGGTGGGCGGAAGGGGTAGTAATGCTTCATTGCAAGACCTGACCCCATTTCTCCGTGGTGATCTGACCCCGGTTTCGCGGCGAGTCTTGAAGCCTTTGCGGTCCTGCTTCCTTGAGCGCCGCTTTTTCGGCGTCTAGAATGCATAGCATGAATGAGCTGGTATTCGAGATTTCGCAAGAGGCAGATGGCGGCTTTTGCGCGGAATGCCTCACCGAGTCGATCTTTACCCAGGGCGATTCCTGGGAGCAGCTGCGCGCCAACGTGCGCGAAGCTGTTGATGCCTACTATTTCGACCAGCCAAAGAACCGGCCCTCTTCCATCCGGTTGCACATGGTGCGCGACGAAGTCCTAGCCGTTGCATGAAGCTTCCGCGCGACCTGAGCGGACGGCAGCTCGTTCAGGGTCTGTGTCGCGGTGGGGATACCGGGTGGTTCATCAGCAGGGCAGCCATATCATCCTTGAAACGGAAGAGCCGCGGCACCAACGCATTGCCGTCCCGGATCATGCGGTTCTTCGCATCGGCACGCTGAGCAGTATTCTGCGCGCCGTGTCGCAGCACAAGAACGCGGATCGCAACGAACTGCTTGAGACTTTTTGCTAGAGCCAACACGCCATAGAGTCGGGGAGCAAAACCGGGGTAGCACAATCTGACCCCGGTTTTTCTCCAGGTCGCCGGAATGACGGCCCCGCGTTTTGGCGGAATCCCCGCTTGCGCGGTTGGCACCGCCGCGGCCGTGGTCACTTAACCCAACTGGGCTTGCGCGGTGTCGACCGGACGTCACGGGGAAGGGGATGACCACGCCGACTGGCGGTAATCCGACGGTTCGACCCGGCTATCCCGACGACCTGACCTCGTGTCGGTCGCGCCTTGAGAGTTCGGAAACCTCGTCTAAGTTGTATTGCATGGACCACCGCCGCCGGTGGCGAAGGATTGCGGCAAGGCCGGCGGCATGATCTTCGTTGGGGTTGTTGGGTGATGCTGAAGTTGGGCTTGTGGGTTGGGACGCCGTCGGCGATAACGTACCTGGCATCTCCTTACTTGGCGCTTGTGGATAATTTCGTGCTTTTCTCCCTGTTTGCGGCTGCGGCATTCCTGGCGGCAATCCTGCCGCGGCTGAGCGGTCCGGTTCGTTTCCGCTAGATGGCCTCCTCATCCGGCGGGTGGCGTCAGCCACCCGCCTAATTTTTTGAGTTGCGCTAAGTCCTGATTCCGGCGTGGGTTTCTGGCTTTTTTGCCGGGGGCGCGCTAGATTAGGCGCTCTTCGGTTCACCCCGATGCCGCGCAAGCTCTACATCAAGACCTTCGGCTGCCAGATGAACGAGTACGACTCCGCCCGCATGGCGGACGTGCTGGCGGCCTCGCACGGTCTGGAGGTGACGGAGGAGCCCGGCGAGGCCGACGTGCTGCTGGTCAACACCTGCTCGATCCGCGAGAAGGCGCAGGAGAAGCTCTTCACCCAGCTCGGTTTCTGGAAGGAACTGAAGCAGGCGCGCCCGGACGTGATCATCGGTGTGGGCGGCTGTGTGGCCTCGCAGGAAGGGGCCGCCATCCGCCGCCGCGCCCCGCAGGTCGATCTCATCTTCGGGCCGCAGACGTTGCACCGCCTGCCGCAGCTGCTCGATGCTGTGCTCACCACGCGCCGCCCGGCGATCGATGTATCGTTTCCGGAGATCGAAAAATTCGACCGCCTGCCGGAACCGCGGGTCGAGGGCGTGCGCGCCTTCGTGTCGGTCATGGAGGGTTGCAGCAAGTACTGCACCTATTGTGTTGTGCCGTACACGCGCGGCGAGGAGTTCTCGCGCCCGTTCGACGATGTGCTTGCGGAGGTCGTGACGCTCGCCGAGCGCGGCGTGCGCGAGGTGACGCTGCTCGGGCAGAACGTCAACGCCTACCGCGGCGCGATGCACCACGGCGGGCACGCCGACCTCGCTCGCCTGGTGCGCTACGTCGCGGAGATCGACGGCATCGAGCGCATCCGTTTCACCACCTCGCACCCGCAGGCGTTCAACGAGGCGTTGATCGCGGCCTATGCCGAGGTGCCGAAACTCGCCAATCACCTGCACCTGCCGGTGCAGAGCGGTTCGGACCGCATCCTGGCGGCGATGAAGCGCGGCCACACCGTGCTCGAGTACAAGTCCAAGCTCCGCAAACTGCGCGCGGTGCGCCCGGACATCAGCATCACCACCGATTTCATCGTCGGGTTCCCCGGCGAGACCGACGAGGACTTCCAGAAGACGCTCGACCTGATGGACGAGATCGAATTCGACGCCTCGTTCAGCTTCATCTTCAGCCCCCGCCCCGGCACCCCGGCCGCGGAGATGGCCGATCGCACGCCGAAGGAAGTAAAGAGCGAGCGCCTCGCGCGCCTGCAACAGAAGAACAATACCGTGGCGCAGCGCATCAGCCGCCAGATGGTCGGGACGGTGCAGCCGATCCTGGTCGACGGCTACGCGCGGCGCAACGCCACGGAGCTGTCGGGCCGCACCGACAACAACCGGGTTGTGAATTTCCCGGCCGACCACCCGGTCGCGATCGGCCAGATGCTCGAGGTGCAGATCACCGAGGCCATGCCCAATTCCCTGCGCGGACGGATGCTTAGCGCGCGCGAGCGGCGGCGCGCTTGATTCGCCCGCGGCAATTCTGTGTACTGATCGCTGACCGATCCTGTCTTCGCCAACGTTGAGCGCCCGACGCACGCACACCGAGTTCACGCTCGCCCCCGCGGACACCCGCCGGCTGGCCAATCTCTGCGGCCCGCACGATGAGCACCTGCGCCAGATCGAGGAGTACCTGGGCGTCGAGATCAGCAACCGCGGCCACCAGTTCCGCGTCGCCGGCAAGAGCGACGCGCGCCGGCGCGCCGAGCAGTTCATCTCCGAGCTCTATACGGCGACCGCCGGGCGCGAGCTGCTGACCGCCGCCACCGTGCACAGCGCCCTGCAGCACGTCGCGCTGCGCGCCGAGGTGCGCGGCGCGGAACCGCCGCTCGCGATCCGCACCCCGAAGCGCGTGGTGCAGCCGATGCACGAGCACCAGCGCGACTACATCCGCGCGATCCTCACGCACGACATCAACTTCGGCGTCGGCCCGGCCGGCACCGGCAAGACCTACCTGGCGGTGGCGTGTGCGGTCGATGCGCTCGAGAACAACCGCGTGAGCCGCATCGTGCTGGTGCGGCCGGTGGTGGAGGCCGGCGAACGCCTCGGCTTCCTGCCCGGGGCGCTCGAGCAGAAGATCGACCCCTACCTGCGGCCGCTGTACGACGCGCTGCACGAGATGCTCGGTTCGGAGAAGGTCGTGCGCCTGCTCGAGCGCAACGTGATCGAGCTCGCGCCGCTCGCCTACATGCGCGGCCGAACGTTGAACGAGTCGTTCATCATTCTCGACGAGGCGCAGAACACCACCGCCGAGCAGATGAAGATGTTCCTGACGCGCATCGGTTTCGGCACCACGGCGGTGATCACCGGCGACATCACCCAGGTCGACCTCAAGCGCGGGCAGGTGTCCGGCCTCAGGCAGGCGATCGAGGTGCTGAAGGGTGTCGAGGGCATCACCTTCACGCACTTCACGCATCACGACGTGGTGCGCCACGCGCTGGTGCAGCGCATCGTCGAGGCCTATGAGGCGCACGCGCGCGCGGCGCACGAGGGCGAGGGGCCATGAGGTTGCGCCTGGCCGTGCGCTGCGCCAGTCGCGCGCGCGGCGTCCCGAGCGCCGCCGCGCTGCGGCGCTATGCGCGCGCGGCCCTGAGCGGCGTGCGCCGGGCGCAGGTGGCGCTCGACCTGCACATCGTGGATACGGCCGAGAGCGCGCGCCTGAACCGGCGCTACCGCGGCAAGCCCGGCCCGACCAACGTGTTGTCCTTCCCGTTCGAGCAGCCCCCGGGGGCGCGCAGCGATCTGCTCGGCGACGTCGTGATCTGCGCTCCGCTGGTGCGGCGCGAGGCGCGCGCGCAGGACAAGGCCGAGGCGGCGCATTGGGCGCACCTGGTGGTGCACGGTATACTGCACCTGCGCGGCTACGATCACGACAACGACAAGGACGCCGCCGTCATGGAACGGCGCGAGGTGCGCACCCTGAAGGCGCTCGGCTTCCCCAACCCGTACGCGTGACGATCCGGCACATCCTGCCATGAACGACGACAAGACCGCTGCCAACAGCGAAACCGCCGAACCCCCCAGTACGCCCGCGCGTTCCCTGCTCGACCGCATCAGCCAGGCGCTGCTCGGCGAGCCGGGTACGCGCGAGGAGCTGATCGAGGTGCTGCGCGATGCGCAGCGCCGCGGGCTCCTCGAGCGTGACGCGCTCGACATGATGGAGGGCGTGCTCGCAACCGCCGAGATGAAGGTGCGCGACATCATGGTGCCGCGCGCACAGATGGACGTGGTCGACAAGAACCTGCCGCCCGAGACCTACCTGCCGATGGTGATCGAGTCCGGGCACTCGCGCTATCCGGTAATCGACGGCGACAAGGACAAGGTCGTCGGCATCCTGCTCGCCAAGGACCTGCTGCGCTACTTCCAGCTCGACAAGAAGCGCCGCGCCCAGTTCCGGCTCGCCGACATGCTGCGCCCGGCGGTGTTCGTGCCGGAGTCGAAGCGCCTGAACGTGTTGTTGCGCGAGTTTCGCGCCTCGCGCAACCACATGGCGATCGTGGTCGATGAGTACGGCGGGGTGGCGGGACTGGTCACGATCGAAGACGTGCTCGAGCAGATTGTCGGCGAGATCAAGGACGAGCACGACATCGAGGGCGAGGACACGCAGATCGTCGAGGTCGCGCCCGGCGAGTTCGTGGTCAAGGCGCTCGCCCCGCTCGAGGACGTCAACGCGCGCTTCAAGACCGCGTTCGCGCGCGACGGCATCGAGACCATCGGCGGCTACGTGATGGCCACGGTCGGACACGTACCGCGGCGCGGGGAGAAGTTCGAGCTCGACGGGTTGCGCGTCGAGGTGCTGCGCGCCGACAGCCGGCGCCTGCATCTGCTCAAGATCAACGTGGCGCCGGCTTCCTCCGCGGGCAGTGGCGGCTAGTCCGCGGCGCCTGTCCCCGGCCGCGGCCGACGCCGTGGCCCTCGCCGCCGGCGCGCTCCTGCCGCTCGGCTTCGCGCCGTTCGCCCTGTTCCCGCTGCCGATCCTCGCGCTCGCGCTGCTCTTTGTGCTGTGGCGCGAGGCCTCGCCCGCGCGCGCAGCGTGGCGCGGCTTCCTGTTCGGTTTCGGCATGTTCGGGGTCGGCGTGTCGTGGGTGTACGTGAGCCTGCACACCTTCGGCAACATGCCGGTGCCACTCGCCGCCTTCACCGTGGCACTGCTGTGCGCGGGGCTCGCGCTCTACCCGGCGCTGCTCGGCTGGCTGCAGGCGCGCGCGGTGCGCGCCCGCGGCGCAGCGGCGCTTGTCCTTGTGCTGCCGGCGCTGTGGACGCTCGCCGAGTGGTTGCGCGGCTGGCTGCTGACGGGGTTTCCCTGGCTCAACCTGGGCTACAGCCAGGTCGACACGCCGCTCGCCGGGTTTGCGCCGTGGCTCGGCGTGTACGGCGTGAGCCTCGCGACCGCCGTGAGCGCGGGGTTGCTGGCGGCCGCGTGGCAGTCGCGCCGCTGGGCGCGCCCGCTCGCCGCGCTCGCCGGCGTGTGGCTGCTCGGCGCTCTGGCCGGCCTGCCGCACTGGGTCGCGCCGGCGGGCGAGCCGGTGCGCGTGGCGCTGGTACAAGGCAACGTGGCGCTCGCGCGCAAATGGAATCCGCGCGAGCGCGACGCGATCCTGGCGCACTACTACGCGCGCACCGAGCAGGCGCAGGGCGCGCGCGTGATCGTGTGGCCGGAGGCGGCGATCCCGACCTATCTCGAGCGCGTCGATCCCGCCTACCTCGGGCAGCTGCGCGCGCTCCTGCGCGCGCGCGACACCGAGCTGCTCGCCGGCGTGATCGAGAGCGAGCGGGTCGGCAACCGTATCGCGGTGTACAACAGCGTCGTGCGCATCGGTGCCGAGCACGGCGTCTACCGCAAGCGCCACCTGGTGCCGTTCGGCGAGTTCCTGCCGTTGCCGTGGCTGTTCCAGTGGCTCATCGACAACTTCCAGATCCCGATGTCGGATTTTGCGCGCGGTGCGGATGAGCAGCCGCTGCTGCGCGTCGCGGGTTACCCGGTCGGCGTGTCGGTGTGTTACGAGGATGCGTTCGGCGAGGAGGTGATCGAGGCGCTGCCGGCGGCGCGGTTGCTCATCAACGTGAGCGAGGATGCGTGGTTCGGCGATTCGCTCGCCCCGCACCAGCGCCTGCAGATGGCGCGGCTGCGCGCGCGCGAGGCGGGCCGGCCGATGCTGCGCGCCGCCAATACCGGTCCGTCGGCGCTCATCGATCACCGCGGCACGGTCGTGGCGCGCAGCCGCCAGTTCGCGATCGAGACGCTCATGGCCGAGGTCGTGCCGATGCAGGGCGCGACCCCGTACGTGCGCGCCGGCAACGCCGCCATCGTGGTGCTCGCGCTCGCGCTGGCCGCACTCGGCGCCTGGCGCGCACGGCGCGCGGGCGGGTGACGGCGCGCGCGGGGGCATGGTACGCTCGCGCGCCTACGAAAGACCCCAAGGAGATTCGTCGTGAAGCACTGGATCGTGACATTGTCGGTTGCCGCGCTGCTGGGCGCGGCGAGTAGCGCCAGCCTGGCGCAGGAAAAGTTCCGCGTCGGCATCGTCGACATGCGCAAGGTGCTGGTCGAGAGCCAGGCCGGCAAGCGCGTCAAAGACGAGATGGGCAAGCTGGTGAAGCAGAAGCAGGACGAGCTCATCAAGCAGGAGCAGCAGCTCAAGGGTCTGCAGGAGGCGTACGAGAAGGAACAGCTGCTCATGACCGACGAGCAGCGCAAGAAAAAGCAGGATGAGATGCAGCAGAAGCTCGCCGCCCTGCAGAAGCAGTCGCAGGAGGCGCAACGCGAGCTCGGCAAGAAGGACCAGGAGTTCACGCGCAAGGCGGTGGGCGAGATCCGCCCGATCGTCGAAGAGATCGCCAAGGCCGAAAAGGTCAAGATCGTATACGAGCGCGGCGAGTCGTCGGTGCTGTACGTGGAGGAGTCCGTCGACCTTACCGACAAGGTGATCAAGGCCTACGACGCGAAGACCGCCAAGAAGTAGCGCGCGGCTGGCTCAGGCGCGTCACCCTCGACGTCGCCCGAGGCGCGGCGTCACACCGGCGCAGTATCTTGTGCGATCGACCCCGTTGCGCGTAGCGTAGACGAGCGGTCGTGCCGGTGGCCGCGTGCCTTGCAAGGAGGTCGATCATGTTGCGCCTGCCACCTCACATCTTGCTGTTACTGCTGCCCGTGTGGCCGCTCGCCTTGCCCGCGGCCGACCCGCCGCCCGCGACGCCCGGCGCGGTGCGCGCCGTGTACCTCAATCGTGTCGCGCTTGATCCCAAGGACGTGGCGGCGCTGGAGAAGACCTATCGGGTGCGCATCCTCGACGGGCGTTACTGGTATGACAAGGTCTCGGGCGCCTGGGGAATGGAGGGCGGAGCGGCGCTCGGGCAGATTCATCCGGGGCTTAAGCTCGGCGGCGCGCTGCGTGCCGACGCCTCGGGCGGCGGGCAGGGTAATCTCACGGGAGTGTTCATCAACGGGCGCGAGCTGCACCCGCAGGACGTGGCGGCGCTGTCGCAGATCGTCTATCCGATTCTGCCGGGACGATACTGGCTGGACGCCCAAGGCAATGCCGGCTATGAAAACGGTCCCGCGCAGTGGAATCTTGCCTCTCTCGCGCAGCAGGCCGCGGCCGCGCGCGGCGGCGGAAAGTCGTGGATGTACCGCAACGAGCTGACGGGAATCGGTGCCGGCGGCAGCGGCGGTTGCGTGTACGTCATGGGCAGCAGCGCCGGCAGCGGCTCCTGGAGCGCCTCGAGCGGTTGCTGAATGCCGCAGCGCTGTGACGGCGCACCGCCGGCCACGGTCAGCGCGGCGGGCCGACCCGGCGCTTGATCACTTCGCGATCGGCATGTCCTCGAACGGCGCACTTGCCCCGGGCACATACAGCGTCGCCCTGTCTCCCGCCGGTGCGGTGAACTTCATCCAGGTTCTGAGGATGCTGTTCGTGCCGACGGTGACGGTCGAGCTCGCCTGCCCGTGGTCGGCCATGAGCCAGGAGTCGCCGCGGCCGGGGTTCTTCACGCGCACGACGTGGTGTTGCGTCTTGCTTGCGCCGTCAACTTAGGGTGGCCTTGGAGATCCGGTCGACCCGTTCGTTTCTTATCTCCATCCTGGGGCCGGCGTTGCCGTACAGATACGTGGCGGTGACCCGGTCACCGCTTGTGCGCTTGCGCTCCGTGAGGATAAACGTCACGCCTTCGTGCTTGGCATGTGGCCGGATCCCGAGCACCTGCCCGGCGCCGCCGATTTCGCTCGTCAGCGTGCGACAGGGTTTCTTCGGATCGGCGTTGCCGAAATCGGCAGCGAACGCCGCGTTCTTCTTCATCTCGCCGATGGGTGCTTCGAAGTTCTCGCATAGCCTGGCGCTCTTGAACACGGCAGCGTCCTTGACGGTGAACTTGAACTCCTTGCCGCTGGCGAAATTGACGGCGGTGATCGCCTGACGCTTGGCGTCAAGGGCAATGATGATGTTGTGCTCGGGCTCAGCGGCCCGTGTCGTCGTGGCGACGAGGCAGAACGCGCCCAGGCAGAACGCCACGATGCGTCTCCTGGTGTGAACCTCCTTGCGGTCACGGATGGTTCGCCCCGCCATCGATGCGGGCGTTCGGCAGACGGGAGAAACAACGGCCGGTGGAAAGCGCGTGATCGATGTTTCGCCTTCTTTTTCCGGGCGCACGCGTCAGCTTGCCCGAAACCGCGAGCAAGTCATGTGGTGGGAGGCGCCGGACGCGGTAACCGCCGACACCGGTTACGCTACGCCTCTTGCCGGCGACGCGCCAGCAGCAGCCCGCGCGGCGAACGTCGCTGCGGCGCGGCGCGTGGTCGCCGCCCGCCCGCATAGTGTATCCTCTGCAACTCCTTGATGTTGGCCCGAGCGGCAGCCGATGGATGAGCGTTACCTCCCCCAGCAAGTAGAGCAAGACGCCCAGGCGTACTGGGCCACCCACCAATCCTTCCGGGCCGTCGAGGACCCGGCGCGTCCCAAGTACTACTGCCTGTCCATGTTTCCGTACCCCTCGGGCAAGCTGCACATGGGGCATGTGCGCAACTACACGATCGGCGACGTATTGACGCGCTTCATGCGCATGCACGGGTACAACGTGCTGCAACCGATGGGCTGGGACGCGTTCGGCCTGCCGGCCGAGAACGCGGCCATGGCCAACGGCGTGCCGCCGGCTAAGTGGACCTACGACAACATCGCCTACATGAAGAAGCAGCTCCAGTCGCTGGGCTTTGCCATCGACTGGGATCGCGAGCTCGCCACCTGCAAGCCCGAGTACTACAAGTGGAACCAGTGGCTGTTCCTGCGCATGCTGGAGAAGGGCATCGCCTACAAGAAGACCGGCACCGTCAACTGGGACCCGGTCGACCAGACCGTACTCGCCAACGAGCAGGTGATCGACGGGCGCGGCTGGCGCACCGGCGCGGTGGTCGAGAAGCGCGAGATCCCGATGTACTACCTCGCGATCACGAAGTACGCCGAGGAGCTGCTCGCCGATCTCGAGCAGCTCACGGAATGGCCGGAACGGGTGCGCGCCATGCAGGCCAACTGGATCGGCAAGAGCGTCGGCGTGCGGTTTGCGT
>CAZVUN010000099.1:0-11529 GCA_964629975.1 uncultured Acidiferrobacteraceae bacterium | reverse complement strand
AGCTCGAAGTTCTGCGTGTTGCGCGTGCCGATCTGCAGCATCACCCCGGTCGGCTGACCGGTCTGCGCGAGGGCGGCGCGGACCTCCTCGAGGTGCGAGTCGTGGGTGATCTCCATGGCGATCACCTTGATGCCGTACTTGCCGGCCAGCTCGAACACCCACGGCAGGCAGGCCTTGCCGTGCCCCTGGAACGAATACGGGTTGGTGCGCGGCTTGTAGGCGCCCATGCGCGTGCACACCTGGCCGTGGGCCTTGAGCGCCTTGAGCATCTGCTCGACGTGCTCGCGGGTGTCGACCGCGCACAGGCCGGCGAACACGTTGAGGTTGTCCTGATCGAAGCGCACGCCGTTGTACTCGAAGCCGGTCGGGCGGCGGTCGTCGCGGTGGCGGCCGAGGATGCGGTACTCCTCCGACACCCGCACCACCCGGTCGACGCCCGGCAGGCTCTCGATCTCGGCGCGATCAAGGGCGGCCGTTTCGCCGATCACGTAGATCTCGGTGAGGGTCTGCAGCGTGCCGATCTCCTGGTGCACGCGCGTGGTGATCTTGGGTTTGTGCGCGAAATAATCGACAATCTGCCGGTATTCCGCGCTCTGCTCGGTCAGGTCGGGCTTGAGGATGACGATCATGGTGCGGCTATTGTAACCATGGACCCCGCAAAGACACCTCGAGCCACCGTGGCATGAGCGATCGCCCGATCTATTCCCTGTCCCGTGCCGTCCTCGAGCGCGAGGTGCGCATCGAGACCTTCCGCGCCAGCGGCCCCGGCGGGCAGCACGTCAACCGCACCGAGTCGGCCGTGCGCCTCACGCACCTGCCCTCCGGGGTGGTGGTGACCGCCAGCGACACCCGCTCGCAGATCCGTAACCGCGCCATCGCCTACGAGCGCCTGATCGCGCGCCTGGCCCGGCTCAATCGGCGTGCCAAACCGCGCAAGCCGACCCGCGTGCCGCGCGCCGCCAAGGAGCGGCGCCTGAGCGGCAAACGCCACCAGGGGCAGCGCAAACGGCTGCGCACCCGGCCCGCGCAGGACTAGGTGTGATGTTTCAATAGGTTGTTCACCCGGAAGTTTCTGGGAGACTGGAGTTCTCAACGCTTCAGCACTCTCAGGAGGACAACCGGATGAACAGCCAGTAAGAATGCCAGAACGGCCCTGCAAGGGCGAAAATTGCTCATTGAACGGATCGGAACACTGGGCCTGATGCCTGCTGCCGAGGCGGCAGGCATCAGCGCGCGCACGGCACGCAAATGGCTCCGTCGCTACCAGGACGAAGGCGAGGCGGGCCTTGCGGATCGCAGTTCTCGCCCCATGAGAACGCGCAGCACGGTGGACGAGGAACTTCGGCACCGCATCGAGCGGTTGCGCCGGGCGCGCATGCCGATGCGCCGTATTGCCCAAGTGGTCGGGCGCAGCGTCGCCACCGTCAGCCGGGTCTTGGCTGCCCTGGGCTTGTCCAGCCTGAAGGCGTTGGTGGCGCCTGTGCGCCCCGTGGTGCGCTATGCGCGTTGTGCGCCCGGCGAGATGCTGCATCTGGACACCAAGAAACTCGGCTGCATCGCGCGTCCCGGCCATCGTATCACTGCTGATCGGCGCGACTCGGTCGACGGGGCGGGCTGGGAGTTCGCGCACGTGGCCATCGATGACCACGCGCGGGTGGGGTTCGTTCAAATGCACACCGATGAGCGCAAGAGCACTGCGGTCGATTTCCTGAAGGCGGCGGTGGCGAACTCAGCCGCCTTGGGTGTGCGCATCCAGCGTGTGCTGACTGACAATGGCAGTGCTTATCGCTCGAAGCTGTTTGCCCGAACCTGTCAGGCCTTGGGGATCAAACACAGCTTCACCCGCCCCTATCGGCCGCAGACCAACGGCAAGGCCGAGCGCCTCATCCAGACTTGCCTGCGCGAGTGTGCCTATGCCAGACGCTACGCCAACAGCGCCGAGCGAAGCGCGTGGCTACCGCCGTTCCTGGCCTATTACAATACCCGCCGACCTCATTCGGCCTTGGGCTACAAACCTCCGGCTTCTCGACTCGGTGGGAATAACCTATTGCAACTTAACAACTAGGGGGTCGCCTCGTTGTCAGGTAGGGGGGAGTTGACGTAGGATGATTTCGCCGCCCGCAAGCAACAATCGGAAACACGGGCGACACATTAGCTTTTCATAATAGAGGAGCCTTTATGCAAGTTGGTACCGTCAAGTGGTTTAACAATGCCAAGGGATACGGCTTTATCGTCCCCACCGACGGAAGCGAAGACGTCTTTGTGCACTTCTCCACGATCGAGGCAGATGGCTACAAGACGCTCGCCGAGGGCCAGAAGGTGGAGTTCGAGCAGACCCAGGGACCGAAGGGCAGACAGGCGACCCGCGTCGTCCCGCGCTAGGAGGCATTACAACAGAGATTGCACGGAGCCCCGTCACTGACGGGGCTTTTTTTCTCCACCTGCCGCTGACTGGCGTCCGTCGACGACGGCGGAGCCGATTCACGCCGAACGATGTCGCTCGAAGAGCTGGTCTCGAACTACGGCTACCTCGCCATCCTGGTCATCACCTTTATCGAAGGCGAGACCATCGTGATCCTGGCCGGCATCGCGGCGCACCTCGGTTATCTCGACCTGCACTGGGTGATCGCGACCGCCATCATCGGCAGCACCAGCGGCGACCAGCTGTGGTACTACATCGGTCGCCACTGGGGCCCCCGGATCATCCGCAAGCGAGCGGCGTGGCAGGCGGCCGCCGAGCGGGTGTACAGGCACCTGCACAAGCATCAATACTGGCTGATCCTCACGTTTCGCTTCTACTACGGCCTGCGCAACGTAACGCCGTTCGCCGTCGGTTCGGCCGGCATTCCGCGCCTGCGTTTTCTGGTGCTCAACCTGATTGGCGCCATCGCCTGGGCGCACATCTTCGCCTATGCCGGATACCTGCTGGGCGAGACCATGAAGCTGTTCATCGACGACTACCACCGCGTGGCGCTGTACGTGATCGGGGCGCTGGTCGCCTTCGGCCTCGTGATCTGGGCCGTGCGCCGGGTGCGCCGGCGACGGCGGGCCCGGCGCGGTGAACTAGACTAGGGTCGAGTGGCCGCGGTCGCAGCGACCGCGCCGCGCTCGACCGCATGACTTCGCAACCCGCTTCTTCGGTACCGCCTTTGCCGAGCGAGGACGACCTTGCGCGCCGCAAGCGCTTCATGTGCCTGGGCGAGCGCGAGGTCGAGCTGCTGCGCGCCCTGCACGCGCAGCTCGCCGCCAGCACGGACGATCGCGCCTTTGCCGAGTTCTTCTACGGCCACCTGCTGCAGTTCGAGGAGACCGCGCGCTTCCTGCGCGACCCGCAGCGCATCGAGCGGCTCAAGGACACGCAGGCGCGCTACTTCCGCACGCTCACCGCCGGCGACTACGGCGCCCCGTACGTGCAGGAACGGCTGCGTGTCGGCGCCGCGCACCAGCGCATCGGACTGGCGCCGGCGTGGTACATGGGCGCGTACCTCAACTATTTCGCCTTCCTGCTGCCGCGCATCCGGACGCTGTGCGCCGACGACCCGGTGCGCGCCACCGACACGGTGCTCGCGCTGTTGCGCATCGTGATGTTCGACATGAGCCTCGCCATCGACACCTACATCCAGGCCGACGCGCAGGCGATCCGGGCACAGAGCGAGCGGCTGCGCGCGCTCAACCGCGCGGTCGAGGCGATCATCGCGAGCCTGAGCCTCGATGACAGCCTGCGCGCCGTCCTGCAGCACGGCGCCGCGCTCACCGGCTCGCAGGCTGCCGCCATTGCCATCCATGACGAGCAGGCCGGCGGCTTCCGCCAGTGCTTCACGCACGGTCTGTCGCCGCGCTTCGTCGAGGGCATGCGCTTTCGCCCCGGCGGGCTGGCCGACACCGTACTGCGCAGCGGCGTCGCCGTGGTCAGCAACGACGCGCCGCACGCGCCGCACCGGCTGAGCGCCGTGGCGCGTGCCGAGGGCATCCGGGCGTTCATCTGCCTGCCGCTCGCCGGCGCGCATGGCCGGCACGGCGTGCTGTACGTCTACCGCACCGACCGGGACGACTTCAGCGCCGAGGAGACCGAGCTGCTCGCGACCTTCGCGCGCCTCGCGGCCGCCGCCATCGACAACGCCCGCCTGTACGAGCAGACCGTGCAGCAGGCGCGCACCGATGCGCTCACCGGCGTACTCAACCGGCGCGAGTTCGACGCGCGCCTGGCCGCCGAGCTCAGGCGCGCGCGCCGCTACGGCAAGGCATGCGCGTTGCTGCTGCTCGACATCGATCACTTCAAGCAGGTCAATGACAACCATGGCCATCCCGCCGGCGATAGCGTGTTGCAGGCGCTCGCCCGCCTGCTGGCTGCGCAGCTGCGCGACGTTGATTGCGTGGCGCGCTACGGCGGCGAGGAGTTCGTGGCGCTGCTGCCGGAGACGGACGATCAGGCGGCGTGCGCCGTGGCCGAGCGCGTGCGCGCCGCGGTGGCCGGTTGCGCGTTCGCGCTGGCCGACGGTACCGCTCTGCACATCACCGTGAGCATCGGGGTCGCCAGCTTCCCCCGGTCTGGCGACAGCGCCGGGGCGCTGGTCACACACGCCGATCAGGCGCTGTACGCGGCCAAGCAGGCTGGTCGCAACCGCGTGCAGCGCTACCGCGAGCGCGCGCGTCGCTAGGCGCGCCGTTGCAGTACCGCGGCGTAGAAGCCGTCCGTGTGGTGGCGGTGCGGGTAGAGCCGCAGCGCCGCATCGCTCATGGTGAGCGGCACGTGGCGGCGCGCGAGGATGTCCTGCACGGCGAGTTGTTCGAACTGCGGGTGGGCGGCAAGAAACGCCGCGACGATGGCGTCGTTCTCCTCGGGCAGCAGGCTGCAGGTCGCGTACACCAGGCGGCCACCGACCTTGAGCAGCCGGCTCGCCGCTTCCAGGATGCGCGTCTGGCTGGCAGCGAGTGCGGCCAGGTCGAGCGGCCGCCACTTGATGTCGGGGTTGCGCCGCAGGGTGCCGGTGCCGGAGCACGGCGCGTCGACCAGCACGCGGTCGATCTTGCCGTGCAGGCGCCGGACGCGCTCGTCGTGTTCGTGCGCAATCGCCACCGCGCGCACGTTCTGCAGGCCGGAACGCCTGAGCCGCGGCGTGAGCCGCTCGAGGCGGCGCGCCGCGGTGTCGAAGGCGTACACGGTCCCGGTGTTGGCCATGAGCGCGCCCAGCTGCAGGGTCTTGCCGCCGGCCCCGGCGCAGAAGTCGACCACCATCTCGTGGCGCCGCGGCTCGAGCACGAGCGCCAGCAGCTGGCTGCCCTCGTCCTGCACCTCGAACAGGCCGTCGCGAAAGCAGTCGGTCTGGATGAGCGGTGCGCGCTGCGTGCAGCGCAGCGCCGTGGGCGCATACGGCGTGGCTGCGGTTTCATAGCCGGCCGCGCGCAGGCAGGACTGCACCTGCGGGCGCGTCGCCTTCAGCGTGTTGACGCGTATGTCGAGTGGCGCCGGCTGGTTGAGCGCGTGCGCGAGCGCCAGCGCCTCCTCGGCACCGAACTGCGCGTGCAGCTTCTCCGCCAGCCAGTCGGGGAGGCTTGCGCGCACCGCAAACGGCAGGGTCGCGGCATCGAGATTGCGCGCGCGCTCGACCAGCGCGGCGATGTCCCCGGTGAAACCGGCCTCGTGCAGGGCACGGCCGCTCAGGCCCTGCGTCAGCAGCCAGGCGGCGACCAGCGCCAGCGGTTCGGCGTCGTCGCCGCCGGCAATGTGCGCCAGCATGCGCCGGTTGCGCAGCACGCCGTAGACGGTCTCGGCCGCGCGTGCGCGATCGCGCGCACCCATGCGCGGGTGCGCGCGGAAGTAGCGCTCGAGCTGCGCATCGGCCGGCCGGCTGCCGTGCACGATGATGTCGAGGAGTTCGGCTGACTGCTGCAGGTGGAGGTGAGGCATGTGGCCAGGCCGTCTCGCGTCGCGGGTCCCGGGTTTCGCGTTTGAACCAGAGGCCCGAACCGGGGACCTCGAAACGCGATGCTACTTCCCGTAGCGCTTGAGCAGGTCGTGGTAGGCGTCGATGCGCCGGTCGCGCAGGAATGGCCACAGGCGCCGCACCGACTCGCTGCGCTGCCGGTCGATGGCCACCACCAGCACCTCGGCGCGGTCGGCCGCGGCCTGCGCCAGCAGCTCGCCCTGCGCTCCGGCCACGAAGCTCGATCCCCAGAACCGGATCCCGGCCGTCTGCCCCGAGGGGTCGGGTTCCTCGCCGACGCGGTTGCACACCACCACCGGCAGGCCGTTGGCGATGGCGTGGGCGCGCTGCACCGTCGTCCAGGCGTCGCGCTGGCGCAGGCGCTCAGGTTCGTTGTCGCGCGGGTCCCAGCCGATGGCGGTCGGGTAGAGCAGCAGCTCCGCGCCGTTGAGCGCCATGACACGCGCGGCCTCCGGATACCACTGGTCCCAGCACACCAGCACGCCGAGCGTGCCGACCGAGGTCGCGATCGGCGTGAAGCCGAGATCGCCGGGCGTGAAGTAGAACTTCTCGTAGTAGCCGGGGTCGTCCGGGATGTGCATCTTGCGGTAGCGGCCGGCGAGCGCGCCGTCGCGTTCCAGCACCACGGCGGTGTTGTGGTACAGCCCCGGCGCGCGCCGCTCGAACAGCGAGGCCACGATGACGACGCCGAGCTCGCGCGCGAGCGCCCCGAGCGCCTCGCTGGTCGGCCCGGGAATCGGTTCGGCCTCATCGAAACGGCGCGGGTCCTCGGTCTGGCAGAAGTACACGCCGGCGTGCAGCTCCTGCAGCACGACGAGCTCCGCGCCCTGCGCGGCGGCGGCCCGGATGCCGCTGATCGACGCCTCGAGATTGGCCGCACGGTCCTCGCCGCAGGCGTGCTGCACGACCCCGACATTGAGCATCTGCCTCATGGCGCAATGGTACATCAAAGCCCGCCACGGCCGCTTGCGGGCGCGTGGCAAATTTTCTATCGTGGCGCCTCCCAACCTACCCCCAACTCAGGAGGAACAACGTGATCAAGAATTCTCTGGCGGTGTTGGCCGGCCTGCTGTTGACCGTGCCCGTGGCGCTGGCCGACAAGGGCTACCAGAAGACCGGTCCGGTGCTCGACGTCACCGACAAGTCGATCGTCATCGACGCCGGCAAGGACGGCAAGTGGGAGTTCGCGCGCGACGCCAGCACCAAGGTCGAGGGCGAGCTCAAGAAAGGCGCCAAGGTGACGGTGTACTACAGCATGACTGCCACCAAGGTCGAGGTGAAGGGCGACACCAAGGCCAAGGGCAAGGAGAAGGCGGTCGAGAAGGGCGCCGGAGCCGGGGCCCCCGCCGCGCGCTAAGCGGCCGCGCGGTCTGACCGCGAGAGGCACCGCAAGGTGCCTTTCGCGTTTCTGTGCGGGCTCAGCGCGCCGGCAGCACGCCGGCCGGCAGCTGCATGGTGACGCAGTGCAGGCTGCCGTACTGGTAGAGCAATGGCAGGCAATCGATGCCGATGACCGTGCGGTCCGGAAAACACTGCTGCAGGCGCGCGAGCGCGGTGGCATCCGCCGGATCGCGGTAGGTCGGCACCAGTACCGCGCCATTGATGATAAGGAAGTTCGCGTAGGTGGCCGGCAGGCGGCGGCCGTCCTCGTCGTGGATCGCGCGCGGCCACGGCAGCGCCACCAGCCGATAGGGCTGGCCGTCGGCGGCGGTAAAGCGCATCAGCTCCTCTTCCATCGCCTTCAGGTCCGCATAGTGTGGATCGCCACGGTCGTCGCAGCTCACGTAGGCAATGGTGCGCACGTCGCAGTAGCGGGCAAGCGTGTCGATGTGGCTGTCGGTGTCGTCGCCCGCCAGGTGCCCGTGTTCCAGCCACAGCACGCGGTTGAGGCCGAGCAGCTCCTTGAGATGCGCCTCGAGCTGCTTGCGGTCGAAGCGCGGGTTGCGCGTCGGTGCGCACAGGCAGCGGCTGGTGGTAAGCAGGCTGCCGGCACCGTCGACCTCGATCGAGCCGCCCTCGAGGATAAGGTCGACGCTTTGCAGCGGGGTCGCACCGAACGTGCCGAGGTCATACAGCCGGCGCGTGATGGCGTTGTCGAGCTCGTAGCCGTACTTCCCGCCCCAGCCGTTGAAGCCGAAATCGAGCAGCAGCGGTTCGTTGTGGCACAGCACCGTGATCGGGCCATGGTCGCGCGCCCAGGTGTCGTTCGATGGCACCACACGCAAGACGACGGCGCGCGGGTCGACGCCGTCGGCGCTGAGCAGATTCTCGACATGTTCGCGATGGCGTTCGTCGTAGCAGCAGATCAGTACCTGCTCGTGGCGGCTGATGTGGCGGGCGATGGCGGTAAACACCGGCTCGACCTGCGGCAGGCGCCGCGCCCAGTCACCGTGGGGGTGCGGCCAGGTGAGCATCACGCCGCTTTGCGGTGCCCATTCCGGTGGCAGGTAGTAGCGGCACGGCGGGTTCGGCATGCAGGCATCCTGTATCAGCGAAGGGGCAGGGGCGGCATAGGATAGCCGCTCGCGCACGCGGCGACCACGGCACGCACGCACGCGCCCGCCCGCTTTCGTTGTGACGCGTGCGTTACAGGCACGCGCATGTGCACCGCGCCTCGGTGGTAGACTCGTGCCGCACCATGGTCATGCGCGGAGGCCCGTACGATGCCACTCGACATCATCAAGCGTGTCCCGTTGTTCGCCGGACTGCCGGATGACGCGCTCGCCGAGCTGCAGCGCGCGATGGCGCGCAAGCGCTACCCCAAGCAGGCGCTCGTCCTGCAGGAGGGCGCGCGCGGCGACAGCCTGTACATCATCGCGAGCGGCAAGGTAAAGGTCGTCCTCGGCGACCCCGACGGCAAGGAAGTGATCCTGTCGGTACTCGGGGCGGGTGATGCCATCGGCGAGCTGGCGCTCATCGACGACGATCCGCGCTCCGCGGGCGTCCTGACCATGGAGGCATCGGAGTTTCTCATCCTCGACAAACAGAGTTTCCGACGTTTCCTCGAGCACCATCCGGCAGTGGCCATGAACCTGTTGCGCATCCTGGCGGCGCGCCTGCGCGCTGCCGATCAGATGATCGGCAGTCTCGCGCTCATGGACGTTTATGGGCGCGTGGCGCGCACGCTCACGCAGCTCGCCGAGCCGCTCGCCGGCAAGCTCGTCATCACCGGCCGCTACACGCAGAAAGACATCGCCAACATGGTCGGCGCGTCACGCGAGATGGTGAGCCGCATATTCCGCGATCTCACCGCCTCGGGCCTGATCCGGGTCGAAGACGGCCAGATCATCGTCAACCCCACACCGCGTTCGGCATCCGCACTGCGCGGGCTCGGCGTCGGAGCGTAACCCGCGACCCGTGTCGCCCGTCACACGCGCGGTGTGACAAAGTTGGCGTTTCCTTGCAAGCGCCGGCCTCGGTGTGAAGCACTTCACAGCCGCGCGTGCGCGCCGCGCACTATCGTTAGCACCATGACGCCGGTGCCTGGCCACGCACAGCAGCCCAACCGGCGTCCCGAACCGAGTGCGCTGTGCCCGACTGTGACAAAGGAGACTGCCATGAAGCTTGTTAAGACCCTTGCCCCCGTGGTGTTGCTGGTCGCCGTGTGCGCGCTGCCTGCGCAGGCGGAGGAGTCCGCGGACAACCTGCTCGCCAAACGCATCAACGCTACGGCACGCGATGATATCCGCACCGCGGAACTTTCGACCGGGCGCGATGCGACGAGCAGCGAGTCGGTTGATTGTTTCTACGCGGACAACGCCCACCTGTCCGTGTGCAAGGTGGAGGAGCGGCGCGTGCGCTAGCGGCGCGGGCAGCAGACGGCGGCGCGCTCGGGTGCGCCGCCGCGGCTCCGGGGCGGGCGCGGGGTGTCGGCAGCGCGCGCGGCGTTTGACCGGATGGCGCCGGTAGTTTTGAATACGCGCCGTCTCTCCCCCGGAGCCGTCATGCCGCTGATTCGTCCGTTTGCCGCACTGCGTCCCGCCCCGGGACGCGCTGCCGAGGTGATTGCGCCGCCTTACGATGTGTTGTCGAGCGAAGAGGCGCGCGTGCGTGCCCAGGGTCGACCTTGGAGTTTTCTGCACATCTCCAGGCCCGAGATCGACCTGCCGCCGGATACCGATCCCTACGCCCCGGCCGTGTACGCGCGCGCCCGGGAGAACTTTGCGCGCATGCTCGCCGCCGGCGTGCTGCAGCGCGATCCGCAGCCGTACTACTACGTCTATCGCCTGGTGATGGGCGCGCACACGCAGACCGGGCTGGTCGCGGTGGCGCGGGTCGCCGACTACGACAGCAACCGCATCCGCCGCCACGAGTTCACACGCCCGGACAAGGAGGACGATCGCGTACGCCAGATCGAGGCGCTCAACGCCCAGACCGGACCGGTGTTCCTGACCTATCGGCGGGTGGCGGCGGTCGACGCCGTGGTGGCGGCGGCGAGCGCGAGCCCCGCGGATGTCGACGTGACCGCCGACGACGGCGTGCGTCATACGTTGTGGGTCATGCGCGCGGGGCAGCAGTGCGACGCCATCACGCGCGCCTTCGATGCCATGCCGTGCCTGTACATCGCCGACGGGCATCATCGCTGCGCGGCGGCGTCGCGCGTGGCCGCCGCCCGGCAAGCGGCCAATCCGCACCACAGTGGCGAGGAGGCGTACAACTACTTTCTCGCGGTCATCTTCCCCGACAACCAGATGCAGATCCTCGACTACAACCGCCTGGTCAAGGATCTGCACGGACTCACGCGCGAGGCCTTGCTGGCGCGCATCGAGAGCGCGTTTGTCGTGCGGCCGGAGGCGGGCGCGGTCCGGCCGGCACGCGCCGGCGAGTTCGGCATGTATCTCGCGGGGCAGTGGTATCGGCTTGCCATCCGGCCGCAATGCGTGCCGGCCGACGATCCGGTGCGGCGCCTCGACGTGAGTCTGCTGCAGGAGCAGCTGCTCGCGCCGGTGCTCGGCATCGGTGACCCGCGGCGCGACAAGCGCATCGACTTCGTCGGCGGCATTCGCGGCCTCGGCGAGCTCGAACGGCGTGTCGATTCCGGCGAGATGGCGGTTGCCTTTTCACTGTTCCCGACCTCGATTCACGACATGATGGCGGTGGCCGACGCCAACCAAGTGATGCCGCCGAAGTCGACCTGGTTCGAGCCAAAGCTCGCCGACGGCCTGGTGTCACACCTCCTCGACTAGCGCTGGCCGCCCGCGCTGACGCGGGCAGGCACCGCCGCGAGCGCACGCCCCGGCGGCGGCGACCGGTCGGCGCCTGCCGGGGGACACTGCGCGCGTGCGCCCGTTTGGCCTAGAATGCATCGACCGGACCGGATGAGGCCATGACCGCCGCCCGTGCGAGATTCCTGCTGACGCGCGCTGTCGCGCTCGACCCCGCACTGCTCGCGGACATCGGTACGCTGACGCACGTCGAGCCGGCTGCCGCGGTGGCGAGCGAGCGTGGCGATGTCGTGGCGCTCCTCACCACCGCCGAGGCGCTGGGACTGTGGCATGCCGGCCGTCCCCTGCCGCCGCTCGTCCTGTGGCGCGAGCGCGGCGAGGAGCTGCCGGCCGCGCTGCGCGACCACCCGGCGCTGCTC
>CAZVUN010000098.1:0-11561 GCA_964629975.1 uncultured Acidiferrobacteraceae bacterium | reverse complement strand
ATTCCCGCCAACGCCCCGGCGGGCAACTACCGCGTCGTGACCAAGCTCGTGATGCGGAACACCGATGGCAAGGCGCAGTTGCTGTCCACCACGAGCGCCAATTTCCTGGTCACGCCGACCAGGCGCTGACGCGCATCAGCGCTCGCCGCGCACGAATCCGTGCGCGGCGAGAAAGGCCTCGCTGATACCGCCCGGCCCGGCAGCGCGCTCGCCCGACAGCAGCCGTTCCAGGTAGCGCGCGACCAGGTCAACCTCGATATTCACCGCACTGCCCGGGGTCAGCTCCCCGAGTGTGGTCGCGGTGAGCGTGTGCGGCACGATGTTGACGTCGAACTCGCAGCCGCGGCGTCCCTGCCCGCCTCGCCTCGCTTCGGTCCGTTCGGCGAGCTCCCCGCCGTGCACGGCGTTGACCGTGAGGCTCACGCCGTCGATGCAAATCGAGCCCTTGGCGGCGATGTAGCGCGCCAGCTCCGCGGGGGCAAGAAAGCGCATGCGCCGCGACCGGCCCTCATCGTGCTGCGCTTCGAGTGCGCCCACGCCGTCGACGTGACCGCTCACCAGATGCCCGCCGAGGCGCGTCGTCGGCAGCAGTGCCTTCTCCAGGTTGACCGCCGCACCGACCGCGAGGCGCCCGAGGGTGGTGCGGGCGAGCGTTTCGGCCGAGACGTCGGCGCTGAACGCGCGCGTGCCCTGCTCGATCACGGTCAGGCACACCCCGCTCACGGCGATGCTGTCGCCGAGGTGCACGTCGCCGAGGTCGAGCTTGCCGGTGTCGATGCGCAAGCGTGCGTCCACGCCGCGGCGCTCGAATGCGGCGATCCGCCCGACTGCCTGAATGATGCCCGTGAACATGGATGTCAGCCCGTTACCGGTCTTGCCACGATGCGGATATCCGCGCCCACGCGACGCACATCGAGGACCTGCAACGCGATGCGCTCCGTCATGGTCGCGAGTGCGCCGATGTCGAACATGCCGCGGCCGCCGGTGCCCAGGACGTGGGGTGCATAGTACAACACCAGCTCATCGACCAGGCGCGCCGCAAGCAACGCGCCGCAGAGCGTGGCGCCAGCCTCGACCAGCAGCTCGTTGACCTGACGCGCGCCAAGCTCCGCCAGCACGGCGGCGAGATCGATGCGCCCGCTACTGCCGCCCAGGCGGATGACCTCAGCGCCGGCGGCGCGCAGGGCGCTTGCGCCCGCCGCCTGCGCCGCGGCTGTCACCAGCAGGCTTGAACCGCCCTCACGCAGCAGGCGCGCCGCCGGCGGACAACGCAATGCGCTGTCGAGCACTACGCGTAGCGGCTGGCGCGGCACCGGCAGGTCCCGCACCGTGAGCGCCGGATCGTCGGCCAGCACCGTGCCGATGCCGGTGAGGATGGCATCGCTGCGCGCGCGCCAGCGCTGCACATCGGCGCGCGCCGCCTCACCCGTGATCCACTTCGACTCCCCGCTCGCGAGCGCCGTGCGCCCGTCGAGGCTGGCGGCGAGCTTCACGCGCACCCACGGTCGCCCGTGCTGCATGCGCTGGATGAAACCGGGATTGAGCGCCGCCGCCTCGGCCTCCATCAGCCCGGACTCGACGGCGACACCGGCGCGCCGCAGGGCCTCGAAGCCCTGACCGGCGACCTGTGGATTGGGGTCGCGCATGGCGGCGACCAGCCGCCCGATGCCGGCCGCGATGAGCGCATCGCTGCACGGCGGCGTGCGCCCGTGGTGGCAGCACGGTTCGAGCGTGAGATAGACCGTGGCGCCGCGTGCCGCCGCGCCCGCGGCGCGCAGCGCATGGATCTCGGCATGCGGCTCGCCGGCGCGCTCGTGCCAGCCTTCCCCGACAACGCGCCCGTCCTTGACGATCACGCAGCCGACGCGCGGATTGGGATGCGTGCTGTACAGGCCACGCCGCGCCAGTTGCAGGGCGCGCGCCATGTGCCGGGCATCGGCCGCCGTGAAGCTCATTTCTTGCCGCCCGGCTTCCTGGCCGGCGGCTCGTCCTCCGGCTCGGGGATCAGGCGCAGCTGCTTGCGCCGGCTCTCGACGCTCGGTTCGGCCTGCAGGCGCTGCACGGTCTCGCTGAAGGCATTGAGGTCCTGGAAGCTGCGATACACGGAGGCGAAGCGCACGTAGGCCACCGGATCGACCTCCTTGAGGCCTTCCATCACCCACTCGCCGATCTGGCGCGAGGCGAGCTCGCGCTCGCCGCTCGCCACCAACTTGTGGCGGATGCGGGCGATCAGCGCCTCGACGGCACCGGCGTCGACCGGGCGCTTCTCGAGTGCGCGCGACAGGCCGGCGCGCAGTTTCTCCTCGTTGAACGGCTCACGCCGCCCGTCGGACTTGATGACCTGCGGCAGGCGCAGCTCGGCGCGCTCGAAGGTGGTGAAACGCTCGCGGCACACTTCGCACTCGCGCCGCCGGCGCACCACGTCACCGTCGTCGGTCAGGCGCGAGTCGATGACGCGGGTTTCATCGGCAGAGCAGAATGGGCAACGCATGGGCTCGCAGGCTTCGGCACGCCGCGGCGCACCGCGCCCCTACCTCCTCAGCCGCCGGGCAAGGCGCGCGCCACCGGCCTACCCCGGGTACACCGGCAGGCGCCGACACACGGCCTCGACCTTGGCCTGCACCGCCGCACGTATGGCGCTGTCGCCGATGCGATCGAGGATGTCGCAGATCCAGCCGGCCAGCTCGCGCGCCTCGGCGACGCCGAAGCCGCGTGTGGTGATGGCCGGCGTGCCAATGCGGATGCCGCTCGTCACGAACGGCTTCTGCGGATCGTTCGGCACGGCATTCTTGTTCACCGTGATGTGCGCCGCCCCCAGTGCCGCCTCCGCGTCCTTGCCGGTGAGGCCTTGCTTGATGAAGCTCACCAGGAACAGGTGGTTGTCGGTGCCGCCCGACACGATGTCGTAGCCGCGGCCGGCCATCACCGCGGCCATGGCGCGCGCGTTGTCGATGACCTGCCGCTGGTAGTCCTTGAACTCCGGCTGCAGGGCTTCGAGAAAGGCGACCGCCTTGGCGGCGATGACGTGCATGAGCGGGCCGCCCTGCGTGCCGGGGAAGATCATGGAGTTGAGCTTCTTTTCGATCTCCGCGTTGGCGCGCGCCAGGATGATGCCGCCGCGCGGGCCGCGCAGCGTCTTGTGCGTGGTGGTGGTCACGACGTCGGCGACCGGCACCGGATTGGGATAGAGCCCGGCCGCGACCAGGCCCGCGACGTGCGCCATGTCGACGAACAGGTAGGCGCCCACCGCGTCGGCGATGGCGCGAAAGCGCGCCCAGTCGACGATGCGCGAGTAGGCCGAGAAACCGGCAACGATCATCTTCGGCCGGTGCTCGTGCGCGAGTGTCTCGACCTGCGCGTAGTCGATCTCGCCGGTCTTGCTGTCGAGACCGTACTGCACCGCCTTGTAGATCTTGCCCGAGAAGTTCACCTGCGCGCCGTGGGTGAGGTGCCCACCGTGCGCGAGGCTCATGCCGAGGATCGTGTCACCCGGATTGATGAGCGCCATGTACACCGCGGCATTGGCCTGCGAGCCGGAGTGCGGCTGGACGTTGGCGTAGGCCGCGCCGAACAACTGCTTGGCGCGCTCGATGGCCAGGCTTTCGGCGATGTCCACGTGCTCGCAGCCGCCGTAGTAGCGCTTGCCGGGGTAGCCTTCCGCGTACTTGTTGGTGAGCACCGAGCCCTGAGCCGCCAGCACCCGGGGGCTCGCATAGTTCTCCGAGGCAATCAGCTCGATATGGTCTTCCTGGCGGCGCGCTTCGGCCTGCATGGCGTCCCACAGTACCGGATCGAAGCCGGCGATCGTCATGTCTTTGGTAAACATCGGATTTGTCTCGATTCTCTGCTGCGAGCGGTAGTGGCCGCGGTCCGTCCGGGCACCGATTTTCGGCCGGAAAAGGGTGCGTAGAATAGCGGATTTGGCCGACCTTGCCCAACGCGGCTCAAGGAGCCGACCCGCCCGGCCGATAGCCTGTAGCTGCAACCCCGGCGGGACGTGGCGCGCGCGGTACGGTACAGGGCGCCCCGGACCGCCGCGGGCGGCCCGGCCGGGCGGCGAGGGCGCAGCCTGCCCCGCGCCACCGGGGGCGGCACGGCGCTGCTCTGGCAACCACGGCCTCATGACAGACTGGCTCAAAGCAATGCGGCTTCGCAACCTGCTGCGCCTCGGTGTGCGGCAGAAGGTGTTGCTCGTGCTGCTCACGACCCTGCTGGTGACGCTCACGGTCAGCACCTGGATGACCCTCAAGGCGCAGCAGACCGAGATTCTGAACGAGACCAACCGGCGCGGCTCGGAGATCACGCACTTCCTCGCCCAGTATCTCGCCTACAGCGTCGTTGGCCACGACTACCACACGATCGAGTTGCTGCTCGGACAGCTCGCCACGACCGAGGACATCGTGCACGCCCGGGTGGTGAGCGCCAAGGGCAACGTCATGGCCGAGATCGGCCAGCACGCGGCGGCGACGCCCGGTGTCGTCAGCTTCCACGAGGACATCCGCCTCAACAACGAGGTGGTCGGCAAGCTGCAACTCGGCCTGTCGACCGAACGCATCATCCAGGGTCTCGACAAGCAGCGCACCGCCTCGATCGAACGGCAGCTGATCGTGATCCTGACGATCACGCTGGTCGAGCTGCTGGCGCTGTCCTACATCATCATCCGGCCGATCACGACCATCTCGCGCGTGCTCGGCCAGAGCGTCACGACCGATGGCGCCATGGTGGCGCCGATCCCGATCCAGTCAGACGACGAATTTGGCGACGTCGCGCGCCAGTTCAACCAGCTGCGCGAGCAGTTGAACAACGCGCACGCCAGGCTGCAGTCCAAGATCGACCTCACGAACGACGAGCTGCATCGCGCCAACCAGCGATTGATCGAACAGGCCGATGAGCTGCGGCACATGAACCACGAGCTGCAGCGGCTGACCATCACCGACCCGCTCACCGGCCTGTACAACCGCCGGCACTTCGAGCAGCTGATGCAGACGGAAGTGGAGCTGTCGATTCGCAACGGCGACACCAACAGCATCATCCTGCTCGACATCGACCACTTCAAGGACATCAACGACCGCTTCGGGCACGATGCCGGTGACGCCATCCTCGGCCGGGTGGCGCTCGCCATCCAGTCACGCATCCGCAAGACCGACGTCGCCTGCCGCTTCGGCGGCGACGAGTTCTTCATCCTGTGCCGGCGCGCCCCGATCGACAGCGCGCGGGCGATCGCCGAGAATCTGCGCGAGAAGCTCGCCGCACGCAAGCAGCAGATCGGGGAACTGGAGATCGGTGTGACCCTGAGCATCGGCGTAGCCACCATCCCCTGCGATGAGGCGATCGGCAGCGCCGAGGCGTTCTTCAAGTGCGCCGACATCGCGCTCTACCAGAGCAAACACGCCGGCCGCAACTGCGTGACCCATTATTCGGCCCTGAGCCCCGCGCAACGCAAACCCCACTGACAGGAGATTCGCCGTGTCCGCTATTCACCCCGTTCTCACCGTCGTGCTGGCGCTCGCGCTGGCCGTGCCCACCGCCCAGGCCGCCAACGCGCCGCGGCCGGCGGAGCTGCGCTTCGGCTCGGTCGCGATGGACGTGCCGGCCGTCATGCACCAGCGTCTCAAACCGCTCACTGACTACCTGAGCAAGGAGCTACAGCGCCCGGTGACGCTGCGCCTGTCGCCGGACCTGTCGGCGGCGGCCGCCGAGATCGCCGCCGGCAGCGTCGACATCTCCTACCTGACACCGGTGGCCTACATCAAGGCGCGCAAGACCGGCGACGTGCGGCTGGTCGCGAAGATGGTCACCAAGGGGGAAAGCTCCTTCCGGCTCATGCTGGTGACGCGCGCCGACAGCCCGATCCGCAGCGTTAGCGACCTGGCCGGCAAGAGCTTCGCGTTCGGCGACAAGGCCGCCATCCTGCAGCGCGCGGTGCTGGTCGGGGCCGGTATGCCACTCGAGAGGCTTGGCGCGTACAAGTTCATCGGGCACTACGACAATATCGCGCGCGGCGTGGCGAGCGGGGACTTCGATGCCGGCATCCTCAAGGACACCACCGCCTACCAGTGGGAACAGAAGGGGCTGCGGATCCTGTACGCCTCGCCCGAGCTGCCGCCCTACAACATGGTCGTGAGCCGCAACGTCGACGAGGCGACCTACCAGGCGATCAAGCGCGCGCTCCTGCGCCTCGATGCGAAGGACCCGGCGCACCTGGCGGTGATCAAGGCGCTCGATCAGACCTACGACGGGTTCGTGGACACCAGCGACGCCGAATACGACGTGGTGCGCCAGCTGATCAAGCCGTTCGAAAAGTGACAGCGGCGCCTACGGCGTGCTGTCCTGCGGGGTGACCTTCTTCGCGGGCAGCATGTCCTCGCGCGTGATGCCGAGGAACAGCGTGGCGGGCGTGGCAATGAAGATCGAGGAGTACGTGCCGACGATGATGCCGACGATCATGGCCACGGAGAAGCCGCGCAACGTCTCGCCGCCGTAGAAGAACAGCGCCAGCATCGTCAGCATCGTGGTGCCGCTGGTGATGATGGTGCGCGACAGCGTCTCGTTGATCGAGGTATTCAGGACATCGACCACGCTGTGCTTGCGCAGCTTGCGGAAGTTCTCGCGGATGCGGTCGAACACCACGACCGTGTCGTTGAGCGAGTAGCCCAGCACCGCCAGGATTGCCGCCAGCACCGACAGAGAGAACTCCATCTGCGTGACCATGAAGAAACCGAACACCAGGAACACGTCGTGGGCGGTGGCGACGATCGCGCCGACGGCGAAACGCCACTCGAAGCGGAAGATCACGTAGATCAGGATGCCGGCGGCCGACAGCAGCAAGGCCAGCCCGCCCTTCCAGGCGAGCTCCTCCCCGACCTGCGGTCCGACGAATTCCACGCGCTTGACCTGCACCTGGCACGCGATGGGGGTGCGTTCCGAGCCCCGGACGCACTTCTGCGCCTGACCGGGCTCGCTCTCGACACCGCGTTCGCCGAGCGCGGCACGCAGCGTGTCCACGACCTCGGCGCTCAGCTTGGCACTCGCCTGCCCTTCCTTGAGCGGCAGGCGGATCATGAGTTCGCGCGCCCCGCCGAAGCGCTGCACCACCGCGTCGCCATGGCCGGCGGCGGCCAGCACCTTGCGCACCTGCGCGACGTCGGCGGGTTCGGCATAGGACACCTCGACCAGGGTGCCGCCGGTGAAGTCCAGGCTGAAGTTGAGCCCCACGACGAACAGCCCGATGAGCGTCGCCACGTTGAGCGCCGATGACAGGATGAGCGCCACGTGCCGCTTGCTGACGAAGTCGAACCGGGTGATGCGCTTGAAGACTTCCATGACCTGTCCCTACACCGAAACCTTGTCGAGCTTGCGCCCGCCGTAGGCAAGGTTGGTAATGGCACGCGCCCCCATCACCGCGGTGAACAAGGTGGTGAGGATGCCGATGCTGAGCGTGATGGCAAAGCCCTTGATCGGGCCACTACCGAAATTGAACAGCATCAAGGCGGCGATCAGCGTGGTGATGTTGGCATCCGCGATGGTGGCGAAGGCCTTTTCATAGCCGGCATGGATGCTCGCCTGCGGCGTATTGCCGTTGCGCAGCTCCTCGCGAATGCGCTCGTTGATCAGCACGTTGGCATCGACCGCCATGCCGAGCGTCAGCAGGATGCCGGCGATACCGGGCAGGGTCAGGGTCGCCTGGAACAGCGACAGCGCCGCCACCAGCAGCACCAGGTTCATGAGCAGCGCCACATCGGCGATCAGGCCGAAGGCCTTGTAGTACACCACCATGAAGACCATCACGACCACCAATCCGGTCAGCACGGCGCGCCAGCCCTGCTCGATGTTCTCCTGGCCGAGCGAGGGACCGACGGTCCGCTCCTCGATGATCTCGACCGGCGCGGCGAACGAGCCGGCGCGCAGCAGCAAGGCAAGCTCGTCGGCCTCCCGCGCGCTCTCGAGCCCCTCGATCTGGAATTTCTTGCCAAGTTGCGAGCGGATCACCGGCGCGGTGATCACCTCCTCGACCCGCCGGCTCACGCGCAGTGGCTCGCCGCGCTCGTTGCGCATCGGCCGCCCGGATTCATCCAGGCGCGGCTCGGACTTGATCTCGATGTACACCACCGCCATGCGCTTGCCGACGTTCTCGCCGGTCACGCGCTGGTTGATGGCCGCGCCCTTGGCGTCGAGCGTGATCGACACGATCGAACGGCCCGTCTGGCTGTCGAAGCCGGGGGCGGCATCGACGATATTGTCGCCCGAGTAGATCACCCGGTTCTTGAGCAGGATGGGGCGCCCGTCGCGCATCTTGAAGAGCTTCGAACCGGGCGGTGCGCCCTTGGCGAGCGCGGCAAGCACATCGTGCTCCTCGTCGACCAGCATGATCTCGAGCGTGGCGGTGCGCCCGAGGATCTCCTTGGCCTTGGCGGTGTCCTGCACGCCCGGCAACTGCACGACGATGCGATCGTCGCCCTGCTGCTGGATGATCGGTTCGGCCACGCCGAGCTCGTTGACGCGGTTGGACAGCGAGGTCATGTTCTGCTCGAGCGCGCCGCGGCGCTTGGCGAGGAGGGCCGACTCGCCCAGGCGCGCCCCGATGATGAACTCGCCGGCACGCTCCGACTCGGTGTACAGCAGGTCGCGCAGCTCCTTCCTCAGGACCTCGCGCGCCTTGTCGCGCTCGGCCGCCTCGCGGAACCGGACCTCCAGGCCGCCGTCGGTGCGCGTCACCGCCAGGTAGCGCACCTTGTTCTCGCGCAGCAGCCGGCGCATGTCGTCGGCGTAGCTGTCCTCGAGCTTCTTCAGGAACGAGCGCATGTCGACCTGCATGAGAAAATGCACGCCGCCGCGCAGGTCGAGGCCGAGGTACATGGGGCGCGCGCCGATGGCGCGCAGCCACGCCGGCGTGGCCGGCAGCAGGTTGAGCGCCACGGTGTAGCCGTCGCCGAGCTCCTGCTGCACCAGATCACGCGCGCGGATCTGCGTCTCGGTATTGGCGAACCGCAGTTTGGCGCCGGTGGCGTCGAGCTGCGTGCCGCTGTAAGGGAGATTGGCCTGCTTGAGGATGCCCTCAACGCGCGCCAGCAGCGCGGCATCGACGGTCGTGGTGCGCGTCGCCGACACCTGGATGGCCGGGTACTCGCCAAACAGGTTGGGGGCGGCGTACAGCGCGCCGATCGCCAGCACCAGAGCGATCAGCAGGTATTTCCACAGCGGGTACTTGTTCATCGCGCTTGCGACGGCATCATTGGCGGACCGCGCCCGCAGTCACGGGCAAGCGGGCCGGCGCGGGGCCGGTCAGTTCGCCGACTTGAGCGTGCCTTTCGGCAGCACCGCCTGGATGGCGTGGCGCTGTATCTTCACCTGCACGCCCTCGGCGATCTCGACGGTCACGTAGTTCTCGGACAGGTCCGTCACGCGCCCCATGAGGCCGCCGGCGGACACGATCTCGTCACCCTTGCCGAGCGCGGAGATCATGGCCCTGTGTTCCTTGGCGCGCTTCTGCTGCGGACGGATCAGCAGAAAGTAGAACGCCACGAACATCAGCACCATCATGAGCAGGGTGACATAGCCACCCTGTTGCTGGGCGGCCGGGGCGGTGGCGTCGGCGAGGGCGTCGGCGATCAGGAGATTCATGGTGTCTTCCGTTGGCGCAGCTGGCGCGGGTGGTTATTCGTCTTCGGGGGTCGTGGCGGTCCCGCCCCCTTCCGGGCGGCGCATACGATAAAACTTCTCGACGAATTCATCCAGCCTTTTTTCCGCGATCGCCCGCCGCAACCCGCGCATCAGCCCCTGGTAGTACGCCAGGTTGTGGGTCGTGGCCAGGCGCGCGCCGAGGATCTCGTTGGCCTGGTGCAGATGCCGCAGGTAGGCGCGGCTGTAGTGGCGGCAGGCATAGCAGTCGCAGTACGGGTCGATGGGTCCGGTATCGGTGGCATAGCGGCGGTTGCGGATCTTGACCGTGCCGGCGTGCGTGAACAGCCAGCCATTGCGCGCGTTGCGCGTGGGCAGCACGCAGTCGAACATGTCGATGCCGCGCCGCACCCCCTCGACCAGGTCCTCCGGGGTGCCCACCCCCATCAGGTAACGCGGCCGGTCGGCCGGCAGGCGCGGCGCGACGTGCCCGAGCAGGCGCCGCATCTCCGCCGTGCTCTCGCCCACCGACAGGCCGCCGATGGCGTAGCCATCGAAGCCGATCCGTGTGAGCCCGGCGAGCGACGCATCGCGCAGCTGTTCGTACATGCCGCCCTGCACGATACCGAACAGCGCGGCCGGGTTGTCGGCATGCGCGCGCTTGGAGCGCTCCGCCCAGCGCAGGCTGAGCTCCATGGAGGCGCGTGCCTGCTCCTCGCTCGCCGGGTACGGTGTGCACTCATCGAACACCATGACAATGTCGGCATCGAGCGCGCGCTGCACGGCCATCGACTCCTCCGGCCCCAGGAAAATGCGCGCCCCGTCGATTGGCGACTGAAACTGCACGCCCTGCTCGCTGATCTTGCGCAGCTTGCCCAGGCTCCACACCTGAAAGCCGCCCGAGTCGGTGAGGATCGGCCCGTCCCAGTGCATGAAGCGGTGCAGCCCGCCGTGCGCGCGGATCACCTCCACACCCGGGCGCAGCATGAGATGAAAGGTGTTGCCGAGGATGATCTCGGCGCCGATCGTGCGCAGCTCCTCCGGCGTCATGGCCTTGACCGTGCCGTAGGTGCCGACCGGCATGAAGGCCGGGGTCTCGACCGTGCCGCGCGCGAACGCGAGCCGTCCGCGCCGGGCCGCGCCATCGCTTGCGAGCAACTCGAATCGCATGCGCGCAGTTTCGAGCGTCAGGCTTGCAGTTTCAAGCGGCCGACCCGCGCCTCACGGCCGGGTGACGAACATCGCGTCACCGTAACTGTAGAACCGGTAGCGCGCCGCGACCGCATGGCGATAGGCGCGCAGCACGTTGTCGGTGCCGCCGAAGGCGCACACCAGCATCAGCAACGTCGACTCCGGCAGGTGAAAATTCGTGATGAGCGCGCCAACCACGCGAAACCGGTATCCGGGCGAGATGAAGATGTCGGTCTCGCCCTCGTACGGCCCGATGGCCGCCGGTGCCGGTCTGCCCCCCGCGGCGCCGGCCTGCGCGGCGGCGGTCTCGAGCGCGCGCACGACCGTGGTGCCGACTGCCACGACGCGCCGCCCCGCGGCGAGCGCGCGGTTGACCTGCGCAGCGGCAGCGGCGCTTACGCGCAGGTACTCGCTGTGCATGCGGTGCTGGGTGACATCCTCCACGCGCACCGGCTGAAAGGTCCCGGCCCCGACGTGCAGCGTGACGAACGCGCGCTCGACGCCGAGCGCCTGCAGGCGCGCGAACAGGGCAGCGTCGAAATGCAGGCCCGCGGTCGGCGCCGCGACCGCGCCCGGCGTGCGCGCAAACACCGTCTGGTAGCGCTCGCGGTCACCGACCGCATCCTCGCGCGCGATGTACGGCGGCAATGGCACATGTCCGATGCGCTCGAGGACCGTGAGCGCGGGCTCCGAGGTTTCGAACTCAAGCTCGTAGAATTCGTCCGGGCGCGCCAGCACGCGCGCGCTCACCC
>CAZVUN010000097.1:0-11561 GCA_964629975.1 uncultured Acidiferrobacteraceae bacterium | reverse complement strand
CATGACGCTCGCGCGCTCGGTACTCGAGGCGCGCGTGCACGCCGCGACCCCGTGGCTCGCGCTCGCCGGTCTCGCGCTGCTGGCGCTGGCCGCGGTCACGCTCGCCTCGCCGGGCCGCAGCCTCCTGCTCGCCTTCGGGGCGCTGTTCCTGGTGCTGATCGGCATGACGCTGCTCGCACCGTGGTGCGTGCGCCTGGCGACGCGCGGTCCGGCGGCCGCGCTCGCCGCACGCCTCGGGCCCAGTGCGCGCCTGGCCCTGCGCGGCATCGACGCGGCGCTGTCGCGCACCGGCGTGGCGATCGCCGCGCTCATGCTCGCGGTCGCGACCACCATCGGGGTCGGCATCATGATTGCGAGCTTTCGCGCCTCGGTGGCCGACTGGCTCGACACGACGCTGCGCGCCGACCTGTACGTCGCCGCCCCGAGCCTCAAGTCGACCCGCAATCCGGCACATCTCGACCCGCAGCTGGTCGCACGCGTACGCGCCGTGCCCGGTATCCGCCACATCTCGCACGCGCGCACTGTCGTGGTCGAGTCCGCCGGGCGTCTCGATGAGCTGATGGCACTCGAGATCGCTCCGTGGTTCGCCGAACGCTTTACGATCCTCGACGGCGACCCCAAGACCGCGCGCGAGGAGTTCTTCGCCGGTCGCGCCGTGCTGGTGACCGAACCCTATGCCTACCACCGCGGCGTGCGCGCCGGCGACAGCATCGAGCTGCGCACCGACCGCGGGCCGACGGCGTTTCGCGTGAGCGGCGTATTCCGCGATTACGCCACCGAGCAGGGCCAGGTGGTGATGCTGCGCTCGCTGTACGATCGCTACTTCAACGACCCGTACATCACTACCCTCGGTGTGTGGCTCGCGCCCGGGGCCGATCCCGCCGCGGTCACGGCCGCCATCCGCGCCCAGATACCGCCCGGCCAGCAGGTGGTGCTGCGCTCGACGCGCGAGATCCGCGCCGAGTCGCTCGCGATCTTTGACCGGACCTTCACCATTACCAGCGTGCTGCGGCTGCTGGCGGTGGTCGCGGCGGTCATTGGCATCCTGTCGGCGCTCATGGCGTTGTCGCTCGAACGTGCGCGCGAGCTCGGCGTACTGCGTGCGGTCGGCTTCACGCCTGGGCAGATCCGCGCGCTGGTGCTGTCACAGACCGGGGTCATGGGCCTGATCGCGGGCGTGCTCGCCATTCCCGTGGGGGGTGCGCTCGCGTTGCTGCTGATCCACGTCATCAACCGGCGCGCCTTCGGCTGGAGCATGGATACGCTGGTGCCGGGCGCGGTGCTGACCGAAGGTCTGGTGCTCGCGGTCGTCGCGGCGCTCGTGGCCGGCGTCTACCCGGCGCTCAAGATGGCACGCGCCTCGCCAGCCGAGAGCCTGCGCGAGGAGTAGCGCCCAAGACCCGAGGCGAATGCCCTTTCGGAACTGGGCGCAGTCAGCCGCAATTAGACAAGCACCCATCGACCCTCGATGCCAACCTCACCAAGACAGCCTCGCAACGCCATCCCGCGGCTAGCCGTGCCGCGCCTGCTCCTCGCCGCGCTCGCGCTGCTGGCCGTGGCCGCCGTCGCGCTGTGGTTGGCGCTGCGCCCGGCGCCGGTGCCGGAGGGCGCGCGCTTCGACGTGGCACAGGTGCTGGGCGGCGCGGCCGATACCGGCTACGCGCGCGCCACCGCACCGCGCCCTTTTCGCTTCCCCGCCGATCATGGGCCGCACCCGGAGTTTCGCAACGAGTGGTGGTATTTCACCGGCAACCTGTTCGCCGCCGACGGCCGGCGCTTCGGCTACGAGTTGACGCTCTTTCGCATCGCCTTGAGCCCGCACGCCGCGGTGCGCGACTCGGCATGGGCGACCAACCAGGCGTACATGGCTCACTTCGCGCTGACCGATGTGCGCGGCAAGCGCTTTCACTTCTTCGAGCGCTTCGCGCGCGCTGCCGCCGGTCTGGCCGGGGCGCGCGCCGCGCCGTTTGCCGTGTGGCTCGAGGACTGGCGCGTGGATGCCGAGCCGCAGGCGCCCGCGACCTGGCGCCTGCGCACGGGCGCCAACGGCATCGCGCTCGATCTGCGCCTCACGTCGGCCAAACCGGTCGTGCTGCAAGGCGAACGGGGCTTGAGCCGCAAGAGCGCCGAGCCGGGCAACGCGTCCTACTACTATTCGCTGCCGCGCCTCACCACCGAGGGTTCGGTCACGACCAACGGCGAGGTGACACGCGTGCGCGGCACATCCTGGCTCGACCGGGAATGGAGCACGAGCGCGCTCGGGCCCGAGCAGGTCGGCTGGGACTGGTTCGCGCTGCAGCTCGACGACGGCAGCGAGCTCATGTACTACCAGTTGCGCCGCGCCGACGGCAGCCGCGACCCGTTCAGTGCGGGCAGCTTCATTGATGCGGCCGGCACGGCGCAGCGCCTTGCGGCGCAAGATGTGGACATCGCCGTCCTCAACCACTGGCGGTCGCCACGCAACGGAAGCTATCCGGCGCGCTGGCGTCTGACCGTGCCGTCTGCGCAGTTGTCGCTCGAGCTGACGCCGGTGCTCGCCGACCAGGAGCTCGCCGTATCGGTGCGTTACTGGGAAGGCGCGGTCGATGTGCGCGGCACGCGCGGCGGCCGCGCCGCGAGCGGCGTCGGCTACGTCGAGCTCACCGGCTACGCCGCCGCCGGTACGCAACGCACGCCGCGCTGAGGCGCGGCCGGCCTACGGCTGCTTGGCCTTGTCGTTGGCCTGCGGCTTGGCCGGCTCGGCCTTGGCATCGGGCGCGGTCTTGGGCAGCTCCTTGGCGAGCGCCTGCACGCGCGGAAAGAGCACGATCTCGATGCGCCGGTTCTGCGCGCGGCCCTTCTCGGTCGCGTTATCCGCGATCGGGTGATATTCGCCCAGACCCACCGCCTCGAACACCGCCGGGTCGATCTTGGTGCTTTCCTGCAGGAAACGCGCAACCGTGGTCGCGCGCGCCGCCGACAGCTCCCAGTTGGTGGCGAAACGCTCGCGCAGCGTCTTGCCGATCGGCACGTTGTCGGTGTGGCCTTCGATGCGGATGGTCTTGTCCTTGGCCTGTTGCAGTACCTTGCCCACGCGCTCCAGCACCTTCTTGCCTTCGTCCGAGACCGACGCCTCGCCCGAGGGGAACAGGATCTTGTCGACGATGTTGACGGTCAGGCGGTCGGCGAGCCGCGTGATCGTGACCGCGCCGGCCTGCATCTCCTTCTCCAGGCTCTTCATCATTTCATCGTGCGTCTGCTGCAGGCGCGCCATCTCCTCCTCTTTCTCCCGCGCGAGGCGTGCTACCTCGGCCTCGGCGCGCTTGCGCGCGTCGGTGAGCTCATGGCTGCTGTCCTCGAGCTGCTTCTTGGTCTGCGCCAGCTCATCGCTCATGCGCGCATACCCGACGAACAGGTAGGCGATCAAGGCGCCGGCCACCACGAGCGCTGCTAACAGGATGCGTGCCAGGTTGTTCCACATCGTCGATTCCCCCTTCGGTATTGAGAACGTGGTCTAGACGAGGCGCTGCGCGAAGGCATGCGCATTCGTGATGCAATCGGCCACCGAGATGCCGTCGCGCCAGTTGGCGCGGGTGTGCAGCCCGGGCAGCCGCGCGAGCGCCGCCTCGATACGCGCGATGCGCTCCAGGTGGCCGAGCTCGTACTGCGGAATCGCGCGCGGCCAGCGGCTTACGCGCATGAGGTGCGGCTCCCCCGTGATGCCGAGCAGCCCGCGCAAATCAGCCGTGACCTGTGCGATCAGCGCCGCATTGCCCATGCCCGCCACCGCCTCGTTGCGTGCGCCGCCGATGAACGCGGTGAGCAGCACATCGCCGTCCGGCGCGCGCCCCGGGAACAGCGTGGAGGAAAACAGCGCACCGAGCGTCGAACGCCGCTCGCGGCCCGGGATCAGCATGCCGAACCCGTCGAGCGGGTGCTCCACCTGGCTGCGTGCATACGCGAGCGCCACCGACATCACCGGCGGGTAGTGAATGGCACGCAGCTCGGCGGCGAGCGCCGCATCGAGCGGCGCGAGCAGCTGCGCCACCGCATCGGCCGCGGTCGCAAGCACGACCTGATCGGCCTCGTACACCTTGCCGGCCGTGCGCACCTGCCAACGCCCGGCGGGATTGCGGCTCACGCCCGTGACCGCGGCGTTGAGCTGCACGGCATCGCCGAGGCGCGCAGCAATCGCCGTCGGCAGCGCCTGCATGCCGCCGCGAAACGACACCAGCCGCCCGCGCGGCTGCGGCCCGCTTGCCTGGCCGCGCAGCGCGCGCAGCAGGGCACCCTTGATGAGCGAGCCGTACTCGGCCTCGAGCGCATACACCTTGGCGGTCGCGGCGCGTACCGAGAGCTTCTCGGGATCGCCGGCATAGACGCCGGACACGAAGGGATCGATGGCCCAGTCGAGGAATTCCTGGCCGAGCCGGCGGCGCACGAACTGCGCCACCGATTCCTCCTGCGAGGCGCGGCCGATGAAGGGTTCGGCCAGCAGGCGCAGCTTGGCGCGCGTGCTGAACAGCCGGGTCTTGAGAAACGCCGGCGGGCTGCCCGGCAACGCCACCGGCGTGCCGTGCTTGACCACGTAGCGGCGCTTGGCGAGCGGATTGGCCTCGATCTGCTCGGCGGCAAGCCCCACGCCTTGCACCAGCTCGTCGAACGCCCCGCCCTTCGAGAGCGTGGAATTCGGACCGGCCTCGATGAGGAAACCGTCGTGCCGCACGGTGCGCAGGCAGCCGCCCGGCTCGTTCGCCGCCTCCAGCACCCGCACGGCGTGGCCACGCGCGCGCAGGAACCACGCCGTAGTCAAGCCGGAAATACCGCCACCGATGATGATAACGTCACTCATGATTCCGTCCGTCGATCATGCTTCTGTTGAGCGTCGGGCGCGACGGCGACACCGTCCGATTCGCTCGGGCGATCAGACCAGGCGCCCGCGGACGGCGGCGACAAAGGCCAACAAGTCGTCGAGCCGATGCTGCACGATGTCCGTCAGAATCTGGCGATCAAGGGCCTGATATCCATGCACCACCACATTGCGAAACCCCGCCATGCGATGCATGGTGTCGGTCAGCTCCGGGCTCAGCCAACCGGCCCGCGCCAGGCGATCAAACAGTTCGCGGTTGGTCTCCGGCTCGCCCAGTCGTTCATCCGAGACGATATGGGAGGCGACATCGAGGGCAGCCTGCACGGCGATTTGCACCGTGTGCGCCGCGAATCGCTCCTCGCGCAGGTCCGTGGCGATGCGCGCCGGGGTACAGAGGGTCCGCAACTCACGCACGCACGTCTCGATGAAAGCGAGCTTCTTGTCGATGAGTTCCCGATCCGTCACGGCGACGGTCTCGGCGTGGAGTGGCGGTACTCGCGGAGGTAGGGAAGCAGGTCGAAGTAGTCGTTGCGTCGCTGTACCTCAAAGCGGACGCGCGCGGCGCGATCGTGCTCGGCCACGAGGACACCATCGCGCAAGACCCGATGCACCAGATCAAGCGACGCACGATTGAGCACGATCAGGTCGACGGTCTGGCCGAGCGCGCGTTCCAGCTCACCCTTGAGGTCGAAACCCAAACCCTCGAGCGTTGCGGGCGGCGTCTGCCTGAACAGCACGGCGACATCCACATCGCTGCCGGGGCGCGCTTCGTCACGGGCGTGGCTGCCAAAGAGATAGGCACACACAACGGTGGCGGAGCGGGCGGCAAAGAATTCCTGCAGGGCGCTGACAATCCGGGAGCGGGGCATGGCGAAAGTATACATCAGCGGAAATCGCGGGATGCAACCGTCAGGTTACCGAGCAGCGGCGAGAGATCCACGAGCTCGCGCCCGATCACGTGCAGCACTTCACCTTCCCGTTGCACCTCGCCGCGCACGGCCATGAGCCGGGCGCCGAGCAAGGCGCGGCGCCGCCGCCGCGCCACACTGTCCCAGACGATGACGTTGGTATTGCCGGTTTCATCCTCGAGCGTAATGAAGATGGTGCCGGCAGCCGAGCTCGGGTGCTGGCGGCAGATGACGAGGCCGGCGGTCGCGACCGGCGTGCCGTGCGCGCGCTCGCGCACCTGCCGCGCCGAAAGCAGGCGGCGCGCGGTCAGTTGGCCACGCAGCAGCGCAACCGGGTGGCGCCGCAGCGTGAGCCCGAGGCTCGCATAATCCGCCACGATATCCTGCCCCTCGGTGGGCGGGCGCAACATCGGCAACGCCTCGGCGATCGGCGCCTCCGCGAGCAGCGGCAATGCCGGCTCCACCCCGGCGACCGCCCAGCGCGCGCGATGCCGATGGCCGGCAAGGCCGGCGAGCGCCCCGGCCGCGGCCAAGGCATCGAGATCGCGCCGCCCGAGCCGCGCCCGGCGCGCCAGTTCCTCCACTCCTATATAAGGTGCGCGGACCCGCTCGGCCACGATGCGCTCGGCGGCGGTGCGCGTGAGGCCGCTCACCATGCGCAACCCGAGCCGCACCGCCGGCTCGCCCTGGTCGCCGCGCTCGAGCGTGCAGTCCCAGCCGCTCGCGCGCACGTCCACCGGCCGCACCTCCACACCGTGGCGGCGCGCGTCGGCCACGAGTTGCGCCGGCGCATAGAAGCCCATCGGCTGGCTGTTGAGCAGTGCCGCCGTGAACGCCGCCGGCTCGTGGCACTTGAGCCACGCCGACACATACACCAGCAGCGCGAAGCTGGCAGAGTGCGAGTTATGCACCACCAAATTATTGGCAACAAAATTGTGATCATGTTCGATCTGCAAGTCGTAAGTCGGTTGGCTGCCCAACGACTCGATGGAAACAATCCTGTCCCAGTAGACGTCCGATCCGGCGAGCCGGCCGAGTTCACGCGATCCGAGATGTTTTGCCAGCGCGGCAATCACGTGGCGGCGGAATCCCACCTTGTGGCTGCCGCGCGACTGAATCTCACGCATACTGAGTCCGGTCATGTTGCCGATGTCGTTCCAGGTCAGCCCGAGCGCGTCGCGCGCCCGGCGCGCAACGTCCCGCACCTCGACAGGAACGATGTCGCGTGACATGCGACCGTCACGGCGCGCACGCGCTACTGCTCTCGCCTGCTTGCGCTTCACGGGCGATAGAAAGCGCTGACCGATACGACGCCAGAACAGCCCCAGCGGCTCCTCGCCGGTCACGGTCACGACATAACTCTCGACCTGACGCCCGCGATAAGGGCGCACGCGATGGTAGATCCGCGCGATGATGGCGAGCCGCAACAACAGATGCTGGATTTCCTGCGCCAGTCGCTCCGAAGCGGTCTCGTAGGACGCGTGGCCCTTCAGGGAAAAGCCCCCGTCCCCTTCCCACAGACGTGCCAGCAGTAACGCGATGTCTGCGTCGCAAAACTCGAATACCTCTGCCGGCAGCTGCTTCTCACGCGCGCCGCGCCCCCACAGGCTGAGCTCGCGCGCCCATGTCACGGCCCCCGCCGGGCGACGCACGTCGCGACGGCGGACATGTACGCTGAAACAGCTCTTGTGACGCGCCACAACCGCGCAGGTGTTCGGGAATCGTTCCACCGCCCGCATGAACTCATCGCGATGAAGTGGATCGGTGGTGTAGAAGTAGAACGTGCTGGGATGACAGAGATTACCTTCCGCGACAAGGTCGGCCAGCACGATGATCTGATGACGCGGCCAGCGCCTGCGCCCAGACACTGGCAAGGAACGCACCGCCGCAACGAACTCCCCGGCTTCCAGTTCACGCAGCTTGCGCCAACCGCGCATGGTGAGAAACGGATGTTCGGCCGACACCACAATGGAGTGGCCGAGCGCGGTTTGCAGCCGGTAAACCGGCTTTACCCCGCTCGGGCGAATGGCCTGCACCCGGCGTTTGCGCAGGCGTAGCCGCTGATCGCACGCCAGCGTCCTGCTGATCGAGACGTGCCCGGCCACGATTTCGTCGATGGTGATCCATCGGCCGGTATCGGCATTGACGATGCGGGTCTCGCCGACAACACACTCCGGGAAGCCGTATTCACCGAAACCCTGGATCTGTTCGAAGATCTGGCGCGCGAATTCCTCGTTGTAGCCGCGTGCCCGCATGCCTTCGACCAGCCGTGCCTCGAACTTCTCCATGCCGCCGCGCCGCCGGAAGGTGGCCATGGCGCGGCGCAGCCCGTCGGCCTCCCCGGGCGTGAAACCGGCCGCGACCACGGCGAGCTTGATGACCTGCTCCTGGAAGATCGGCACGCCGAGCGTGCGCGCCAGCACCCCGCGCACGTCCTCGGACGGATAGGTCACGGGCTCCAGCCCCTGACGGCGGCGCAGATACGGATGCACCATCTTTCCCTGTATCGGCCCGGGGCGCACGATCGCCACCTCGATCACGAGATCGTAGAAGCAGGCGGGCTTCAGACGCGGCAGCATCGCCATCTGCGCGCGCGATTCGATCTGGAACACCCCGACCGTGTCGGCGCGCTGGATCATCTCGTACACCGCCGGGTCTTCCGCCGGCACGTCGGCCATGCCGAGCGGCCGGCCCCGGAACGCGCTCACGAGATCGAAGGCCTTGCGGATCGCCGAGAGCATGCCGAGCGCGAGCACATCGACCTTCAATAACCCGAGCGCGTCGAGATCGTCCTTGTCCCACTGGATCACGGTGCGACCTTCCATCGCCGCATTCTCGATCGGCACCAGGCGCGAGAGCTTGTCGCGCGCGATCACGAACCCGCCGACGTGCTGCGAGAGGTGGCGCGGGAAGCCGATCAATGTATCAACCAGCACCGCGAGCTTGCGCAACAGGGGATTGTCCGGATCGAAACCGGCTTCGCGCAGCCGCTGCGGCGCGAGCGCCTTGCCATCCCACCATTGCAGGTTGCGCGCCAGCCGGTCGACCTGCTCGAGCGACAGCCCCAGCGCCTTGCCGACGTCGCGCACCGCGCTCCTCGGGCGGTAGGTGATGACGGTGGCGGCGAGCGCGGCGCGGTGGCGGCCGTATTTCTCGTAGAGATACTGGATCACCTCCTCGCGCCGCTCGTGCTCGAAATCGACGTCGATGTCGGGTGGCTCGTCGCGCTCCTTCGAGACAAAGCGCTCGAACAGCGTCTCGATGCGGTCGGGATCGACCTCGGTGATGCCGAGCGCGAAGCACACCGCCGAGTTGGCCGCCGAACCGCGCCCCTGGCAGAGAATGCCGCGCGAGCGCGCGAACGTGACGATGTCGTGCACGGTGAGAAAATACGGCTCGTATTGAAGCTCCGCGATCAGCGCCAGTTCGTGTTCGATGAGCGCCCGCACCTTGGGCGGCGTGCCACCCGGCCAGCGGCGCTCGAGGCCCGCTTCCGTGAGCTTGCGCAAATACGACGCCGGGGTCTCGCCTGCCGGCACCAGCTCTTGGGGATACTCGTAGCGCAGCTCCTCGAGCGAGAACGTGCAGCGCGAGGCCACGCGCACGGTCTCGGCCAGCAATTCCGGCGGATAGATCGCCGCCAGTTCCTCGCGCGGGCGCAGGCAGCGTTCCCCGCTCGCATGGAGCGCAAAGCCCGCCGCCTGTACGCTGGTGCCGAGGCGAATGGCGGTGAGCACATCCTGCAGCGCGCGCCGTCCGCGCACGTGCAGGTGCACGTCGCCCGCCGCCACGAGCGGCAGGCCGCTCGCCTGCCCGAGCGCGATGAGCGCCGCAAGGCGCGCGCTGTCGCGCCCGTCGTGCAGCAGCTCCACAGTGATCCAGGCGTGATCGGGAAACGTCTCGCGCACCCACCGCGCATCGCAAAAAAGATCCTCCTCCGCCTCCCCCCTCTTCTTGCGGGACGACGGCATGGATGCAGGAGGTACGACGCCATGGATGGCGGAAGTAGAGTCCTGCCAGGAGCAAGGACCGGGGGCAATGCCCGGAGCAATTGCCGAGAGGGCGCGGGTGAAGGGGTCGGATAAACAGGGAAGCCACAGCGCCAGACACCGCGACGCCAACCGCGCGACATCGGCGCGCGTGAGCCGGTAACGGCCCTTCTGCGCCGCGCGCCGGCCCTGCGTGATCAGCTCACACAGATCGCCGTAGGCGGCACGATCCGGCGCGAGCAGCACCAGGCGCAGGCCGTCTTGCAGCCGGAACTCGCTGCCGACGATGCACTTGAACCCCAGTTCGCGCGCACGGAGATGCGCGCGCACCACGCCCGCCACCGAACATTCATCGGTCAGCGCGAGCGCCGTGTACCCGAGCGCATGCGCGCGCTCGATCAGCTCCTCCGGCTGCGATGCCCCGCGCAGGAAGGTGAAGCTGGAAACACAGTGCAGCTCGGCATATTGGGGTGTACCGGCCATGGTCGGTCACGTCACAATGGGTTGTGCTTTCCCCGACCGCTGATACACTGAAAATTGTGAAATTCACGCAGTACTTCCAAGCGATGCGACTGCGTCCGGATCGCACGGAGATCCGCATCGAGTGGATTGAACGTGCGATCAATCACCCAATTCGGGAAATGGTCCAACAAGATGGACGCATTCGCCGCTGGGCACACATTCCGGAAGCTAATGGAAAGTACCTGCGGGTAGTTCTGTTGCCGGATGGGCAGACTGTGCATAATGCGTTCTTCGATAGAGGATTTGCGCCATGAAAATCCAGTACTTTCAGGACACAGACACTCTGTATATCGAGCTGCGCCCGGCAACGGTCGAGGAAACCAAGGACCTGGATGAAAATACCCTTCTTGACCTGGACGCCAAAGGCGAGATCGTCGGCATTACAATCGAACATGCGAGCAAGCGTGCTGACATCCCGCACTTCTCCTTCGAGCAGATCGCCGCCTGAGTTGTCGATCAGAAAAAAATAAGTTGTCATGTCCACCGCCGAGAAAAAGATGACGGAAATCATCCGATCTCAACCCGACGACGCGACATACGAAGAAATCCTCCGTGAACTGGCGTTCGAACGGATGATCGACCGCGGTCTTGCCGATGCGCGCGACGGCCAGATCCTGCCCGACAAGGAAGTGAAGCGGCGCATCCGCACGTGGCAGAAATAAGTAAGGTGGACTGAAAAAGCTCATCGCTGGCTGCACGGTATTTTTGACTCCATCGCTGTCCATCACCCCGAGGCTACCCGAGAGGTGGTAGCAAACATCTCCGAGAAGGCTTCGATCAGCTCCTCCGGGTGCGACGCCCCGCGCAGGAAGGTGAAGCTGGAAACGCAATGCAGCTCGGCGTAAGGCGGCGCAGACATCCTGGACTAGCGCGCAGCATGCGCTGGCATCTCCCGAGTCAGGACCGGAAACATCGCATCGATCGGGCTCGACACGCCTCGCGCACCCTTGCCGAGAACGTGCGTGTAGATCATGGTCGTGCGTACGTCTTGGTGGCCGAGCAGCTCCTGGATTGTCCGGATGTCGTGTCCGGCGGCAAGCAGGTGCGTCGCGAAGCAATGCCGCAAGGTGTGGCAGGAAACCGGCTTCATGATCCCGGCCGCGCGCACCGCTTGTCGCACCGCGCGCTGGATGACGGAGTCATCGAGATGATGCCGCTTGATGCCGCCACTGTACGGATCGCGGCAGCGGGCCGATGCCGGAAAGACGTACCACCACGGCAATTCGCGTGCAGCGTTTGGGTGTCAGCGCCAATGCTAATTGTCCCCTGATCGGCAACTAATTTTGTCCCTCA
>CAZVUN010000096.1:0-11724 GCA_964629975.1 uncultured Acidiferrobacteraceae bacterium | reverse complement strand
GCACCTCGATGCGGCGCGCCTTCGGGTTCGGCACGTACGGGATGCGGATCGAGGCCGAGCGGTTGCGCGCCGAGTAGGCGAGCATCACCGGGGCCTCGAAACCCGGCACCAGGCGCTTGTAGCTGTTGGTGAGCGAGTTGGTGATGGCGTTCAGTGCCCGGGCATGCTTGATGATGCCGCCGATGTAGTAGAGCGCGAGCTGTGACAGGCCGCCGTACTCGTTGCCCGAGAACAGGTTCTGGCCGGCCTTGGCGAGCGACTGGTGCACGTGCATCCCTGAACCGTTGTCGCCGACGATGGGCTTCGGCATGAAGGTCGCGGTCTTGCCGTAGCTGTGCGCCACGTTGTGCACGCAGTACTTGTAGATCTGCAGCTCATCGGCCTTCTTCACCAGGGTGTTGAACTTCATGCCGATCTCGTTCTGACCGGCGGTCGCCACTTCGTGGTGATGGGTCTCGATGATCAGGCCCATCTCTTCCATGGCGAGGCACATGGCCGAGCGGATGTCCTGCTGCGAATCGACCGGCGGTACCGGGAAGTAGCCGCCCTTGACACCCGGACGGTGACCGAGGTTGCCGCCCTCGTAGACCTTCTCGGTATTCCATGAGGCCTCTTCCGAGTCGATCTTGACGAACGACCCGGACATGTCCGCGCCCCAGCGCACGTCGTCGAGGATGAAGAACTCCGCCTCCGGGCCGAAATAGGCGGTGTCGGCGATCCCGGTGCTCTTGAGGTAGGCCTCGGCGCGCTTGGCGAGCGAGCGCGGGCAACGTTCGTAGCCCTGCATGGTGGACGGCTCCACCACGTCACAGCGCAGGATCAGGGTCGGCTCCTCCATGAACGGGTCCATCACGGCGGTGCTGGCTTCCGGCATGAGGATCATGTCCGACTCCTGAATGCCCTTCCAGCCGGCAATCGATGAACCGTCGAACATCTTGCCGCTCTCGAAGGTGTCGGCCTCGATAGTATGGGCCGGCACCGAGACATGCTGCTCCTTGCCCTTGGTGTCGGTAAAACGGAAGTCGACGAACTTCACGTTCTTTTCCTGGATCATCTTCAGTACGTCGGCGCCACCGGCCATGGTTTTCCTCCTCAGAAGGGAATGATGTGAGAAATTGTGCCCTGTTTTAGAGCAGATTGTATGCCATTAATTCGAGTTTTTAAAATCAATAACTTGCACTACATTATGGGAAAGAAAGGAAGAAAAATGCACCAATAAAGGGCGTACGTCCAGACAGGTGAACCGAAATGGTGCATTCAATGATAGCGCACATCGACCGCGCCGATGTCCGGATCGTGGCGCACCGCCTGCGCGAAACGCTCCGCCAGCGCGCGCGCCCCGGCCGCGTCCGTGGCCACCGCGAGCGGCAACAGCAGCTCGATATCGATGCGACCGTCGAGGTAGTGCAGGGTCGTGTGTTCGATACGCGCGGCTTCCGGGATGTCGCGGAAGTAGTCCTGCAGGCGCGCGAGCACCACGCTGCGCAGCGGCAGGTGGGCACAGCTCGCGCCCTGCACATCGTCTTCGGTGTCGATGTGCACCATCACATCGACGATGCCCGGGACTTCACGCAGCAGGCTGGCGCGCACCGTCTCGCTGATCTGGTGGCCTTCCGAAACGCTCAGGCGCTCATCGACGATGATGTGCACGTCCACCAGCGCCTTGCCGCCGATGCGGCGCGTGCGCAGCAGGTGCAGCGCCTTCACCCCACCGGCGGCGGTGATGACGCGGCGGATGGCGGCGATCTCCTCGGCATCGAGGCCGGTGTCGACCAGCTCGCGAAACGACTGCCGGGCGAGCTGCACGCCGATCCTGCCGATCATCACCGCGATGATGATGGCGGCCAGCGCATCGAGGTAGACGAAGCCGACCAGGCTGCCGCCGATGCCGGCGGCCACGATCAGCGAGGACAGGGCATCTGAGCGGTGATGCCAGGCGCTGGCACGCAGCATGTTGGAATCGAAGCGCTCCGCGGTGCGCAGCGTGTAGCGATACATCGCCTCTTTGGCGAGCAGGGTGCCGAGTGCCACCCACAGGGTCAGCTGGCTTGGCACGATGACGGCCTCGGCCGCGTACAGCCGGATGCCGGCACGAATGGCGATGCCCGCCCCGACGCCGAGCAGGATCACGCCGAGGATCAGCGTGACTGCGGTCTCAATGCGCTCGTGCCCGTAGGGGTGCTCGGCGTCGGCCCCGTGCCGCCCGTGCTGCAGCGCGAGCAGCACCAGCAGATCTGCCAGCATGTCGGACAGCGTGTGCAGGCCATCGGCGATGAGCGCCTGCGAATGACCGAGAAACCCGATCACCACCTGTGCGACGGTGAGCGCCAGGTTGGAAGCAACGTTGACCAGGGTCACGCGCAGGCTCGCGCGATAGCGCTGCGGACTCGAGGTGTCGAGCAACTCGTGGTGATGCGTGTCGCTCATGCGCCGCTCACCCGCACGGTGATGGTGACGTTGCGCCCGGCGCGCTCGGTGCCGATGACCGTGTGGCCGTGCACGCGGCACCAGGCCGGGATGTCGTGCAGCGCGCCGGGGTCGGTGGCATGCACGACCAGCGTATCGCCGGGCTTGAGCCGGGCAACCGCATCCTGGGTACGGATCACCGGCAGCGGACACAGCAGACCGCGGGCGTCGAGCTCGGTGGTGCTCACAGATACCATTCGGCCGGCAGCTCGCCGGCAGGTAGCGGGGCGACCGTCAGGCGGCGCATCGTGCCGGTGCTGTCGACAACCGCAACCTCGACAGCGGGCGCGTCGCGTCCCTTGCCGAAGCGCGCCGTCAGGCGTGCCGCGAGCTCGAGATCGGCGTCGTCGGCCGTGCCCTCGAGCAGCACCAGCGGCCCGACGTGACTCAGTGCATACAGGTGCGGGTAGCGGCCGCGGTAGCCATGCAGGTAATTGTTCTCGCCCTCGTCGCGCGCCACGATCAGCTTGAAGTGCGGCCGTGGCCGCAGGTGCCGGCCGACCTTGAGCAGCATGATATCGTCGAGCTCGTAGACCTTGCGGCCGCGCGTGCGCCACAGGTCGGCGAGCTTGTGCGAGTACTGCGCGTCGGTGAGAAAGCAGCAGCCCCCGGCGGGCTGCGCGTAGTCGCTGAAGCCGTAGTGTGCGGCGAGCGCCATCTGCGGCTTGCGCGAGCGCCCGCTGAAATCCTTGAGCTGGGCGCGGTCGACCCAGCCCTCGCGTTCCGGCAGCGTCGGCGCAAGCAGTCTGGCGCTGAGCGGCCGCAGCAGCCGGTCGCTCGCGCCGCCTTCGCGCTCCACCACCGGCAGGGTGTCGCGGCGCTGCGACATCGGGCGCTGGCCCAGCACTTCGCCGGTGACGAGGAAGTCAAAGCCGTGCGCATCCATCCACTCGCGCGCCTTGCGCACCATGAAGCCCTTGCAGTCGAGGCAGGGGTTGAGATTGGCGCCGTAGCCGTGCCTGGGATTGATCACGACGTCCTTGTATTCCTCGATCACGTCAATGATGTGCAGCTTGATGCCGAGTTGCTCGGCGACCCACAGGGCGTTGTTGCGCCTGGGCTTGTGCTGGTGCGCGCGACGGATGGCGTGGGTGTGGCCCTCGACGCAGAAGCCGGTGTAGAAGTTGATGCCCTCGACGTGTACGCCCTGCTCGAGGACGAGCTTGGCGGCGAGCAGCGAATCGAGGCCGCCCGAGATCAGCGCGAGCGCACGCCGCGGCGGGCAACGGGAAGCGGACTGGGCTGCAGGGTTCGGCGTCGACATGGCACGGCTCGGCAGGCGGCGGGCCGCCCATGGTACCCCCACGGGCCGGCCCGCCGCAGCTGCAAAAGAAAACGGGCCCGCACGCGGGCCCGTCACTCTCTCGTTATTTCGGCTATGGTCCGGCGTCGCGGCCGGCTCCTCCAGGGTGATCCAGGCGCTGGCCCAAACCGCGCGTCACCTTAGCGGAAAGCGGCGCACTTGCCAATAGTGGGCGGGGGCCGGCCGCGCCGGCGGGTGCTCGGCTAGAATGACGGCCCCGGTTTGGTCGGTGTCCTGTCCGCGCCCGTGCGTCGTACCTGGTTCGCTCGCTGGTTTAGCCCCGTGGCCCGCACGGCGCGCGGGTTGCGCTGGGTGCTGCGCATCGCGCTCATCCTGCTGCTCGCCGATTTCTTCTATCTGTACGCCACCTGGCCGGACTGGAAGCAGTACGCGCAGGGACCGGTGCCGAAGTCGAGCTTTCTCGCCGAGTACGAGCGCCAGCGTGCCAGCAACCCGCAGTGGCCGAAGCCGCGCTGGCAGCCGGTCGCGTATGCGCAGCTGCCGCGCCACCTGACGCGCGCAGTGATCCTCGCGGAGGACAGCCGCTTCTGGGAGCACAAGGGCTTCGATCTCATCGCCTTCAAGGAGGCGATGAACTACAACTGGGCGGAGGGTCGGTTCGCGCTCGGCGCCAGCACCATCTCGCAGCAGACGGTCAAGAATCTGTTTCTCACGCCGGCCAAGAACCCGCTGCGCAAGTGGCACGAGCTGGTGCTGACCTGGGGCATGGAGCAGCAGCTCAGCAAGACCCGCATCCTTGAGCTCTACCTCAACGTGGCCGAGTTCGGCCCCGGCCTCTACGGCGTGCAGGCCGCGGCCGAAGCCTATTGGGGCGTGCCGGCGCGCGAGCTTACGCTGCAGCAGGCGGTCGAGCTCGCCGCGACCCTGCCGAGCCCGCTCAAGAACAATCCGGCAACGCGCACCGAAGCCTTCGAGCGACGCGTGGCCAAGATCCTCGGGCTGATCGTGCGTTTCCCCGGCGATCTCAGGCTCGAGGAGTTCGGTGCGCCGCCGGCGCCGGTCAGCGAGGCGCCGTAAGCGCGCCTCGCGTGCGCCGCGAACGCCACGCTATAATCCGCGCCGGCTCCGCACCCCGCCCAGGCCCACCCGTCGTGACCTTTCAAGACCTGATCCTCGCATTGCAGACCTACTGGGCCCGCCAGGGCTGCGTGCTGCTGCAACCGTATGACATCGAGGTCGGTGCCGGCACCTTCCACACCGCCACGTTCCTGCGCGCGCTCGGCCCGGAGCCGTGGAACGCGGCCTACGTGCAGCCCTCGCGCCGCCCCAAGGACGGGCGCTACGGCGAGAACCCCAACCGGCTGCAGCACTACTACCAGTTCCAGGTGGTGCTCAAACCCTCGCCAGCCGACATCCAGGAGCGCTATCTCGGCTCGCTGCGCGCGCTCGGCATCGACACCACCAAGCACGACATCCGCTTCGTCGAGGACGACTGGGAATCGCCCACGCTCGGCGCCTGGGGGCTTGGCTGGGAGGTGTGGCTCGACGGCATGGAGGTCACCCAGTTCACGTATTTCCAGGAGGTCGGTTCGCTGCCCTGCAAGCCGGTGCTGGGCGAGATCACCTACGGCCTCGAGCGGCTGGCCATGTACCTGCAGGGCGTGGAAAAAGTCTTCGATCTCGCCTGGACGCGCGATGTCAGCTACGGCGATGTCTATCACCAGAACGAGGTCGAACAGTCGCGCTACAACTTCGAGCTCGCCAACGTGCCGTGGCTGCTCGAGCAGTTCAACGGCTTCGAGTCCGAGGCCCGGCGTCTGATCGAGGCGGGCCTGCCGCTGCCGGCCTTCGAGATGGTCATGAAGTGCTCGCATGCCTTCAACCTGCTCGATGCGCGCGGGGCGATCTCGACCACCGAGCGCGCCGGCTACATCGCGCGCGTGCGGGCGCTCTCGCGCGAGGTGGCGCAGGCCTACTACGCCGCGCGCGAGCGCCTCGGCTTCCCGGCGCTCAAGGGCGCGGCGGCGCGCTGACCATGGCGGCCCGCACGACGCCTCCCGACCTGCTGGTCGAGCTGCTCACCGAGGAGCTGCCGCCGCGTGCGCTCGCGCGCCTGTCCGAGGCGTTCAGCAAGGCGCTGTTCGAGGGCCTGCAGGCACGCAACTTCCTCAGCGTCCACAGCGCACCGCAGCCGTTCGCCACCCCGCGCCGTCTGGCGGTGCGCATCTCGGCGGTGGCCGCGCGCCAGCCCGACCGCATCGTCGAGCGCAAGGGCCCGGCGGTCGCCGCCGGCCTTGACGGTGATGGCAAGCCGACCGCGGCGCTCGCCGGTTTCGCCCGCTCCTGCGGGGTCGCGGTCGAGGCGCTCGAGCGCCACGCCGGCGAGAAGGGCGAGTATTTCGTTTACCGCAGCAGGCAGAAGGGCGAGCCGCTCGCGCGCCACCTGCCCGAGGTGGTGGAGGCGGCGCTCAAGCGGCTGCCGACGCCCAAGCTCATGCGCTGGGGCGAGGGCGAGGCGCAGTTCGTCCGTCCCGTGCACGGGCTGGTGCTGCTGCACGGCGACAAGCTCGTGCCCGGGCAGGTACTGGGCCTCAAGAGCAGCAAGCGCACGCGCGGGCATCGCTTTCTCGGTCGCGGCGTGGTGACACTCACGCGCGCCGGCGACTACGAAAAGGCGCTGGCGCGGCACGGCCATGTAATCGCGAGCTTCGAGGCGCGCGTGAAGCTCATCGAAAAGCAGCTCGACGCCGCCGCGCGCAAGTTCGGCGCCGCCGTCACCTGGGGCCTCGGGCGCAGCGCCGAGCTGGTCGAGGAGGTGGCGAGCCTGGTCGAGTACCCGGCGGTGTACGTCGGCAGCTTCAGCAAGGACTTCCTGGCGGTGCCGCCCGAGTGCCTGATCACCAGCATGCAGCAGCACCAGAAGTACTTTCCGCTCGCCGACCGCCAGGGCCGGCTGCTCGCGCATTTCCTGTTCGTGAGCAACATCAAGACGGCACGCCCGGAGCGCATCATCCACGGCAACGAACGCGTGCTGCGCGCGCGCCTGTCGGACGCCAAGTTCTTCTATGACCAGGACCGCAAGCTGACGCTCGCCGCGCGCCTGCCGCGCCTGGCCAATGTCGTCTATCACAACCGGCTCGGCAGCCAGGCCGAGCGCGTCGAGCGCATCACCAAGCTCGCGGTCGAGATCGCCGCGCGCCTGGTCGCGCCCGGGGTGCTGGCGGAGGCCGACATCGCCAGGGTCGAGCGTGCCGCGCGTCTGGCCAAGGCCGATCTGCTCACCGACATGGTCGGGGAGTTCCCGGAACTGCAGGGCATCATGGGTCGCTACTACGCGTTGCACGACGGCGAAGACCCGGCGGTGGCCGAGGCCATCGCGCAGCACTACTGGCCGCGCACCGCCGCCGATGCGCTGCCGCACTCGGCGCTCGCGCTGCCGGTGGCGCTCGCCGACCGGCTCGACGGCCTGGTCGGAATCTTCGGCATCGGCCTGGTGCCGACCGGCGAGAAGGACCCCTATGGTCTGCGCCGCCAGGCGCTCGGTGTCGTGCGCCTGCTCACGGAGAAGGCCCTGCCGCTCGACGTGGTGGCGCTGATCGAGCTGGCGCGTGACTTCTATCCGCGCGAGGTGCTGGCCGATGGGCTGGGCGCCGGCCTGCACGGCTTCATGCTCGAACGCTTGAAGCCCTACCTGCGCGAGCGCGGGTTCCTGCCGGACGAGATCGATGCGGTACTGTCGCAGAACCCGACGCGTTTTGACCAGGTGCTGCCGCGCCTCATGGCGCTACAGAAGTTCCGCGAGCTGCCCGAGGCCGAGGCGCTGGCCGCGGCCAACAAGCGCATCCGTAACATCCTGCGCCAGGCCGAGGGCACGCCCGCCATCGAGGTCAACGAGGCGCTGCTGGTGGAGCCCGCCGAGCAGGCGCTGGCCGCGGCCGTGCGCCGCCTGCGCGGCGAGGTGGCGCCGCTCATCGCGCGCGGCGATTACACCGCCGCGCTCAAGCAGCTGGCCGCCCTGCGCCCGACGGTCGACGCCTTCTTCGATGAGGTCATGGTCATGGCCGAGGACCCTGCGCTGCGCGCCAATCGCCTGGCGCTGCTCAACGGCCTGAGCGGGTTGTTTCTGCAGGTGGCCGACATCTCACGGTTGCAGGGCTGAGCACGATGAACCCGGATTCCTACGCAGCGATGCTGGCGGCGGTGCAGGCGTTTCACGCCAAGCACCGTTTTCGCGAAACCGGCGGCGAGGACATGACCTACCGCGTGGCGCTCATGAGCGAGGAGCTCGGCGAGATCGCCGCCTGCGTCACCAAGGGCAAGCCCCGGGAAGCGCTCGCCGAGGAGGTCGCCGATCTCATGATCCTGCTGATCGGCACGGCCATCGCCCAGGACTTTGATCTCAACCAGGCGTTCTGGGACAAGATGCGCAAGCTCGAGGGGCGCGAGGCGCGCATGATCAACGGCCGCATCCGCGTGTCGGAGTTCCGCGACTGACATGAAGCTCGTCATCCTCGACCGCGACGGTGTGATCAACCGCGATTCCGACGACTACATCAAGTCGCCGCAGGAGTGGGTACCGATCCCGGGCAGTCTCGAGGCGATCGCGCGCCTGCAGCGCGCCGGCTACAAGATCGTGGTCGCCACCAACCAGTCGGGCGTGGCGCGCGGCCTGTTCGATCTCGACATGCTCGGGCGCATCCACGCCAAGATGCTCGACGCGGTGCGCGCCAAGGGCGGGGAGATCGAGGCGATCTTCTTCTGTCCGCACGGGCCGGACGACGGCTGCCGCTGCCGCAAGCCGCTGCCCGGCTTGCTGGAGGAGATCATCGAGCGGCTCAAGATCAACCTGCACGGTGTCTACGCCGTGGGTGATTCGGAGCGCGACATCGTGGCGGCGCGCGCCGCCCAGGCACTGCCGGTGCTGGTGCGCACCGGCAAGGGCGAGCGCACCCTCAAGAAGAGCCAGCAGCTCGCCGGCGTGCCGGTGTACGCCGATCTCGCGGCGTTCACCGAAGCGCTGCTGTCCGGCGAGCTTGCCCATCCCTGACGTGCAGGCCGTCCGTTCGCTCCTGTTCAACGCCATCATGTGGCTGTCGGTGCCGCTGGTGGTGCCGCCCGCGCTGTTGCTGGCCGCGCTGCTGCCGTTTCACGCGCGCTACCGGCTGCTCAGCCTGTGGGGACGGTTCCATACCTGGCTGGCGTGGCACCTGTGCGGCCTCAAGTATCACGTCACCGGCCGCGAGCACCTGCCGAAGCACGGCGCCGCCATCGTCCTCGCCAAGCACCAGTCCGCCTGGGAGACGATCGCATTCCAGGAGATCTTCCCGCCCCAAACCTGGGTGCTCAAGCGCGAGCTCATGTGGATTCCGATCTTCGGCTGGGGTCTGGCCCTGCTCAAACCGATCGCCATCGATCGCGGCGCTGGGCGCAAGGCGGTGGCGCAGGTGGTCGAGCAGGGGCGCGCGCGCCTCGCCGAGGGCATCTGGGTGGTGATCTTCCCGGAGGGTACGCGTGTCGCCCCCGGCCACAAGCGCCGCTACGGCATCGGCGGCGCGGTACTGGCCGCCGAGACCGGCTACCCGGTCATCCCGGTGGCGCACAACGCCGGCAGTTACTGGCCGCGGCGCGGCTTTCTCAAGAAGCCCGGCACGATCGAGGTGGTGATCGGGCCGGCGATCGCCACGCACGGCCACTCGCCCGAGCAGATCAATCAGCGCGTCGAGGCCTGGATCGAGGGGCAGATGGCGCGGCTCGAGCCACGCCACGAGGGTGGCGGCCGCGCCTAGCGGGGCTCAGCGGTCGGCGCTGACTTCGATCCTGCTGACCTTCGTGCCCTTGAAGGTCACGTCATAGAGGCCGTCACCGCCGCGGAACGTCCACACCTCGATTGCCTCACCGGCGCGACCGTCGGTACTGATGCCCTCGGACAGCCGGGTGCGGTTAACCGGCTCGCCGGCATCGCGCAGCACTTCGGTCATGGTGATCCCGGGCGTGACGAGCTTGCCGCTCGCCGTGCGGAACGAGGACGTCGTCCAGCTCGCCGCCAGCACCTGGGCGGACGCCAGGGCCAGCGCGATTACCGCGATCGACAAGCGCGCCATGGCTATCACCGCCGTGTCGCTCCAACCGGTCGGATGACGGTGCCCGCCGACAGCGCCCCTCAAGCGCGCGCCAGCCGTGCGAACTCCTCGAGCGTGAGGGTCTCCGCCCGGCGGTTCGGGTCGATGCCGATCTGCGCCAGCGCATCGGCATCGAGCATGCCCTTGAGGTTGTTGCGCAGGGTCTTGCGCCGCTGGGCGAAGGCGGCCTGCACGATGTGGCCGAAGCGCTGCGCGTCAGTCACCGCAATCGGTGGCGGGGCGTGCGGTGTCAGGCGCACCACCGCGGACTCGACCTGCGGCGGCGGCGAAAACGCCGCCGGTCCGACGTCGAACAGTTTTTCCACCGCCAGCCGCCACTGCACCATGACGCTCAGGCGCCCGTAGTCGCGGCCGCCCGGGGCGGCGGCCATGCGGTCCACGACTTCCTTCTGCAGCATGAACAGCATGTCGTGTACCACCTCCACCTGATCGAGCAGGTGAAACAGCAGCGGCGTCGAGATGTTGTACGGCAGGTTGCCGATGAGCCGCAGCTTCCCGCCGCCGGTGACCAGGCTGCGGAAATCGAAGCGCAGCGCATCGGCGTTGTGCAGCGTGAGCGCCTCGGCGGGGAAGGCGCGCTGCAGGTGCGCGACCAGGTCGCGGTCGAGCTCGATGGCATGCAGGCGCGCGACCCGGCCGAGCAGCGCCCGGGTCAATACCCCTTCGCCGGGACCGATCTCGGCAACGACATCGCCCGGCTGCGGCGCGAAGGCGCGCACGATGCGCTCGACCACGCGTGCATCGCGCAGGAAGTGCTGGCCGAAGCGCTTCTTCGCCCGGTGGGCGCTCATCGGGCGGCGAGCTGGATGGCGAGATCGAGCGCCGCCTTGAGGCTCGTGGCATCCGCCCGGCCGCTGCCCGCCAGCTCGAGCGCCGTGCCGTGGTCGACCGAGGTGCGCACGAACGGCAGACCGAGCGTGACGTTGACGGCATGCGCGAAGTCATGCGCCTTGAGCACCGGCAGGCCCTGGTCATGGTACATGGCGAGCACGGCGTCGACGCCCGCGCGCTGCGCCGGAATGAAGGCGGTGTCGGCCGGTACCGGGCCGCGCAGGTCCATCCCCTGCGAGCGTAGTTGCTGCACGACCGGTGCGATCACCTCGATCTCTTCGCGCCCGAGGTGGCCGGCTTCGCCGGCGTGCGGGTTGAGCCCGCACACCAGAATGACCGGCCGCGCGATACCGAACCGGCCCCGCAGGCCGTCATGCAGCACGCGCAGCACTGCGCTCAGCCGCTGCGCCGTGATGGCCTGCGCGACCGCTGCAAGCGGCAGGTGGGTGGTGGCGAGCGCCACCCGCAAGTCCGGTGCCGCCAGCATCATCACCACCTGGGAAGCACCGCTTTGCGCAGCCAGGAATTCGGTATGGCCGGTGAACGGGATGCCGGCGTCGTTGAGTATGCCCTTGTGCACCGGGCCGGTGACGAGCGCGGCAAACTCGCCATCCAGACAGCCAGCGACCGCGCGCTGCAGCGTGGCCATGACGTAGGGGGCGTTGGCGCGCTCGAGCTTCCCGGGTTGCACCGGCGCGCGCGTCGGCACCGGCAGCAGGTACAACCCGGGGGCGCGCGCTGCCGGCTCCCAGGGCGCGAGCACGAGCGGCTGGTGCAGCCGTCGGGCGCGCGCCGCGAGCAGCTCGGCATCGGCGATCAGCACCACGCGCGCCGCCGGCGCCAGCGCCGCCAGCGCCACGCACAGATCCGGCCCGATGCCGGCCGGTTCGCCGGGTGTCAGGGCAATGGCGGGAGGTGTAGTCATGCGCAGCACTCAAGGCGGCGGCGCACGGGCGCCGCGACCCGGTTAGCAGTTTGTTGAAATTCACCCATTTTTCGAGAGCGCCGTGACCCTGGCACATC
>CAZVUN010000095.1:0-11810 GCA_964629975.1 uncultured Acidiferrobacteraceae bacterium | reverse complement strand
CGCGCCGCCTCATGGAAGCTCGCCTCGAGCGTGGCGCGGACATGCGGGTCGAGCCCGTCGAGCTGGGCGTGGTATTCCTTGAGGTCAACACTCATATGATTCCTTCTTGAACCGCCAAGGCGCCAAGGACGCCAAGAAAATCAAATCGTATAAGCGACGCGTTGGATGCCATCTCGTAGCACCGGTACATTGAAATTGATCAGCAGACCCAGATGCAGTCTGCTCGCCTTGAGATACGAGATCAGCTGCGCCTTATGCACTGGCAGTAATGCCTCCACTGCCTTCAACTCAACAACCAGCTGGTCACCGACCAATAAATCAATTTTTCCTTCTCCAACCGCCTGGCCTTTGTATTCCACGGACACTGGATGTTGTCTCCGATATTCGATCTTCCGCTGCGACAACTCAACTGCCAACGCTTCCTCATACACACTCTCAAGGTAACCGGGTCCGAGATGCCGGTGTACTTCAATGGCCGCGCCGATCACTGTGCTCGCCAGTTCATCCAGCTCCTTATGCGGTTCTGCTTTCGCATCCATTCTTGCCTTCCTTGGCGTTCTTGGCGTCTTGGCGGTTCAAAATCAGAAATAGGTATTGATCGCCGCGTCGAGCGTGTCGCGCATGTCCGGGTCGTCGGTGATCGGCCGCACCAGCGTCATCTGGCAGGCGGCCCGGGGCGCGATGCCCTTGGCGATCAGTGCGCCGGCATAGGCGAGCAGGCGGGTCGAGATGCCCTCGTCGAGGCCGTGACCCTTGAGGTTGCGCGCGCGGTGCGCGATCTGCACCAGCTTCTCGGCAGTGGCCTTGTCGACCCCGGTCTCGTGCATGATGATCTCGCTCTCCACCTCCGCCTCGGGATAGTCGAAGTCGATGGCCCCGAAGCGCTGCTTGGTGGACTGCTTGAGATCCTTCATCAGGCTCTGGTAGCCCGGGTTGTACGAGATCACCAGCTGAAAGTCCGGATGGCAGTTGACCAGCTCGCCCTTCTTGTCGAGCGGCAGCTGGCGGCGGTGGTCGGTGAGCGGATGGATCACGACCGTGGTGTCCTGGCGTGCCTCGACCACCTCGTCGAGGTAGCAGATGGCGCCGATGCGCGCCGCCACGGTGAGCGGGCCGTCGTGCCACTTCGTGCCGGAGGCATCGAGCAGGTAGCGGCCGACCAGATCGCTCGCGGTCATGTCCTCGTTGCAGGCCACGGTGATGAGCGGCTTGCCGAGCTTCCAGGCCATGTATTCCACGAAGCGCGACTTGCCGCAGCCGGTCGGGCCCTTCAACATCACCGGCATGCGCACGCTGTAGGCGGCCTCGTACAGCTCGACTTCATTGGAAACCGGACGGTAGTACGGTTCCTGCGTCACCAGGTACTGGGACACTTCCGTCGCCTCGGTCCTTGTTGCTGCGCTGGTCTTGCTCATGGTCGTGACCTCATCAATTCCGGAAAACAAAAGCCCCTGTCCGGTCTTCCGGACAGGGGCCCGAACTTCCCCGATGCCGGAAGTGCCTATTTCATCTTGCCGCGGTAGATCACCATCGCGGCGCCCTGCGACTGCTTCAAGTTGTCGTAGCCGATCAGGCGCACGTGATTGTTCGGGTGCGCCTTGTGACAGGCCTCGGCCTCGGCGAGGATCTTGTCGACGTTGGTCTCGCCGAACATCGGCAGTTTCCACATGTACCAGTAATGGTCGAACGAGTTTTCCGGTTCGGTGTGCTCGATCGCCGGGTTCCAGCCGCGCTTGACGATGTACTCGACCTGCTTGCGTATCTCCTCCTTGTCCATCGCCGGCAGGTAGGAGAAGGTCTCGAACTTGCGGCTGGCGACATCGCTCAGGCTCGACTTGTAGTCCTGCATTTCGCTCATTGTTTAACTCCTAATCTCATGAACCGCCAAGGACGCCATGAACGCCAAGGAATCCGGGTTAAAGCGCGATGACAGTTTCAGTAATCGTTAAGTTCTGACGCGCCTCGAACATCCAAGGACAACTGAACAATCTTGGCGTCCTTGGCGTCCTTGGCGGTTCGCGGCCCTTCTTACTTGTGCGCCACGTCCAGCTTGTCGACGGTGTCGAACTCGAACTTGATCTCCTTCCACGTTTCCATGGCGATCTTGAGCTCCGGGCTCGACTTGGCGGCCTTCTCCAGGATGGCCTTGCCTTCCTTCTCGATGGCGATGCCCTGGTTACGCGCTTCCACGCAGGCCTCGAGCGCGACGCGATTGGCCGCGGCACCCGCAGCGTTGCCCCACGGGTGTCCCAGCGTGCCGCCACCGAATTGCAGCACGGCGTCGTCGCCGAAGATCGTCACCAGTGCCGGCATGTGCCACACGTGGATGCCGCCGGAGGCCACGGCGAAGGCGCCCGGCATGGAACCCCAGTCCTGATCGAAGAAGATGCCGCGCGAGCGGTCCTCCTTGATGTACTTCTCGCGCAGCAGGTCGATCCAGCCGAGGGTGGAGGCACGGTCGCCCTCGAGCTTGCCGACCACCGTGCCGGTGTGCAGGTGATCGCCGCCCGAGAGGCGCAGGATCTTGGTCAGCACGCGGAAGTGGATGCCGTGGTGCGGGTTGCGGTCGAGCACGGCGTGCATGGCGCGGTGGATGTGCAGCAGCATGCCGTTGTCGCGGCACCAGTTGGCCAGGCCCGTGTTGGCGCAGAAGCCGCCGGTGATGTAGTCGTGCATGATGATCGGTGCGCCGATTTCCTTGGCGTACTCGGCACGCTTGTACATCTCTTCCGGGGTCGGCGCGGTGACGTTGAGGTAATGGCCCTTGCGCTCGCCGGTTTCCTTCTCGGCCTTGTGAATGGCTTCCATGACGAAGTCGAAGCGCTGGCGCCAACGCATGAAGGGCTGGCTGTTGACGTTCTCGTCGTCCTTGGTGAAGTCGAGACCGCCTCTGAGGCACTCGTACACGGCGCGGCCGTAGTTCTTGGCACTGAGGCCGAGCTTGGGCTTGATGGTGCAGCCGAGCAGCGGACGGCCATATTTGTTCATGATGTCGCGCTCGACCTGGATACCATTCGGCGGGCCGCCGCAGGTCTTCACATAGGCGATCGGGAAGCGCACGTCCTCGAGGCGCAGCGCGCGGATCGCCTTGAAGCCGAACACGTTGCCGACCAGCGAGGTGAACACGTTGACCACCGAGCCCTCTTCGAACAGGTCGATCGGGTAGGCGACGAAGGCGTAGAAGCAGGTGTCGTCGCCCGGTACGTCTTCGATGCGGTAGGCACGGCCCTTGTAGTAGTCGAGGTCGGTCAGCAGGTCAGTCCACACCGTGGTCCAGGTGCCGGTGGACGACTCGGCGGCCACCGCGGCGGCGGCCTCTTCACGCGGCACGCCGGCCTGCGGGGTGATCTTGAAGCACGCCAGGATGTCGGTATCCAGCGGCTTGTAGTCGGGCATCCAGTAGGTCTCGCGGTACTCTTTGACGCCGGCTTTGTAGGTCTTCACTTTGGCTTGGCTCATGTCGCCTCCTCGTTGAAATTTGGTATCGGCCTGGCTGCCCCGGAAAAGCCGCTTCTTGCAGCGCTACCGGGGGCAACCGTCCCGGTAATGGACGCACACACTACCCGTCTATAACCATAAATGACATTCACAGTTTTTAATTATTATAATAAGCGAGTGCTTATGGTTATCCCGCGGGGTCGCTTACTGTGCACCTGACCCTACGTCAGCTCAAGGTGTTCGAGTCGGTTGCCCGGCACCTGAGCTACACGCGCGCGGCCGCTGAGCTGCACCTCACACAACCGGCTGTTTCCATGCAGGTAAAGCAGCTCGAGGAAAGCATGGGCACTGCGCTCTTCGAGCAGCTCGGCAAGCGCATTCACCTGACCGAGGCGGGACAGGAGGTGCTTGGTTACGCGCGCACCATCACCCAGCAGCTCGACGAGCTGGAAGCGGTTCTGAACCGGATCAAGGGGCTGAGCGGCGGGCGACTGCGCATCTCCGTGGCCACGACCGCCAACTACTTCATCCCCACCCTGCTCGGCACCTTCTCGCGCCGCTACCCGGATGTGACCGTGACGCTCGATGTCACCAACCGCGGAACGCTACTGCGCCAGCTCGCCGAGAACACCGTCGACCTCGTCATCATGGGCCAACCACCCGCGGATGCCGATGTCGATGCCGAGCCGTTCATGGACAATCCGCTCGTGATCGTGGCACCGCCCGATCACCCGCTCGCCGGCAAGAGACACATCCCCCTGGCACGCATCCAGCAAGAAACCTTTCTGGTGCGCGAGCCCGGCTCCGGCACCCGCATCGCCATGGAACGCTTTTTCAACGAGCGCGGCATGCAACTTAGGACCGGCATGGAGGTGGGTTCGAACGAGGCCATCAAGCAGTCGGTGCAGGCCGGTCTCGGCCTCGGACTGCTGTCACGCGCCACCATCGATCAGGAACTGGCGCTGAAGCGCCTGGTGGTGCTCGACATCGCGGAGTTCCCCATCATGCGCCACTGGTTCGTGGTGCATCGCAAGAGCAAGAGGCTGTCCGCTGCCGCCGAGGCGTTCAAGAGGTTCGTGCTCAAAGAGGCGCGGGCGCTTCTCGTGCCGGCAGCGGGCAAACCGCACTCACGCGCCGCAAGCCAATCGCGCGTCCCGGGGCCTCGGCGTCGCTGACGTCCGCCGCGTCAGCGCGCCTGCGCTGCGGCGGCCTGCGGGTCGCCACCGCCCACCACCCGGGCAAACACGCTGTCGTTCTTGAGGGTCCAGTCCATCCAGTCCGCCGCCCGGTAGCGCCCGCAGAACAGCAGCTCGTCGCCCGCGGCCAGCACGAAGTCGTCGTCCGGCAGCAGCGGTTCCTGCTCGGCACGTTTGGCCAGCAGCGCGAAGCAGCCCAGGCGCTCCGCCGGATCACGCGGGTCACGCAGCAGCGCGCCAAGGGTGACATTGGCGCCGTCCATGAGCGCCTGCCATGCGGCCGGGGCATCCTGCGCGTTGAGGCGCACCGCCCAGATGTGCGGTCCACGATCTTGTGTCACCGCGCTGATCCGGCTTGCCACCTCATTGCCCCACGCGTTCGGCATGCTGCGCGTGAGTTCCAGGAAATCTGCCAGCAGGGGCGTGCGGATCAGTGCGAAGATCTTGTGCGCGATGATGCTGGGACGCTGCATCACGAGGTCGAGATCCGCGACGGCGAAGATCGGCTCGTTCGGCCGCCGGTTCTGCCGTGCCACCATGAACAGCCGCGGGTTGAGCTCGCGCGCCGTCATGATGATCGAGAGGTTGTTGGCGTCGTTGTCGGTACCCGCCACGATGCCAACCGCGCTCTCGATATCCGCCTCGCGCAGTGTCTGCGCCTCGGTGCCGCAACCGATGATCGTGCCGCGCGGCGGTTGCGTGAGCTTCGGATCGGCCTCGATGATCGTGACCGACACGCCCTCCCCCTTCAATCGTTCGTGCAGGGCCTTGCCAAAGCGCCCGTACCCGCACAGGATCCAGCGCCCGTGTGGCGGAAAGAGCGGCTCGCGCAACGGCTCGTGCGGTATCGCGGTGACCCACTCGTGTACCAGGAACATCCCCGGCGCGTGCAGCGCGAGCGCCAGGCGCTCGGCGAAGATGTCGAACGGATTGATGATGTGATCGGTTCCGAACGAGGCCATGTTGGCACCGACCTCGCGGCTCTCGGCACGGCAGATGACGCGCACGCTCGGGTTGAGCAGCTTGGCGGTGATGGCGACCTGCAGGTTGACGGCATCGCTGTTGGTGACTGCGACCACGCCCGCGCACTTGATGTGCTTGAGCCCGGCATTCAACAGCGCCTCCGGTTCGGACGCATCGGCGCACAGGCCCGGCACGTGCCGGCGCAGATCCTCGAGCTCGAGCGCGCTCACGCGCAGCGGGTCGATGTCGACGACCACGGTCTTGATGCCGTAATCGGCCAGTGCGCGCACCAGCGTGCTGCCGGTGTCGCCGTAGCCGCAGACCAGGTAGAACGGTTCGCCAATCTGGCGCACCCCGCGGCGCAGCCGGCTCTCGGCCAGCAACGCGCGAAGGGCCGGGTCCTGCAGCGCAGCGAGCAGGGAGCCGAGCGCGTACACCCAGGCGATGACGGTTGCGTAGATGCTGGCGATCGTCCAGAGCCTTTGGGCCGGCGTAAACGCATGCGGCACCTCGCCGAAGCCGATGGTCGTCGCGGTGTAGCTCACGATGTAGAAGGCGTGCAGGAAGTCGATACGGCGTGGATTGCCCTCGGCGTCGACACCGGGAATCAGCACGAACCCCAGCACCGCCACGGCGTAGGCGCAGATGAGTACGATGAGCGGCGTGCGCAGCCGCCGCAGCAGAACGTAGATCACATTCTGCATGGTCGGGCCGTCAGCGGCGGATCGTGACCGTCTCGACCACCAGCAGCACGACCGAGGTGACATTGGCGAGCACCGCGCCGCCCGACAGCGACACGATGGCGGCCATGGCGTGCGCCGTCATGCCGGTCGCCGACACGTGCTCCACGTAGCCCCACACGATCGCGGCCGCGAGCAGCTGCAGATCGGCCACGAGACTCGTGGCGAGCAGCACCGAACCGAGATGGGTGCGGTCGCCGAACTTGAGCACCGTGGCGATCAGGCTCACCACGATCGCGGCAAACAGCTCATAGACGTTGTGGTGCTCGGGGTTGTCGATGTCGCCAATAAAGAATCCGAAATTGAGCGTGAGTGCCAGCAGGATAAAAAAGGCGAAGATCACCTTCTCGCGGTTCATTCCGGTCTCCCCCCGTGTGGCCGAAGTGCGCATGATGCGGGCCGCGCGTGGCGGGCGCAACCTTGGGCCCGGGCCCAGGCCCGCGCCGCGCCGGTCGGTCCGGGTCAGTGGGCGCCTGGGAATCCGGGAACAAGGCCGCGGGCGCGTGCCCGCCACGGCAGGGGCAAACCGTGCCTAGGCCTCGGTGAAGAATGCGGTCGAGCCGGCCAGATCCACGAACTGGCGCTGGTAGGCAAGCATCTCCGCGGTGAGTACCCGGCCCTCGGCGCTCTGGGTACGTGCGATCAGCTCTGCGGCATTGTCCCACCAGTATTCGAGCACGCCGTCATACGGATCGCCCGTGCCGCGCTGCTCCTGAACCGTCACGTTGGCCTGGACGTTGAGCGTGGCGTTCTTGGAATAGCGCAGCGCCCCGGTCAGCGCCACGGTCCGCTCGATCAAGGCAACAAACTGCGGATCGTTCCAGTACTGGCGGAACTGATCGGCAGTCACGTCCGGCCTGCGCCGTATGCAATTGATGAATCGAATCACGATCGCCTCCCGTCAGAAGCACTTCTGCCAGCGCTCTGCCACGGCCGCCGGTACCCGATTATAGACAAGCTCCTGATGCGGCGAGCAGCGCGCGTCAGCTCGCCAGCCGTCGCCAATAGGTAGCGCGCCAGTAGTACAGCACGGTGGTATCGGCGAGCGGATAGGTATCGGCGTAATCGATGCCGCGCTGCGGTTCTTCGATGTTGTCGCGCCCGGGATCGAGCGGGCGCCAGCCGGGTTCGCGCTGGTCCTCGGCCAGTGGCACGCGACCCTCGCCGCGCCGGCGACGCTCGGCTACTCCGAAGTCGGCGAAATTGTGCTGCGCCTCATCGAGCGAGACGTGGTTGGCGCTGCCCGGCAGTCGTGGAAACCGCAACTGCGCCAGGTCGTCTTGCCACAGACAGATCGGGCAGCGTTCGTTGCCGCCCGGTTGCATGCGGAACACCAGGTATCCGCAGCATGGGCAGGGGTAACGCGGATCGCCTCGGCTCATGTCCAAACTATCCACCGCACATCTGCCAATTGCAACAAGAAAGGGGCGGTGACCCGCCCCTTTGGCACTGCTTCGGTCTTTCTGCCCTCGCGGCGCTGTTCCCGGAGGCGGAGGGCTGGAAGAATCTCAGTTCACTTTCGGCGCGAGCTCACCCTTGGCGTAGCGTATGCTCATGGCCTCAAGTGAGATCGGCTTGATCTTCGAGGCTTGGCCCGCGCAGCCGAAGGCCTCGTAACGCGCCTTGCAGATGTCCTTCATGGCCTTGGTGGCGGCGGTGAGCCACTTGCGCGGGTCGAATTCCTTCTTGTTCTCGGCGAGGAACTTGCGCACCGCGCCGGTCGAGGCCATGCGCAGGTCGGTGTCGATGTTGACCTTGCGCACGCCGCTCTTGATGCCCTGCACGATCTCTTCGACCGGCACACCGTAGGTCTGGCCCATGTCGCCGCCGTAGGAGTTGATGATCTTGAGCCACTCCTGCGGCACCGAGCTCGAGCCGTGCATGACGAGGTGCACGTTCGGGATGCGCTGGTGAATCTCCCGGATGCGGTCGATGGCGAGGATGTCGCCGGTCGGCGGGCGGGTGAACTTGTAGGCGCCGTGCGAGGTGCCGATGGCAATCGCGAGCGCATCGACCCCGGTCTTCTTCACGAAGTCCGCGGCCTCGTTCGGGTCGGTGAGGAGCTGCGAGTGGTCGAGCTTGCCCTCGGCGCCGATGCCGTCTTCCTTGCCGGCGGTGCCGGTTTCGAGCGAGCCGAGGCATCCCAATTCGCCTTCGACCGACACGCCGCAGGCGTGCGCCATGTCGACCACGGTCTTGGTGACGTTGACGTTGTATTCATAGGAGGCCGGGGTCTTGCCGTCTTCCTTGAGCGAGCCGTCCATCATCACCGACGAGAAGCCGAGCTGGATGGAGCGCTGGCACACGGCCGGCGAGGTGCCATGGTCCTGGTGCATGCACACCGGGATGTGCGGCCACTCCTCGATCGCCGCGAGGATCAGGTGGCGCAGGAACGGGGCGCCGGCATATTTGCGCGCGCCGGCCGAGGCCTGCACGATCACCGGGCTGTCGGTTTCGGCCGCCGCCTCCATGATGGCGCGCATCTGCTCGAGGTTGTTGACGTTGAACGCCGGGACGCCGTACTGGTGTTCGGCGGCGTGGTCCAGCAGTTGGCGCAGGGTCACAAGGGCCATGATGTCCTCCTCAAGGTTTCAATGGCGATTACTGAGATCGAATACCGTGGTGCGGTGACGCGGGTCACTTCACCACAGCGATTTTCATTGCGTTGGTACCGCCCATCACGCCGGTCAGATCACCTTTCGTGATGATGACCAGGTCGCCGTCACGCACCGTGCCGCGCCGGCGCAGCTCATCGATCGCTTCACGATTGACGGTCGCGTGGTCCGACGTCGTGATCTCGAACGCAACCGGGTAGACGCCGCGATAGAGCGTGACCTTTCTACGCGTCTCCAATTGGCTCGTCAAGGCGTAGATCGGTACGCCCGAACTGATGCGCGACATCCACAAGGGAGTAGACCCAGATTCCGTAAGGGCGGCGATCGCCTTCACCGCCAGGTGGTTGGCCGTGTACATGGTGGCCATCGCAATGGCTTCGTCCACGCGCTGGAACACCCGGTCGGAGCGCTGGCGCGAGCGCAGCACCTCGAGCTCCTGTTCCGCCACCTTGCAGACGCGGTCCATCGCCGACACCGCCGCCACCGGGTGCTTGCCAGCGGCGGTTTCGGCCGACAGCATCACCGCGTCGGTGCCGTCGATCACGGCGTTGGCCACGTCCGAGACTTCGGCGCGGGTCGGAATGGCATTCTCGATCATCGACTCCATCATCTGGGTCGCGGTGATGACGACCTTGTTACGCTCGCGCGCGAGCCGGATGATGCGCTTCTGGATCGGTGGCACCGCGGCGTCGCCGATTTCCACGCCGAGGTCGCCGCGCGCGATCATGACGGCGTCGGCCGCCCCGAGGATGCCTTCGATGTTCTCGACCGCTTCGGCGCGTTCGATCTTGGCGATCACACCACCGTGACCACCGGCGGTGCGCAACAACCCGCGCGCTTCATTCACGTCCTCGGCACTGCGTGGAAACGAAATCGCAATGTAGTCGGCGCGGATCGCGGCCGCCACCTTGATGTCCTCGCGATCCTTGTCGGTCAGCGCCTTGGCGGACAGCCCGCCGCCCTGGCGATTGATGCCCTTGTTGTTGGACAGCAGGCCCCCGACGACGACCCGGCAGTGCACCGCATTGCCCTCGACCTTGTCGACCCACAGCACGATGCGCCCGTCGTCGAGCAGCAGCGTATTGCCGCGGCTCACATCCTCGGGCAATTGGCGATAGGTCACGCCGACACGCTCCTTGGTGCCGGCATCGAGCGGATGGTCGGCGTCGAGCACGATGCTGTCGCCCTCGCTGAGCTGGACCGGCCCGGACTTGAACTTGCCGATGCGGATCTTGGGGCCCTGCAAGTCGACCAGCACACCGACTTCGCGGCCGTAGGCCTTGACCCGCTCCCGTACGGTCTCGGCCCGCTGGCGGTGCACCTCGTGCCGGTCGTGCGAGAAGTTCAATCGCACGACATCGATGCCGGCCTCGATCAACTTGTCCAGAACCTTGGGGTCGTCAGTCGCCGGCCCGAGGGTGGCAACAATCTTGGTTCGTCTGAGCATGGGTGCTGTGCTTCTGAAGCAAAAGGCGGTGATGAAGACTTCCATCACCCCCTGCGGGCTACTGCTTGGCGCGCTGTTCCAGGACATCCACCGCCGGGAGCTTCTTGCCTTCCAGGAATTCGAGGAAGGCGCCACCGGCGGTCGAGATGTACGACACCTTGTCGTAGATGTTGTACTTCTGGATGGCGGCGATGGTGTCGCCGCCGCCGGCGAGCGTGAAGGCCGAGGTGGCGGCAATCGCCTGGGCGATTCTCTTGGTGCCCTCGCCGAACTGGTCGAACTCGAACACGCCGACCGGGCCGTTCCACACCACCGTACCGGCCTTCATGATGATGTCCGCGAGCTGCTGGGCGCTCTTCGGACCGATGTCAAATATCATGTCGTCGTCGGCGACGCTATCGGCATCCTTCAAGACCGCCGGCTCGTTGGCGTCGAACTTCTTGCCCACCACCACATCGACCGCGATCGGGATGGTGGCGCCGCGCTTCTGCATCTTCTCCATCAGGCTCTTCGCGGTCGGGATGAGATCGGCCTCGGCCAGCGACTTGCCGATCTTCCTGCCGGCCGCTGCGAGGAAGGTGTTGGCGATGCCGCCGCCGACCACCAGCTGGTCGACCTTCTCGGACAGCGCCTCGAGCACCGTGAGCTTGGTCGAGACCTTGGAGCCGCCGACGATCGCCACCATCGGCCGCTTCGGATTGAGCAATGCCTTGGTGAGCGCCTCCAGCTCCTCCATCAGCAGCAGCCCCGCGCAGGCGATGGGCGCAAACTTGGCCACCCCGTGGGTCGAGGCCTCGGCGCGGTGGGCGGTGCCGAAGGCGTCCATGACGAAGACATCGCACAGTTTGGCGTATTTCTGTGCGGTCTCGTCGAGGTTCTTCTTCTCGCCCTTGTTGAAGCGCACGTTCTCCAGAAGCACGAGCTCGCCGGCCGCGACCTCGAAGCCGCCGTTGATCCAGTCCTTTATGAGGCGCACCGGCTTGCCGAGCTTTTTCGACAGGTCGTCGGCCACCGGCTTGAGCGAGTTCTCCTCCGAATACTCGCCTTCGGTCGGACGGCCCAGGTGCGACATCACCATCACCTTGGCGCCGGCCTTGAGGCAGTGGTTGAAGGTCGGCAGCGATGCGCTGATGCGCGCATCGGAGGTCACTCTTCCGTCCTTCACGGGGACATTCAGGTCAGCGCGGATCAGCACGCGCTTGCCCTTGAGATCGAGATCGGTCAGCTTGATGACGGACATATTTCCATAAACCTTTTCTGAGAATTTGAATCGCCAGGAACGCCAAGGACGCCAAGAAAAGCACCAATTGATCGGCTCAATCTGGCGTTCCTGGCGTCCTTGGCGGTTCAGGGCCTTACTTGGCCACGTGCTGCACGAAACGCAGCATGTTGCAGGTGTAGCCGTACTCGT
>CAZVUN010000094.1:10256-12076 GCA_964629975.1 uncultured Acidiferrobacteraceae bacterium | reverse complement strand
GTCGGCGAGGCCACGGCCCGCGCCCTGCACGCCGCCGGCATCGAACGCGTGCTCGTCCCGGCCGCGCGCTTCGACAGCGAGGCGCTGCTGGCGCTGCCCGAGCTCACGCAGGTTGCCGGCCGGCGCGTCGTGATCGTGCGTGGCGAGGGCGGACGGGAACTGCTGGCCGACACCTTGACGGCGCGCGGCGCGCACCTCGAGCACCTCGTTTGCTACCGGCGCACGGCGCCCGCGCTCGACGTGGGCGCGCTGGTGCGCGACTGGGCGGGGGGCGGCATCGACATCGTCACCGTTACCAGCGCCGAGGCGCTGCACAATCTGCACGCGCTGCTCGGGGCCGACGGGCAGCGGCTGCTCGCCGGCACGCCGCTCGTGGTGGTGAGCGAACGCATCGCCGCGGCGGCGCGCGCGCTCGGCGTGACGGCGCCGATCCTGGTTAGCGGCACGGCGAGCGATGCGGCTATACTGGAGGCCGTGCTGGACTGGCACGCCCGCCACCAGACCCGCTAACCCGCACGCGCGCAGCCATGGCCGACGATCCGAACACGCCCGAGCAATCCACCCCGCCTCCAGCCCCGGCCCGCCCGCGCGGCACGATTCGCGCCGGGCTCGCACTCATCCTTGCGGTCGCCGCGCTCATCGCCTCCGGCTACCTGTGGTACGTGCTGCTCTACCAGCGCCAGGAACTGCTTGCCACCGACGTGCCGGGCAAGCTGCTGCAACTTGCCAACGAGCAGCGCGAGCTGCGCGAGTCGCTCGCCACGACCGACGTGGTGGTGAACGAGCTGCGCGACACGCAGCAGGTGCTCAAGAGCGGCTTCGACAAGATCCAGAGCGACTTCGCCCAGTCGCGCGCCGAGTGGGTGCTGGCCGAGGCCGAACGCCTGCTGCTGGTCGCCAATCACCGCCTGCAACTGGCGCGCGACGTGCGCTCGGCGCTGGCCGCGCTGCGCGCCGCCGACCAGCAGCTGAACCTGCTGGCCCATCCCAAGTACCTGCCGATCCGGCGCGAGATCGCGCGCGAGATCACCGCGCTCGAAGCGCTCGAGAAGGTCGACACCGCCGGCATGGCGCTCAAGCTCGCGAGCATCGCCGAGCAGGTCGACCGGCTGCCGCTCGCGGTCGACGCGCGCCTGGCGAGCGCCGCGCAGACCGCCGCCGCGCCGGGGCGCGAGGCGCGCAGCAACGCGCGCACGCTGTGGGAGGACATGCTGAGCCTGGTGCGCATCCGCAACGACCTCACGGTGCAGAAGCCGCTGCTGCCGCCCGAGCAGGCGTACTTCGCGCGCGAGAACGTGCGCCTGATGCTGTTCGGCGCCCAGCAGGCGCTGCTGCAAGGCAACGTCGCGGTGTTCCGCAACAACCTCAAGATCGCGCTCGACTGGCTCAAGGACTACTTCGACGGCCAGACCCAGGTGGTGGCCACCACGCGCGCGGAGCTCGAGACGCTCATGAACGCGCGCATCGCCGGCGACCTGCCGGACATCAGTGCCTCGCTCGAGACCCTGCGCCGCCTGCAAAGCAAGGGGGCGAATCCGTGAGGATCGTGCTGTTCGTCGTCGGCGTCCTGCTGATCGCCATGGTGGCGACGCTCTGGGCGCTTGAGAACCCGGGCTACGTGCTGATCGCGCGCGCCCCGTGGAGCATCGAGATGCCGCTCACGCTGTTCGTGCTGGCGGCACTCGCTGGATTCCTGGTGCTCGCGACCGCGCTCTATCTGCTCATCCGGCTGTTCAACATTCCGCGCGACGTAGCGCGCTGGCGCGTGAAGCGCCGCGCGCGCGCGGCGCGCGCGGCGCTGGCGCGCGGCCTCGCCGCCC
>CAZVUN010000094.1:0-10246 GCA_964629975.1 uncultured Acidiferrobacteraceae bacterium | reverse complement strand
GGTGCGCGGGGCGCTTCCTCCTGACTCCGGCCTCCCGCGCGGGGGGCGCGCGCGGCACTGACGCGCGGCTTCTCCCGCCTCATGGAGGGCAACTGGATCGAGGCCGAGACCGAGCTGCTGGCCGGCCTGCGCTACGCCGATGCGCCGCTGCTCAATTACCTCGGTGCGGCCATCGCCTGCCAGGCGCGGGGCAATACCGAGAAGCGCGACGAGTTCCTGGCCGCGGCGCACCAGAGCACACCGCAGCAGACACTCGCCATCGGCGTGACCCAGGCGTACCTGCAGCACCTGGCCGGTCAGTCGGAGCAATGTCTCGCCACCCTCACCGAGCTGCGCAACCACCATCCGAAGCACCGCCCGGTGCTGCAACTGCTGGCGCGCATCTACACCGAGCTGCGCGACTGGACCGGGCTCATCGAACTGATCCCCGACCTGCGCCAGCAACAGGCGCTCGACCCGAAGGAGATCGACGCCCTCGAGGTGCAGGCGCATCGCGAGCTGCTCGCGCTGTCGCTGCCGTCCGGCTCGGCCGAGGTGCTGGCGCGCGCATGGAAGGCCGTGCCCAAGGCGCTGCAACGCCATCCGCAACTGGTGGCGATGTACGCACGCCAGCTGATGCAACAGGGTCAGATGGACGAGGCCGAGGCCACCGTGCGCGCCGCGATCGAGGCCAACTGGGACGAGCGCCTGGTCGAGCTGTACGGCCAGGTGCGCGCGAGCGATGCCACCGAACAGCTCACGCACATCGAGTCGTGGCTCGGCGCGCACGCCGACAGCGCCGCGCTGCTGCTCGCCGCCGCACGCGTGGCGCTCGCCAACGGCATGAAGCCGAAGGCGCGCGGCTACCTCGAACGCTGCCTCGCGCACCGCGGCCCGGTCGAGGCCTATCGCGAGCTTGGCTTGCTGCTCGAACAACTGGGCGAGACCGACAAGGCGCGCGAGTACTTCCGCCGCGGCCTCGAGCAACAGCTCGAAGACTCCCGCCGCACGGATCGCGCGCGGCGGCCCCGCCCGACCGCGCGCTTGCAGGCGTTGCGGTAGTCGGTCATTTGGCTGTCGTCCCGGCGAACCGCCGGGATTTCCGTCACACCCCACGACTTTCCCGCGGCCAATCCTGACCTGGCGGTGACTAGCCGATGTTAACTCCGCGCGCCAGATCGACAGCAATCTAGCAGCGTCGACAGAATGGCAGACAACAACAATCACCAGGGAGGGGGGACACATGTTGAATCGCCTGCCGTGGTCGGTTCGCGCTGTTGTCCGTTCGATCACCCGACTCCAACACTTCCGCGCCGGGCCGCAGGCGAGCGCGCCTTTCTTATCCGCGCCATTGCTTCCCGTGGTGCCGCAACACTCGCGGTTGCGCCGCTGGCGCCCACACTGGTTTGCGCTGCGGTGTTCATTTGGCGTGGCACTTATGGCGCCGCTTGCGCAGGCGGGCGTTGAGCAACGTTAGGCAAATCCGGGTCAGAGAGGAATTCCTGCTAATATTCCCCGGCCCTGACATTGGCGTTAAAGGTCTGTTTCGACCGAAAGGGAATCGGTGTCGCTCAAAGGGAGTTGCCCCACGCCGCGAAAACCGCGTTTCTCCCTGCCCGGCATCCCGCCGCACGACATTCAGCCCGGCAACAACCGCGAGCCCTGCTTCCTTGCGGCGCAAGCTATCTCGATGATCTGGAGCGTGCGCGGAAAAGTAGGCGTGCCGGATTCACCCGTATGCCCTCATGACCAAGCATGCGCATCTTCTGGTCACCCCGGGTCAGGAAACGGGGTCATCGGAAAAGATCGGAAACGGGGTTACGTCTTGCACTGAAACATCGCCCCGCTACGATGGCGGTACGCTGCGCGCCCGGGTGGGCGGAAGGGGTAGCAATGCTTCATTGCAAGACCTGGCCCTATTTCTCTGACCCCCTTTCCTCCTCCGGAGCGCAATATCGATTGCCGACTCTGCGTTGGGCTCCATGCGAAACGATGCTAAGCTGCAATCAATTGCACGAAAGTAGCGGAATCCAATTGGCCATGAATCTGACCATCGAATACGAGCGCGAGGAAGACGGTCGCTGGCTCGCCGAAGTTCCGGAGATTCCGGGCGTCGCTGTCTACGGCGCAACCGCCGACGAGGCGATGGCGAAGGCGGAGGTGCTCGCGCTGCGCGTTCTGGCCGAACGCCTCGAAGCCGGCGAAAGCCGCCCTGAACCGATCAGTCTCACGATCGCTCACGCGGCATGAGTCAGTGGCCGTCCGTCAAGGCCAAGCGGCTCTTGGCGGCGTTACTGCGCATCGGTTGGACAATCAAGCGTCAGTCAGGCTCGCACCGAACGCTTGCCCGGCCCGGTTGGTCCGATGTGGTGTTCGCATTTCACGACAGCGAGGAAGTCGGCCCACGCATGCTCGCGCGCCTGGCGAAACACACCGGGTTGACGCCGGAGGACGTGTAGCGTCCACGGGGTAAGGGGGTCGGGTCTTGCACTGAAACATCGCCCCGCTACGATGGCGGTACGCTGTGCGCCCGGGTGGGCGGAAGGGGTAGTAATGCTTCCTTGCAAAACCTGACCCCTTTCCTGGCTTGTATGCAGTGCAGCCAAGTCAGCCTCCCCTTGTCACTCGGAAGGAATTCGTCCTGAGGCCAGCGGACGCCGTTGTTTTTTTTTGCCTGGTTGCTCGATGCCGGATGAGCGAAGTGGCCCGCGCGCGGACTAGCGTTGTCAAATGCGCTTGTGGCACGTCGATCGGTTGGTAGCCGTCGGCAGCGCGCTCGCGTGCGCCCTCTGGCTCGACACCGGCAGCGCCCGGGCCGAAGCGCCACCCGCGGGGGAACCGCCGGCGGCGGTCGAGGAAGCGCCACCGGGGGATGCGAGCGGCGGGGCCGGGCCAGACGGCGCTGCGCCGGAGCCAGCCGACGCGCCGGTCGTGGAACCCGGCTCGATGCCGGAGGACGAGGCAGCGGTTCCGGCGCAGGCGCCCGGGCAGCGTGGCACCATCGATGTGGTGCACGGCGCGATCTCGACCGGCATCCTGGCCACGGCCGAGTGGCTCGATTCGTTCTTCGACGATCCGCGCTTCGCGGCGGAAGAGAACCGCACGCGCGTCAAGGCCGGCGCGGATCTTTTTCTGGAACACGGTTCGGGGCCGGACCTCACGTTTCCCATCTCGCTGCGGCTGCGGCTGCCGGAGCTGCAGCACCGGGCGCGCATCGTCGTCACTGGCACACCGGAGCAGGAGCTGGAAGGCCAGGCCAGCCGCGATACGCCAACCGCCGCGACTCAGCTGCCCGGCGCACAGGACCGCAGCGTCACGACCGCGCTCGACTATTTCTTCCTGGCAACCGAGCGCCACAACTTCGGTACCCGGGTGGGCGTGCGCTTCCGCGAGGGCGAACCGGAGGCGTTCGTGCAGCCGCGCTATCGCTACCTGCTGCCGCTCGATCCGTGGGCGCTGCGCTTCACGGAGGACGTCCGCTGGTGGACCGAGTTCGGCTGGGAATCGACGACGACGGTTGACCTGGAGCGCCCCGTTGGCGAGCGCCTGTTCTTCCGTACGAGCGCCCAGCTCGCCTGGACCGAGCAGGAGGAAGGCTACTACTACAGCCTGAGCTTCGTGCTGCGCCAACCGTTAAGCCCGCGCCGCGTGCTCCAGTACGAACTCACCAACGGCTTCCAGAGCGAACCGGCGAACCAGCTTCTGGAAGTCCGCGCCACCGTGCGCTACCGCCAGAAGATGTGGCGCGACTGGATGTTCTTCGAGATCGCGCCGCAGGCGAGCTTTCGCCGTGAGCGCGATTTCGATCTTGCGCCCGGCGTGCTGTTGCGGTTCGAGATGATCTTTGGCCACGTCAAGGACGCCGACCTGTAGTCGACTTCGGCGATCCTCAGTAGCCCGGCGTCTGCGCCGCCCCCTCCGCCGCCTCGATGGCGCGTCGCTGGGCGTCGGCGTTTTGCTGCACCTGCGCCTCGAGCTGGCGCGCCTTCTTGAGCGCCTCGACCTGCGGGTCGAAGACGGTCTTGTCCGGGGGCTTGTCGGGGGCGCAGGCCGCCAGCGCGATCATTGCCAGTGTGGCCAGCGTGACTCGCTCCATGTTCGCCTCCTTGCCGGGCGCATCGCCGGTTGCGGGTCGGTGCGTCACTTGCCGTGCGCGTGCTCGAAGGAATCGTAGTACAGATCCTCCGGGCGCAGGCCGCGCGCGAAGAACTGCTGCTTGATCGCCGCGATCATCGGCGGCGGGCCGCTCGCGTAGACCTCGTGGCCGGTGAGATCGGGGTAGTCGGCGAGCACCGCCTCGTGCACCCAGCCGGTGCGCCCGGACCAGTGGTCGTCGGGTACCGGTTCCGACAACACCGGCGTATAGCGGAAGTTCGGATACTTGCCGACCCATGCTTGCACCAGATCGTGCAGGTACAGATCGCGCCGCGCACGCACCCCCCAGTAGAAATGCAGCGCCCGCGTGAGGCCGCGCGCGAAGGCATCCTCGAGGATGCTCTTGATCGGCGCGAAGCCGGTGCCGCCGCCGATCAGGATTGCCGGCCCGGCCGATTGGCTGCGAAGGAAGAACGTGCCGAGCGGGCCCTGGAAGCGCAGCAGGTCCTTCTCCTGCATCTTGGTGAACACATGGCCGCTGAAAAGGCCATTCGGCACGTGGCGGATGTGCAGTTGCAGCAACTCGTCGGCACCCGGCGCGTTGGCGAGCGAGAAGCTGCGGCGCTGGTTGTCCTTGAGCAGGATGTCGATGTACTGCCCGGCGAGGAATTGCAGGCGCTCGTTGGCCGGCAGCTTGAGTGACAGGATCATCACGTCCGGCGCGGCGCGTTCCATCTTCACCACGCGGCACGGCAAGATGCGTACCTGGATGTCCTTGGCCGCCTCGATGGTGCGCGCCTCGAGCACCAGGTCGGAAAGCGGCCTGGCCTGGCAGAACAGCGCGAAGCCCGCGGCCTGCTCGGCCGCGGTGAGCGCCTTGGCGTCGAAGCTGCCGTAATCGACACGGCCCGCGACGATACGCCCCTTGCAGCTGCCGCACGAACCGCCGCGACAGCTGTACGGCAGCATTACGCCGGCACGCAGCGCCGCGGCGAGGATGGTTTCATCGTCTTGGATGGTGAAGCTGTCGCCGCTCGGTTCGACGCGGACTTGGAAGGCCATACCGGCACGCTGTCGCTCAACAATCGGGCCGGTATTGTGTCTTAAGGACGCGGCGGAAAAAACGCCGCGCGCCGCAGGGTCAGATCCAGGAGACCCCGTGCACCTGTTCCCAGATGCGCAGCGCCCGGTCGACCTTGCGCGTGTTCAACGCATCCTGCGCCGCCGCATTGCACTCGGCGGCGCTGCCGCACTCCTGCCCGTCGACGCTGTAGACGATACGCGCATCGGTGCGGGTGTAGTTGCTGCCGTTCCAGTCGAAGCGGCTCACCAGGCTCTGACCGGCGGCCACGTTGTTGTAGGTCTGCACCGCCGGGTAGGCGCCCACGCCCGGGGTCAGGGCAAGCTCGCCGCTGGTGCCGAGCAGCACCTTGACCGCGCGGCCGCTCTTAGCCACGAGCCAGGCACGGCAGGAGGCATCGCTGCACGGCTGCAGGCGCACCAGAAACAGATTGGCATCGCCGGCCCGGCCGACCCAGTGGGTGGCGAAGTAGCTGTCGGCGCCGCAGCCCTTGTTGCCCTCGCCGGCCGCGGTGTCGAGACAGCGGCCGACCACCTCGAGGGGCAGTTCGCGCTCATGCAGCACCGGGTCGGAGGTTTCGCCGGTCGCGGTCCACAGGAGCGCCGGCAGGGCGGCGAGCAGGGCGGCGAGGATGCGGTGCAGCTTCATCGGTGTTGTACCTCCACGTGACGGTAAGGCAGGTCCCGTGCCACCGCTCCGCTCACGGAGCATCCGTTACATTTCAGCATCTTACGAACGCCCCTCGGGTGCGCGCCCGCCGCCCGTCGGGCGCTTTTCGTCACCCGTCCGTGGCGGTGCCAACCGCCCGGCATGGCTTAACCCACTGTCGGCGTTTGGATTTCCGCGCGACCGTCCGTCCGGCGTTTTTCGTCACCGATCGCTGACCCAGGCGGGTCAATCCGACCAGCGCTGGCCGTCGCCCTTCCGGCCGGCCTCCGGCCAGCGGCCTCCGCGGCAGGCGCCGCCCCGCGGACAGCCGATTGCGTTGACAATGCAAAGCCCGCTGCCGTAAAAGGCGCCGGCAATGGAAAGCCTACGGAAATGAGCGACCGCGTTCTCGCTGAAGTCACCAAGGTGTCGCGCTTCTACGGCGCGCTGCAAGCCGTCAAGAACGTGAGCTTCACCATCCGCAAGGGTGAGGTGCTCGGCTTCCTCGGTCCCAACGGGGCCGGCAAGACCACCACCATGCAGATCCTGTCCGGCAACCTCGCGCCCTCGAGCGGCACGATCACGATCGGCGCGCACGACCTGCTGGAGGAACCCCGCGCCGCCAAGGCGCAGATCGGCTATCTGCCGGAGCAGCCGCCGCTGTATCGCGAGCTCACGGTCGATGAGTACCTAGATTACTGCGCCGCGCTCAATCGCGTGCCGCGCGCACAGCGCAAGGCCGCATGCGACACCGCCAAGCAGCGCTGCGGGCTGGGCGACGTCGGGCGGCGGCTGATCGGCAATCTGTCAAAGGGCTACCAGCAGCGTGTCGGGCTGGCGCAGGCCATCGTCCATCTGCCGCCGCTCGTGATCCTGGACGAGCCGACCGTGGGCCTCGACCCGATCCAGATCCGCGAGATCCGCGCCCTCATCCGCGAGCTCGGCCGCGACCACGGCGTGATCCTCTCGACCCACATCCTGCCCGAGGTGCAGGCGACCTGCGACCGCGTGCAGATCATCCACCGCGGCGAGCTGGTGCTGAACGAGAGCATCGACAAGCTCGAGCGCCACATGAAGGGCGCCTCGCTCACGGTCGCGTTCCGTGCCCCACCCCCGGCCACGGAGCTGCAGGCGATCGCCGGCGTCACCGGCGTGCAGGAGGAGAAGGACGGCCGGCTGCTCGTGCTGCACGAGGCCGGGCGCAACCCGACCGACGAGATCGTGCGCCTGGCGGGCGAGCGCGGCTGGGGGCTGTACGAGATCCGTCCCGGCCGCCTGTCGCTCGAGCAGCTGTTCGTCGAGATGACGACCAGCGCCCCGGCCGAGACCGCGGCCGCCACGGAGAGCGCGGCATGATTCTCACCATCGCGCTGCGCGAGTTACGCACGTTGTTCCTGTCACCGCTCGCCTGGGCGATCCTCGCGGTGGTGCAGGCAATCCTCGCGTTCCTGTTCCTGGCGCGCGTCGAGCTTTTCCAGATCTACCAGCCGCAACTCGCTGGCCTCGAGAACGCCCCGGGCGTGACCGAGGTGATCGTGCCGGATCTGCTCGGCAATGCCGCGATCGTGCTGCTGCTGGTGGTGCCGCTGCTTACCATGCGCCTCATCGCCGAGGAGCGGCGCAACAAGACGCTCACGCTGCTCTTTAGCGCGCCGGTATCGATGAGCGAGATCGTCCTCGGCAAGTTCACCGGCATCGTCCTGTTCCTGCTCATCCTGCTCGCGCTGATCGCGCTCATGCCGCTGTCGCTGCTCGCCGGCGCGACGCTCGACTTCGGCATCCTCGGCGCGGCGCTGCTGGGGCTCGCGCTGGTGCTGGCGAGCTTCGCGGCCGTGGGCCTGTACATGTCGACGCTCACGCAGTACCCGACGGTCGCGGCCATCGCCACGTTCGGTGCGCTGCTGCTGTTCTGGGTACTCGACTGGTCCGGGCAGGGCACCGGCGCCATGGGCGGGGTGCTGAGCTATCTGTCGCTGTTCAACCACTACAAGCCGTTCCTCGAGGGCGTCATCGACAGTGCCGACGCGGTGTATCACCTGCTGCTCATCGCGACCTTCCTGGTGCTGAGCATCCGGCGGCTCGACGCCGACCGGCTGGGGGCCTGAAGCCATGCGGCCGCTGCCAAACCGCTGGCAACTGCGCCTGGTGAACGCGAGCTTCGTGCTGCTGCTGCTCGCCGCGGTCGGGCTGCTGCTGTGGCTGTCGCGCAGCTATCACACGCGCATCGATCTCACCCACACCAGCCGCCACAGCCTGTCGGCCGCGAGCATTGCGGTGCTCGAACGCATGCCCGAGCCGCTCACGGTCACGGCCTTCGCCTCGCAGCGCGGCGAGCTGCGCGCCACCATCCAGACCTTCCTCGGCAAGTACCAGAAGCACAAGGCCAACATCACGCTCGAGTTCGTCGATCCCGACAGCGCGCCGCAACGCGTGCGCGAGGCCGGCGTGCAGTTCGACGGCGAGCTGCTGCTCGCCTACGGCGACTCCCGCGAGAGCATCGCGCCCAACAAGCTCACGGAGGAGAACTTCACCAATGCGCTCACGCGCCTCGGCCGGCGCGGCGAACGCTGGGTCGTGTTCCTCACCGGCCACGGCGAGCGCAGCCCGGATCGACAGGCAAACTTCGATCTGTCGAACTGGGCCGCGCAGCTGCGCAGCCGCGGCTTCAAGACACGCACCCTCGCGCTCGCCGAAAACCCGCAGATCCCGCACAACACCGCGGTGCTGGTCATCGCCGGTCCGCGCACCCAGCTGTTGCCGGGCGAGGTCAAGGAGATCGACGCCTACCTCAAGCGTGGCGGCAACCTGCTGTGGCTGCACGACCCGGGCCCGCTGTACGGGCTCGCGCGCATCGCCGAGGCGCTCGGCATCGAGTTCCAGCCCGGGGTGTTGGTCGACCCGGCCTCGGCCGGGATTACCGGTGAGGCCAATGTGCTGGTGGTCGCAAAGTACGCCGGCCACCCGGTGGTGCGCGAGTTCTTCGACCTCACGGTCTTTCCGCACGCCGCCGGCATCGCCCTTGGCAAGGCGCAGGGCTGGCGCGCCAGCGTGCTCATCGACACGCGCCCCGACGCCTGGTCGGAGACCGGCGCCCTGCAGGGCCCGGTCCGCTTCGACCGCGGCAAGGACATCGCCGGCCCGCTCAATCTCGCGGTGGCGTTCACGCGCGAGATCGACGCCGCGGCCGAGGCCGGCGGGGACAAGGACGGCAAGCGCGAGCAGCGCGTGATCGTGGTGGGCGACGGGGATTTCCTGTCGAACAGCTTCCTCGGCAACGGCGGCAACCTGCAGCTTGGCCTCAGCATGGCCAACTGGCTGGCACGCGACGATGCCTACGTCAGCATCCCGGTGCGCAGCGCCCGCGACCGCACGCTCACGCTGTCGCGCAGCGCGCAGATCGCGATCGCCGGCGGCTTCCTGATCGTGCTGCCGCTCCTGCTCGCCGCGAGCGGCGTCGGCATCTGGTGGCGGCGGCGCAAGCGCTGATGCTCGCGCGCGTCAAGAAACGCTGGTGGCTCAACCTCGCGCTCATCGCGCTCATCGGCGCGCTCGCGTTCATCGCCCTGTGGCAACCCGGCAAGCAGGCACCACCGAGTCTGCCTAGGCTCACCACCCTCGCACCCGAGACGATCGTGCGCGCACGCATCGAGCGCCCGGGTGCCGAACCCATCGTGCTGGAGAAGGGTGCCAGCGGCTGGCGCCTCAGCGCGCCGCTTGCGGCGCGCGCCTCGAGCTACAACGTCGAGAGCCTGCTGCGCATCGCCGACGCCGAGGTGCAGGCCACGCTCGGCGCGGTCGCGCAGACGCCCGAGGCCTACGGCCTGGCGACGCCGCGCGCGCGCCTGTGGCTGAACGACGAGGAGTTCGCGTTCGGCGACCTGCACCCGCTCAAGAATCAGGTGTACGTGCGCTATCGCGAGCAGCTGTACCTGATCTCCGGCCACCTGTTCGGGCCGCTCGGCTACGGCTACCAGCGCTATCTCTCCACCCGCCTGCTCGAGGAGCAGCGCAAGCCCGTGGCCTTCAAGCTGCCGGGGCTGCAGGTGGTGCTCAAGGACGGCAGCTGGCAGCGCGAGCCGGCCGATCCGGGGCTCACGAGCGATCGCATCAACGACTTCGTGCGCGAGTGGCAGCACGCCAGCGCGCTCGAGGTCGATCGCTACACGGGCAAGCCAGCGCTCGATCGGCTCGAGATCCTGTTCTCCGCCGACGAGGGCAGGCTCGAGAAGCTGTCGCTCGCCGTCCTCGCCTATCAGCCGGAATTCATCCTGTACCGCGCCGACGAGGGTCTCGAGTACCGCTTCCCGGAAGCGATCGGCAAGCGCTTGCTGACGCTCGCGGCCGAGCCGCCCGCACCCGCCGCGCCCAAGGCCGGCGAGTAGCCCCGCCGCGTGCCCGAGCTGCCGGAGGTCGAAACCGCGCGCCGCGGCATCGCGCCGCAGG
>CAZVUN010000093.1:0-12088 GCA_964629975.1 uncultured Acidiferrobacteraceae bacterium | reverse complement strand
GCGCTGTGCCCTGCGCGGCCTCCGGGCGAAACGCCAGCATGCGCAGCAGCGCCATCTCCAGACCGCTGCGCGCGTCCGGCGCGTACGGCAGATCGCGGCGCGCCAGCACGCCGATCTGGTAGTAGAGCTGCACGTCCTCGGCGGCAAGTGCCGCGGCGTGTGCGCGCAACCGCTCCGTGTCCTCCCCGGCGAGCGCGGCGTCGGCCTGCACCAGCGCGATGCGATGCAAGGCCAGCAGCAGCTCGGCGAGCAACGCATCGTGATCGGCGCTGTGCTCGCTCACCTCGGCCACCACCGCCATCAGGCCAGCGGCGTCACCGGCCGCGAGGGCTGACAGCAGGCGCTCGACGGCGTCCTGGTCAATGGTGCCGAGCATGCTGCGCACCTCGGCCTCGCTCACCTTGCCGCCGGCATAGGCGATTGCCTGGTCGAGCAGGCTCAGGCCGTCGCGCATGCTGCCGTCGGCGGCGCGGGCCAGCAGCTTGAGCGCCGCGGCGTCGTAGCCGATCGACTCGGCGTCGAGGATCTTGCGCAACTGTCCCTCGATCTGCTCCGGGGTGAGGCGCTTGAGGTTGAACTGCAGGCAGCGCGACAGCACCGTGACCGGCAGCTTCTGCGGATCGGTGGTCGCGAGCAGGAACTTGACGTGCGGCGGCGGCTCTTCGAGCGTCTTGAGCAGCGCGTTGAAACTGTGCGCCGACAGCATGTGCACCTCGTCGATCAGGTACACCTTGTAGCGCCCGCGCGTCGGGGCGTACTGCACGTTGTCGAGCAGCTCGCGCGTTTCATCGACCTTGGTGCGCGAGGCGGCATCGACCTCGATCAGGTCGACGAAGCGGCCCTCGGTCACCTCGACACAGGCGCTGCACGTCCCGCACGGCTGCGCCGTCACGCCGGTCTCGCAGTTGAGGGACTTGGCCAGGATGCGCGCGATCGTGGTCTTGCCGACGCCGCGCGTGCCGGTGAACAGGAAGGCATGGTGCACGCGCCCGTGCTCGAGCGCATGCACCAGCGGCCGCAGCACGTGCTCCTGGCCCACGAGCTCGGCGAAGGTGCGCGGACGCCATTTGCGGGCGAGGACCTGGTAACTCATGGGCAGTAACGGCTCGTCGACGGCATCACGAATAGGTGGCGGCGCAAGCCAGCCACACCCCGGCACCCGAACGGGCTGCTACGGCTGCTTCCTTCCGGACCTGACCGGGTTCACAGTCGTTCGTCGCCGAGGGGACCGGCTCTTGCCGCCATAGACGCTTTGCCGCAGTCTACCACGCACCGCCAAGGGCGTGTTGAGTCCCCGGCGCATGCCGCGCCGGGTCCGCAATGCAATCGGGGCCCCTAAGGGCCCCGTTTGTTTGCGACTGGCGGAGAGGGAGGGATTCGAACCCTCGATACGGTTTGAGCCGTATACATGATTTCCAGTCATGCTCCTTCAACCGCTCGGACACCTCTCCAACAACAGCGGCCCGCAGCAGGCACGGTCAACCGGCCGAAGGGGCCGGCAAGGGTAAACCAGCGCGCCGGCAACCGCAACGCGCGCCGCGCGGCTAGGCCGGCTTGGCAAGCGCATTGAGGCCACCGCGCAGCACCGCGACGTCGAAGCCGCGCTGGCACAGCAGAAACGCGGCGGCACAACTGCGCCGCCCGGTCTGGCAATAGGCGACATACTTGCGTTGCTTGTCGAGGGTGGCCGCCTTGATGCGCACCAGGTAGAGCGGCAGGTTCTGGCTGCCCTTCACCGCGCCGCGCTTGAATTCGTCCTCGGTGCGCACATCGAGCAGGCCGGCGCCGGCCTGCACCAGGCCGCGCGCCTCGGCCTCCGACACGTAGTGCACGAGTGGCGCCTTCATGAGCGCATCGAAGTCGTGCCGCGTCAGGCGCAGCAGCACGCCGTCTTCCTTGGCGATCACCGTGGCATTGCGCGGCTCCTCCGACAGCAACGCCTCTTCCCCGAAACCCTCGCCCTCGCCCAGCTCATTCAGCACCACGACCTTGCCGGCCTCGGTCTTGCGTGACACCGAGACACGCCCGCTCTTGACGACATAGTAGTAGTCGCCGCTCTCGCCCTGGCGCAGGATCACCTGTCCGGCCTTGACCTCGACTGGCTCGAGACGCGCAAGCAGGGCATTGATGCTTTCGGCCGGCAGGCGCTCGAACACCGGCAGCCGCACCATGCGCATCAGCCACTGCGGGTCGACGCCTGCGTCGAATTCCATCACCTCGTAGCCAATGGACTGATCGCGCGTGAGCATCTGGTCCAGGCGGTCGCTGTCGATGCGCAGGATCGTCACGTCGGTGGCCGCGGTGCCGGTGTACTGGCGCGGTTTGAGCTGCGCGAGCGCGTAGCGCGCCTCGTCGCTGCCGCCGACGATGCGTCGCTCGGCCCCGTCGTCGGCCGCCAGGATCACTTCGCCGGCGACGACGTAGATCGCCTCGTTGTCCGTGTCGCCCTGACGAAACAGCGCGCTGCGCGCCGGCAACTGCTCGATGCGCGCCTGCGCCAGCAGCTCGCGCCATGCCTCTTCACCGAGCGCATTGAGGGGAATGAGCGAACGCAGCGAATCCGATGCGGTCATGCGCGCGATTATTTCGCGTTCCGCCAGGACGCGCCAGCCGCGCGTACGATGATCGCGCGCGCCGCCCGGGGCATAAAAGCCCGCCGCCGCCGCCGCGCGCGCGGCGGCGTCGGCCGCCCGACCGGGGCGCCTGCGGCGCCCCTTGCTGCGTGGGTGGCGGAGAGGGTGGGATTCGAACCCACGTGGGGCTTACGCCCCCAACAGATTTCGAGTCTGCGCCGGTATGACCGCTTCGGTACCTCTCCGCGGGGCGCCTACTTTACGCGTTGTTCCACTGACCGACAACCCGCGCGCCCCGCGCCGTGACAATGCGGCGCTCGACGGCTAGGCTCAAAATCATGCATCACCGGTCCCGGGCTGAAGCATCGCGCCGCGCAACCCACCGTCACGCGCGCGGCGTCGCGCAACAGGCCGCGGTCGGCATCGCGGCACTGCTGCTGTCGGCCTGCACGCTGTCGGATGCCAATCGCCTCGCGGCAGTGAAATCGAGCGGCCAGCTGGTCGTGGTGACACGCCCGGGCCTTGCCACCTACTATCCCACGCCGGAAGGCTACGCCGGCTTCGAATACGATCTCGCCAAGGCGTTCGCCGACTCGCTCGGCGTGCGCATCAAGGCGATCGTGGCCGACAGCGCCGAGCAGGTCTTTGCCGTGCTTCTGCGGGGCGATGCCGACTTCGCGGCCGCGGGCCTCACCGTGACCGAGGCGCGCCGCCAGTGGGTGCGGTTCACGCCGCCCTACCGCGAGGCGCGGCAGCAGGTCGTGTACCGCCTCGGCACCAAACGTCCGGGCTGCCCCGCCGCGCTCGCCGGCTACCAGATCGAGGTGCCCGCCGGCAGCAGCTATGCCGAGCGGCTCTACGCGCTCAAACAGGACCACGCGGATCTCGGCTGGATGGAGAGCCGCGACAAGGATGCGGACGAGCTGTTGCGCATGGTATGGGAGGGCCTGCTCGACGTGACGGTCGCGCACGACCACATCGTCACGATCAATCGCCAGTACTTTCCCGAGTTGCAGGTCGCCTTCGAGCTCGGCGATCCGCAGGCGCTCGCCTGGGCGTTCCCCCTGGCGCCGGACGACAGTCTCTACCAGGCGGCGGTGCGTTTTCTCGATCAGCAGCAGACCAGTGGCGAGCTGGGGCGACTCATCGATCGCTACTTCGGACCGGCCAGCCGCTCCAACTTCGTCAACCTGACGGTGTACCGCCTGCGCATACAGAACCGCCTGCCGCTCTACGAGCAGCTGTTCCGCAGGGCGGCGCGCGAGTTCGACCTCGACTGGCGTCTGCTCGCCGCGATCGGCTACCAGGAGTCGTACTGGGATCCGGCGGCCGTGTCGCCCACCGGCGTGCGTGGCCTGATGATGCTGACCGGGGAGACTGCCGAACAGGTGGGCGTAACCGACCGGCTCGATGCCGAGCAGAGCGTGCGCGGTGGCGCACGCTATGTGCGCGAGCTCATGAATCGCCTGCCCGAAACCGTCCGGGGTCCGGACCGCCTGTGGCTCGCGCTCGCGGCCTACAACATCGGTTACTATCACCTGCAAGACGCACGCGAGCTGACGCGCGCGCAGGGCGCCGACCCCGACAGCTGGCACGACGTCAAGGAGCGCCTGCCGCTGCTCGCCTCTGCCAAGTGGTTCCGCCGTACCCGCTTCGGTTTTGCGCGCGGCCATGAGGCCGTGATCTTTGTCAACCGCGTGCGTACCTATTACGATGTGCTGGTCAAGCTCGACGAGGAAGAGCGCGAAAGGAACCGCAGCCGCGTACTCGACCTGCGCCTGCCGGCGCTCTGACAAACAAACAAGCGTGACAAGCGAAGTCCGCGCATGTTCGACAAGCCCGCTGCCCTGATCCTGGCCCTCGCCGCTGCGCTCGCGGCCTGCGCCAATCTCTACGTCGATCCGATCGACGCGCTGCGCGACCGCAACCGGCACAACATCGCGCTGCTCTCGGCCGGCATGACGCGGCAGCAGGTGGACCAGGTCATGGGCAGCGACAGCGCGGGCGGGCTCCTCGGCACCGTGCATCGCGCGCAGGTCGCCAACCCCTATCGGGTCGATACCGTCACCGGCGCGGATCAAACGGCGTACGAGGTTCTCTTCTACTACACCCACCTGACGGCGCGCGACGACCAAGTGAGCGACGACGAGCTCACACCGGTGCTGCTGCACGACGGCAAGGTGGTGGCGGTGGGCTATGAAGCGCTGCGCGCGCGTGTGCCCGGCTATGCCGGGGCGCGCTGACGTTCAACGCCGCGCCTCAAAGAAGGCCTGCAGCAGACTCGCGCATGGCGCCTGCAGCACGCCGCCGACAACGGCGGCACGGTGGTTGAGGCGCGCGTGGGCCAGCAAGTTGAATACTGAACCGCCCGCCCCGGCCTTGGGGTCGGCCGCACCGAAGACCACGCGCGCGATGCGCGCATGCACGATCGCGCCGGCGCACATCGCACACGGCTCGAGCGTTACATACAAGGTCGCATCGGTCAGCCGATAGTTCTGCACGCGCTGCGCCGCCGCGCGCAGCGCCACGATCTCGGCGTGCGCGGTCGGGTCGTGGGTCACGATCGGCTGGTTCCAGCCCTCGCCGATCAACTCCCCGTCGCGTACCACCACCGCCCCGACCGGGACCTCGCCCAGGGTCGCGGCATGACGCGCGAGCTCGAGCGCCCGCTGCATGAAGCGCATGTCGGCCTCGGTCACTCCCACTCAATCGTCGCCGGCGGCTTGCCGGAGATGTCGTAGACGACGCGCGAGATGCCCTTCACCTCGTTGATGATGCGGTTGGAAATGCGCCCCAGCACCTCGTACGGCAGCTGCGCCCAGTTGGCGGTCATGAAGTCCACGGTCTCGACCGCGCGCAGCGCCACCACGTAATCGTAGGCACGCGCATCACCCAGCACCGCGACCGACCGCACCGGCAGGAACACCGCGAACGCCTGGCTCACCTTGTCGTAGAGATCGGCGCGGTACAGTTCCTCGAGATAGATCGCGTCGGCCTTGCGCAGCAGGTCGGCGTATTCCTTTTTCACCTCGCCCAGGATGCGCACGCCCAGGCCCGGGCCGGGGAACGGGTGGCGATAGACCATCTGGTGCGGGAGCCCGAGCTCGGTGCCGATGCGGCGCACCTCGTCCTTGAACAGCTCGCGCAGCGGTTCGAGCAGCTTGAGGTTCATCAATTCCGGCAGGCCGCCGACGTTGTGGTGCGACTTGATGACGTGCGCCTTCTTGGTCTTGGCGGCGGCCGACTCGATCACGTCCGGATAGATCGTGCCCTGCGCCAGCCAGCGGGCGTTGCGGAACTTCCTGGCCTCGTCCTCGAACACCTCGATGAACAGCCGGCCGATGATCTTGCGCTTCTCCTCCGGGTCGGCGACACCCTTGAGTGCCGAGAGGAAGCGCTGCTCAGCGTCGACGCGTATCACCTTGACCCCCATGTGGCGCGCGAAGGTCTCCATCACCTGGTCACCTTCGTTGAGGCGCAGCAGACCGTTGTCCACGAAGATGCAAGTGAGCTGCGGGCCGATGGCGCGGTGCAGCAGTGCGGCCACGACCGAGGAATCGACGCCGCCAGACAGGCCGAGCACGACCTCGTCCCGGCCCACCTGGCTGCGCACGGTCTCGATCATGGCGTCGATGATGTTGCCGGGCGTCCACAGCGCGCCACAGCCGCAGATGTCGTGCACGAAGCGCTGCAGGATGGTGCGTCCCTGGGTGGTGTGCGTCACCTCGGGATGGAACTGCACGCCGTAGAAGCCGCGCGTCTCGTCGGCGATGCCCGCGAAGGGCGCGTGATCAGTCTCGGCAATCACCTTGAAGCCCGGCGGCAGCCGGGTCACCCGGTCGCCGTGGCTCATCCACACGTGCAGGTATTCCTTGCCGTCGGGCTCGCGCTCATCGCGTATGTCGCGAAACAGGCGCGAGTGCGCGCGCATGCGCACGCGCGCGTAGCCGAACTCGCGCTGCTCGGAGCTCTGCACCTCGCCGCCCAGCTGCGCCGCCATGGTCTGCTGGCCGTAGCAGATGCCGAGGATCGGCACCCCGAGCGTGAAGATCTCCTGCGGTGCGCGCGGCGTACCGGCAAGCGTCACGGTCTCCGGTCCACCCGAAAGAATGATGCCGCGCGGGGCAAAGGCACGGATGTCCGCCATCGGGGCGTCGTACGAGTACAGCTCGCAGTACACCCCGGCCTCGCGCACGCGGCGCGCGATGAGCTGCGTGTATTGCGAGCCGAAATCGAGAATGAGGATGCGCTGCGCGTGTGGATCGGTCATGGCGTCGTTTCCGTGCCGCGGTGCGGTGCGGTGCGGCGAAGAAAAAATGGCGCCTGCGCGCCATGGTCTTCGGCCCCGCGGCCGGCCGGACGGGGCGGCGGCAAGGCATTGCTAGGAGCGTTGATAGTTCGGGGCTTCCTTGGTGACCATCACGTCATGCACGTGCGATTCGCGGATGCCCGCGTTGGTGATGCGCACGAATTGCGTCTTGGTGCGCAGCGTCTCGATGTCCGGCGAGCCGGTGTAGCCCATGCCGGAGCGCAGGCCGCCCATCAGCTGGTGGATGATGTTGCTCATCGGGCCCTTGTACGGCACGCGGCCCTCGACCCCTTCCGGCACCAGCTTGTCGGCACTCGCGCCTTCCTGGAAATAGCGGTCACTCGACCCCTCGCCCATGGCACCGAGCGAGCCCATGCCGCGATAGGTCTTGTAGGAGCGGCCCTGGAAGATCTCGATCTCGCCCGGCGCCTCGTCGGTACCGGCGAGCAGGCTGCCGACCATCACGCAGTGCGCGCCGGCGGCGATCGCCTTGGCCACGTCGCCCGAGTAGCGGATGCCACCGTCGGCGATGATGCCCAGCTCGCTGTCGGTGAGCGCCTCGGCCACGTTGGCGACCGCGCTGATCTGCGGCACACCGACACCGGCCACCATGCGCGTGGTGCAGATCGAGCCCGGCCCGATGCCAACCTTCACGGCGTCGGCGCCGGCGTCGCGCAGCGCGCGCGCCGCATCCGCGGTCGCGATGTTGCCGCCGATGACCTGCATGTCGGGGAAGTGCTTCTTGATCCACTTCACGCGCTCCAGCACCCCGAGCGAATGTCCGTGCGCGGTATCGACCACGATGACGTCGACCTCGGCCGCGACCAGCGCCTCGACGCGTTCCTCGGTACCCTTGCCGACGCCAACCGCCGCGCCCACACGCAGCCGGCCCCGGGGGTCCTTGGCCGCGCGCGGGTACTCCTGCGACTTCTGGATATCCTTGACGGTGATGAGGCCCTTGAGGCCGAACTTCTCGTCGACCACCAGCACCTTCTCGATGCGGTGCTGGTGCAGCAGTTTCTGGATCTCCTCGCGCGTGGCGCCCTCCTTGACCGTGACCAGCTTTTCCTTGGGCGTCATGATGCGCGACACCGGCTCGTCGTAGCGCGTCTCGAAACGCAGGTCGCGGCTGGTGACGATGCCGACCAGCTTGCCCTCCTCGGTGACCGGCACGCCGGAGATGCGCTGCGCACGCGTAATCTCCAGCACCTTGCGTACCGTGGTATCGGGCGAGACCGTGATCGGGCTGCTGATGACGCCGGCCTCGTACTTCTTCACGCGCCGCACCTCATCGGCCTGGCGCGCCGGGGTGAGGTTCTTGTGGATGATGCCGATTCCGCCTTCCTGCGCGAGGGCGATGGCGGCCCGCGCCTCGGTGACCGTGTCCATGGCCGCGGCGAGCAGCGGGATGTTCAGGGTAATGGTGCGGGTCAGGCGGGTCTTGAGGGACACATCCTTGGGCAGGATGCTCGAATGGGCAGGCAGCAGCAGGACATCGTCGAATGTCAGCGCTTCCTGTACGATCCGCATGCCGCATTATAGGAGATGCGCCGGCGGCGGTAAACCGGCGCATGCCTGGCGGCCATGCGGTTGACGCCGGCGCCGTTCCTGTTTTACTTTTTGCCGGCTTGGTAATTCCCACACCCACGGAGGAGTCATGAGAAAAATCCTAGCCGTTTCCGTGCTGCTCGCCGCGCTCGCAGGGTGCGCCAGCAGCCCCGCGCCGACTGCCAGCAGCGGCGAGTTCGATGAGCTCTACAAGCAGGCCGAGAACGAGATCAAGCTCGCGGCCAAGAGCGGTTTCCTCTGGAATAATACCGAGGGCTTCCTCAAGCAAGCGGCGGAGGCGAAGAAGGCCGGCGACATGGACAAGGCGATGAAGGCGGTGAAGAAGGCGCTGACCGAGGCCAAGCTCGCCCAGCAGCAGGCCAAGGACCAGGCCGACGCCAAGGCCAACTTCAGCATGTAGGCCAGCGCGCACACGCCGCACAAGAAGCCGGGCTCGCCCCGGCTTTTTTGTTGCCGCCGACGCGCGTAGGCTTGCCGGCATGAGCCCGCTCGCACCGATTCCCACGGCCACCGCGCCGGCCCGCGAGGTGTACACGGTCGCGCGCCTCAACCGCGAGGCGCGCGCGTTGCTCGAGTCCGGCTTTCCCATGCTGTGGCTCGAGGGCGAGATCTCGAACCTGGCCCGCCCCGCCTCGGGGCACCTCTACTTCTCCCTCAAGGACGCGCAGGCGCAGGTGCGTTGCGCGCTGTTTCGCCAGTACACGCGCGGGCTGGGGGTGGCGCTGCGCGACGGCTTGCATGTGCTGTTGCGCGGACGCGTGAGCCTGTATGAGGGGCGCGGCGAGTTCCAGGTCATCGTCGAGCACGTGGAGGACGCGCGCGAGGGGATGCTGCGCCGCGCCTTCGAGGCGCTCAAGGCGCGCCTCGCCGCCGAAGGGCTGTTCGACAGCGCACACAAGCGCCCGCTGCCGCGCCTGCCGCGGCGCATCGGTCTCATCACCTCGCCGAGCGGCGCGGTGCTGCACGACATCGTCACCACGCTGCGCCGGCGCTTCCCGGCGATCGCCATCCTGCTCTACCCGGTGCCGGTGCAGGGCGAAGGCGCGGCCGAGAAAATCGCCGCCGCCATCCGCCTGGCCGGTGAACGGCGCGACTGCGATGCCCTGATCCTGGCACGTGGCGGCGGCTCCCTGGAGGATCTGTGGGCGTTCAACGAAGAGAGCGTGGCGCGCGCGATCTACGCCTGCCCGATCCCGATCGTGTGTGGCGTGGGTCACGAGGTCGATTTCACCATCGCCGACTTCGTGGCCGACGCGCGCGCGCCCACGCCGACCGCGGCGGCCGAGCTGCTGAGCCCCGACTGGCAGGAGTGGGCGGCGCGTCTGCGCGTGCTCGAGGCGCGCCTGCTGCGGCTGGTCCAGGACCGCCTGCGCCGCGATGCCCAGCATCTCGACTGGCTCGCCGCCCGCCTGGTGCATCCGCATCAGCGCCTGCAGCTGCTCGCCAACCGGCTGGCCACGCTCGAGGCGCAGCTCGCGCACCGGCTGCACGCGCATCTGCAACACAAGCGGATGCGGCTCAACGCGCTGCATCTGCGTCTGCAGCAGCGCGCGCCCTACGCGCGTCTGCGCGCCCTCGCCCCGCACCTGGGCCACCTGCAAGAGCGCCTGCGGCGCGGCATGCACGCGAGCCTCGAGCGCGCCCGTGAGCGCCTGCGTGCCGTCAGCCACACGCTCGATGCACTGAGCCCGCTGGCCACGCTCGCGCGCGGCTACGCAATCGTGCAGCGCGCCGACGGCGCGGTCGTGCGCCATGCCGGCGAGGTGCGGGTCGGCGAGGCACTGCGCGCGCGTCTCGCCCACGGCGAGCTCGGCTGCCGTGTTGAGGACGTTCGTGTCGGCTAGGCGCACCGCCCCCTGGCTGTTGCTCGTGCTCGTGGTGCCGGCGCAGGCGCAGGAACTGCCGCGCGCCGAGCCCGTTCCGGGCGGCATCGCCACCGTGCGCCTCGCCGCCGCCGACGCGCCGCGTCCGCTGGTGCATTTCAACGGCGCGCGCGTGCTCACCGTGCGCCACGACGGCGCCTGGTATGCGGTCGTCGGTCTGCCGCTGTCGCTGCCGCCCGGGCGCCACGAACTCGCCGTCACCGCAGCCGATGGCCGGCAGCGCCTTGCCTTCGACGTGCGCGCCAAGGAGTACCCGGCGCAGCGACTGACGATCAAGGACAAGCGCTATGTCGAACCGAGCGCCGCCGAGCTCAAGCGCATCGAGCGCGAACAGGCCATCATCGCGCGCGCCTTCGCCACCTGGAGCGAGGTGGAGGCACCGCCCCTGCGCTTCACCGCGCCGGCCGAGGGCCGGCTCACCAGCGGCTTCGGGTTGCGGCGCTTCTTCAACGGCCAAGCGCGCGCGCCGCACAGCGGCCTTGACATCGCCGCGCCACAGGGCACGCCGATCCAGGCGCCGGCGCCCGGCGTGGTGATCGACACCGGTGATTATTTCTTCAATGGCAACACGGTGTTCCTCGATCACGGCCAGGGCCTGGTAAGCATGTACAATCACCTGCGCACGATCGCCGTGCAGCCCGGTGCGCGCGTGGCCCGTGGCGAGCGGCTCGGCACGATCGGCACCACCGGGCGCGTCACCGGGGCGCACCTGCACTGGACCGTGAGCCTCAACAACGCGCGCATCGACCCGGCGCTGCTGCTGATGGAAAGCGAATTGGCGCGACTGCAGGCCCCGGCCGTGGCCGGCAACGCCGGCGCGCTGCCCTAGTTGGGCTTCCAGAGGAGCACGGTGCGATCGCGACCCGTGGAGGCGAGGACACCGGTGGAGGAAAACGCCACTGCCTGAACATAGTCCTGATGCCCTGCCAGCTCCTGCGCGAGCAGGCCATCCGCGACACTGTAGACCCGCACGGTCTTGTCCGCCGCGCCGACTGCCAGCCAGCGGCCGTCGCCCGAGAAGGCCAGCCCGAGCACCGCCTGCGGGACGTCCGAGATGGTGCGCACCAGCGTGCCGTCGTCGGCGTTCCACAGGCGGATGGTATTGCCGGCGTCGCCGGTGGCGAGCCAGCGACCGTCGGCCGAGAACGCGACCGACAGCACCGCGTCCCGGTGCCCGCCGAGGCTGGCGAGCTGCTCGCCCTTCTCCATGTCCCACAGGATGACACGCTTGTCGGACCCGACCGAGGCGAGCAGCCGGCCATCCGGCGCGAGCGCGAGCGCATTGACCTCGCCGACGTGGCCATCGAGGGTGAAGACCGTCTTGCCGGTTCGCACGTCCCAGACGAACACGCTGCGATCCTTGCCGCCGGCCACGACGCGCTTGCCATCCGGGGTATAGGCCACCGCATTGACCGGATGACCGTGGCCGCGCAGCGCGCCGCGCTGCGCCCCGGTCTTGAGCTCCCAGAAGCGCACCGACCCGTCATTGCCGCCCGACACCAGCCAGGCACCGTCTGGCGAGAAGGCGATGCTGTTGATGGCGTAGCCATAGCCGCGCAAGGTGCCGCGCAGGGTCTGCGCGTTCACGTCCCAGAGCTTGATGGTCTTGTCATTGCCGGCGCTTGCCAGCCAGCGCCCGTCACGCGAGAAGGCGAGCGACTGGACCCAGTCCTGGTGGCCGCGCAGCGCACGCGCCGTGCGCGCCGGTACCGGCGTGCCCGCTGCCCCGCCCGGCGCCGCCGGCACGCTTGGCG
>CAZVUN010000092.1:6319-12089 GCA_964629975.1 uncultured Acidiferrobacteraceae bacterium | reverse complement strand
CGAGGGCCGGCAGCATGTCGGTGCCGAGGTCGACCGCGAGGATCTGGATGATGGTGAGCGGCAGCGGGATCGGCAGCAGCGCGAAGGCGATGTACGGGACGATCTCCGGCACGTTCGAGGTCAGGATGTAGGTGAGGAACTTGCGGATGTTGTCGTACACCGCGCGGCCTTCCTCCACCGCCGCCACGATCGAGGCGAAGTTGTCGTCGGTGAGCACCATGTGCGCGGCCTCGCGCGCCACGTCGGTGCCGCTGAGTCCCATGGCAATGCCGACGTCGGCCTGCTTGAGCGCCGGGGCGTCGTTCACGCCGTCGCCGGTGGCGGCCACGATCTCGCCCTTGCGCTTGAGCGCCTGCACGATGCGCAGCTTCTGATCCGCCCCGACGCGCGCGAAGACGAGCTCCGGCGCATCGAGCGCGAGCTGCAGCTCCGCATCGCTCAGGCGGCGCAGTTGCTCGCCGCGGATGACACGCGCCGCCTCCGTGCGGGCCAGGCCGATCTCGCGCGCAATGGCGAGCGCGGTGTGCGGGTGATCGCCCGTGACCATGATGACGCGAATGCCGGCGTCGCGGCAGGTGCGCACCGCCGCGGGCACCTCCGGGCGCGGCGGGTCGCGAAAGCCGACCAGCCCGACCAGCGTGAGCTCGCGTTCGAGCTCGGCGTGCGGCACGCCGGCCGGCACGGCGCGATAAGCCAGCGCCAGCACGCGCAGTCCCTCGGCGGCCATGGCCTTCTCGGTCTCGAGCAGGCGTGCACGCTCGGCCTCCGTGAGCGTGACGGTCCCGCGGTCGGTCTGCACCTGGCGGCACAGCGGCAGCAGCGACTCGAGCGCGCCCTTGGTGTAGAGCATCGGCCCCGCGCCCGTGGCGTGCAGGGTCGACAGGCGCCGGCGCTCGGAATCGAACGGGATCTCGTCGCGCTTGGCCGTCTCGCGCTGGTGCGGCGCAAGGCGCTGCGCGAGGCGCACGAGCGCCACCTCCATCGGATCGCCGAGCCATTCGCCCGGGCGGGCCCCGGGCTTGAGGCTGTGGCAGTGGCGGGCGATGGCGAAGAACGGCGTGTCGAGTGTGGCGAGCTCGCGCGCATCGGGCGCGTAGGCGCGCGCGCCGATGTAGAGGCGCTTGACCTCCATGCGGTTGCAGGTGAGCGTGCCGGTCTTGTCGGTGCAGATCACGGTGGTGCAGCCGAGGGTCTCGACCGACGGCAGGTGGCGGATCAGCACCTGGCGGCGCGCCATGCGCTGGCTGCTCATCGCGAGCGCCAGCGTCACGGTCGGCAGCAGCCCCTCCGGCACGTTCGCCACGATGATGCCGATGGCGAACAGCAGGTTGGCCCAGAACGGCAGCCCGAGCGCCTGGCCGATGACGAAGAACACCACACCGAGCGCGAGCGCGATCAGCGCCAGCACGCGCGCCAGGCGCGCGATCTCGCGCTGCAGCGGTGACAGGGCCTCGCCCGTGACCTGGGTGAGGTGCGCGATTCTGCCGAACTCGGTGCGCATGCCGGTGGCGTAGACCACGGCGCGCGCCTCGCCCGCGACCAGCGCCGTGCCCGCGAGCAGCAGATTGCGGGCGCGCAGCGGCTCATCGTTCGGTGCGGGCTCGGCGTCGCACGGCAGCGGCGCCGACTCCCCGGTGATGGTGGCGTTGTTGACGCGCACCTCGAAGGCCTCGAGCACGCGGCAGTCGGCCGGCACCTCGTCGCCGGCCTGCAGCCACACGACGTCGCCGGGCACGAGGTCCTCGGCCGGCAGGGTGGCGAGCCGGCCGTCGCGGCTGACCTTCACCTGGTGCGGCAGCAGCCGCTGCAGCGCCGTGAGCGCCTGTTCGGCGCGCCGCTCCTGCCAGAAGGAGAACACCCCGTTGATGAGGATGACGCCGAGGATCGCCGCGCCCAGCAGTCCCATGCCCTGGCCGGGCGCCTGTCGTTCGGCAAAGAAGGCGAGCGCGGCGGCGAGCCACAGGATGAGGGCGAGAAAATGCGTGAAGCCGTGCAGCGCGCGCTGCCAGCTGCGCGGCGTGCGCACGCGCTCGATGCGGTTGGCGCCGAACTCCGCGCGCCGGCGCGCGGCCTCCGCGCTGCTGAGGCCTGCCGCGGTGGTGTGCAGGCGCTCGAGCGCCTCGGCCACGCTGACGCGATGGATGTGCATGGCCGCGATTGTAGGTGGCGGTAAGGGCGGCGCCTTGATCGCGCGCAAATGCCACCCGGCGCTCGCGCGCCTCAGGCCGTGGCGGTGTCGTCGCCGCGGTGCGTGGCCGCGGTGGCGGCCTCCCAGGCGAGCAGCGCCTGCTTGCGTGTCGTGCCCCAGTGATACGCGCCGGGCGCGCCGCTTGCGCGGATCACGCGGTGGCAGGGGATGAGGAAGCCGACCGGGTTGTCCGCCACCGCGCGGGCGGCGGCGCGAATCGCGCGCGGCCGGCCCGCGGCGCGCGCCACCTCGGCGTAACTCGCCACGCCGCCCGCCGGAATGCGCAGCAGCGCCTCCCACACCTTGATCTGGAAGTTGGTCCCGCGCACGTGCAGGTCAATGCGTCCGCGCGCGCCGCGCCGGAACAGGCGCCGCGCGAGCGCGGCAGTACCGGCGGTATCGGCGCTGAGCGTGGCCCGCGGCCACTGGCGGCGCAGCGCCGCCAGCGCCGCCCCCGGCGTACCGCGCGGCAGGAACTCGAGCGCGCACACACCGCGCGGGGTGCACGCGATGAAGCACGCACCGAACGGCGAGGCGTGCACGCCGTAGCGAATGCTGAGTCCCGCGCCCTGTTGCCGTATCTCGCCGGGTGTGACGGCGTGCACGTTGATCATGAGGTCGTGCAGCCGCCCGCTGCCCGACAGGCCGCTCGCCGCGGCGGCGTCGAGCACGTTGTGCGCGCTGCGCAGCAGCGCACCGGCGTGCATGGCGGTGAGGTACTGAAGAAAGCGCTTGGGGCTCACGCCCGCCCAGCGCCGGAACAGGCGCTGGCAGTGATACGGGCTCAGGCCCACGGCGCGCGCCACGTCCGCGAGGCCCGGCTGGCGGTGGACGTTGGCGGCGATGTAGCGGATCGCGCGCTCGATGCGCGCGTAGTCGGTGGCGGCCTGGCGGTCACGATCCATGCGCCGATGCTAGGGTGCGCGGCCGGCGCCTGGCAACCCGATTCTTGCGCCGCGCGTGTCGTCGTTACTCGCCGATGATCTTGACCAGCACGCGCTTGCGCCGCCCGCCATCGAACTCGCCGTAGAAAATCTGCTCCCACGGGCCAAAGTCGAGCTTGCCGGCGGTGACGGCGACGACCACCTCGCGGCCGAACAACTGACGCTTGATGTGCGCATCGGCGTTGTCCTCGCCGGTGTCGTTGTGCCGGTACTGGCGGATCGGCGCGTGGGGCGCGAGGCGCTCGAGAAACTGCTCGAAATCATGATGCAGGCCCGGCTCGTCGTCGTTGATGAACACCGAGGCCGTAATGTGCATGGCATTGACCAGCACCAGGCCCTCGCGGATGCCGGAGGCGGCGAGGCAGGCCTCGACCTGCGGCGTGATGTTGAGGAATGCGCGCCGGCCCGGGACCTCGAACCACAGCTCCTTGCGCCAGGATTTCATCGCCGTCTCCTATTTGCTGGTGCCTTTGGGGTGCGCGGGTGGTGCCGCCACACAGATGCGGTCGCGCCCCTCGCTCTTGGCCTGGTACATGGCCTTGTCGGCCGCGGCGATCAGCTGGCCAAGCTCCCAGTCGGCATGGCGCAGCTCGACCACGCCCATGCTGACGCGAAACGTGAGCCTGTGCCGCTGCCACGGCACGGTGAGGGCGGCGATCGCCGCGCGGATCTGCTCGGCCTTGGCGAGCGCGCCGTCGAGGTCGGTGAACGGCAGCAGCACCACGAACTCCTCGCCGCCGTAGCGGCAGGCGGTGTCGAGGTCGCGCGTATGCGCGGTGAGTATTTCCGCCAGCGCCTTGAGCACGGCGTCGCCCGCGGGATGTCCGTACTTGTCGTTGATGCGCTTGAAGTGATCGATGTCGAGCATCAGCAGCGACAGCGGCTGGCCATAGCGCCGCCAGGCGCTGATCTGGCGCTGCGCCTCGCGATCGAAGTAGTGGCGGTTGTACAGGCCGGTGAGCGCGTCGCGGTCGGCGAGCGGCTGCAGCCGGGCGAGCGAGCGCAGGTGCACGAAGCTCACGATCGCGACCGCCCAGATGGCGCTGACGGCGAGCGCGTAATTGAGCAGCGACACCGAGCGTGCCTGGGCGCCGGGCGGGGAGAGGTGAAAGCCGAGCACGATCAGCAGCGTCGCCAGCGCCGCGAGCCCGAGCAGGGTGCGCGGCATGCGCGCCAGCAGTCCGACCAGCACCACGGTCAGGTACGGCAGCCCGCCGGCCACCCCGAGCGGGGTCGCGAGATCGAGCGCGAACAGTGCCGCGGCCAGCACCAGGCAGGCGGCGAGTGTCAGGCGGTAGCGGCGGCGGTCGTTCACGGCGGGCGCTCGGTGGGGGCAGGCGGTGCCTGCTTTCTTTAAGTATAGGGGCGGGCCGTGGCCGAAGATGCCCCGTGCTGCATGCCGCTGCCGGGCAGGTCGGGCGCGGCGGGTGCCGGTCCGTTGACGGCGCGCCCCGGTGCGGTGCCGGGCGCGCCAAGGGCGGGGCGGCGCATGGTACAGTCCAGGCATTGCGATTCAGGCGCACCGGCATGCTCAACGCGATTGCGACCCTGCTCGTCTTTCAGTTGATCGGGGAAGCGCTCAGTCAGTTCCTGCGGCTGCCCATTCCCGGACCGGTGGTCGGCATGGCGCTGCTGTTCGCGGCGCTGTCCTATCCGTCGCGGCTTGCCGGGCGCCTGCGCGAGACGGCCCAGACGATCCTGCAGCACCTGTCGCTGCTGTTCGTGCCGGCCGGGGTCGGCGTGATGCTGCACGCCGAGCGCGTGGCTGCCGAGTGGCTGGCGATCAGCGTCGCGCTCGTGGGGAGCACCGTGCTCACGCTCGCGGTCACGGCGCTCACCATCCGCGGCGTCAGCCGGCTGCTCGGCGCATCCAAGCGCGGGGAGCCGCCGTGACGCGCCTGGGCGACATCTGGGTGTATCTGGCGGCCTCGCCGCTGCTGCATCTGGCGCTCACCCTCATCGCCTACCTCGCCGGCGACTGGCTCTACCAGCGCGCGCAGCGCCACCCGCTGCTGCATCCGGTGCTGCTTGCCATCGTCATGCTGGTGAGCGCGCTCACCGTGACCGGCACGCCCTACGCGACCTATTTCGAGGGCGCGCAGTTCGTGCACTTCCTGCTCGGGCCGGCGACGGTGGCGCTGGCGGTGCCGCTCTACTTCAACCTCGCGCGCCTCAAGCGCCTGTGGCTGCCGCTGGCGGCGGGACTGCTGGCCGGTGCGGCCACCGCGATCCTGTCGGCGGTCGCGATCGCGTGGGCGTTCGGTGCGGCGGATCAGACGCTGCTCGCGCTCGCGCCGAAATCGGTGACGGCGCCGGTGGCGATGGGCATCACCGAAAAGCTCGGCGGGCCGGCGTCGCTCACCGCCATCCTGGTGGTGTCGACCGGCATCCTCGGCGCGGTGCTGGGGCCGTGGGTGCTCAACGCGCTGCGCGTGCACGATGCCGCGACGCGCGGCTTCGCCATCGGCACCACCTCGCACGGCATTGGCACGGCACGCGCGTTTCAGGAAAGCGAGACCGCCGGTGCGTTCGCCGGGCTCGCCATGGGCCTCAACACGCTCACGACGTCGCTGCTCCTGCCGCCGCTCGCGCGTCTGCTCGGGCTGGCGTGAGCGCCGCGGGCGCGGCCGGAACGTGG
>CAZVUN010000092.1:0-6219 GCA_964629975.1 uncultured Acidiferrobacteraceae bacterium | reverse complement strand
GCCCGATGGTGAAGACGGTCTCGGTCATCACTGCCCCCTCTTGATTCCGTACTCAAGTACGGTCCTAAGCTTACCTCATCTGAACTGGAGGCATGCTGACATGCAAGCAACTTCTTCCAAGTCCGGCACCGGCTCGCTGGTCGCGGGTGCGATCGCCGCGCTCCTCGCCTCGGTCTGCTGCGTGGGGCCGCTGGTGCTCGTCCTGCTCGGCGTGGGCGGGGCGTGGGTGGCGAATCTTACGGCGCTCGAACCCTACCGCCCGGTCTTCGTCGGCGTGGCGCTGGTGTTCCTCGGGCTCGCCTTTCGCAAGCTCTACCTCGTGCCGGCCGCCTGCGCGCCGGGTGAGGCCTGCGCGGTGCCGGCCTCGCGCCAGCGCCAGCGCCTCACGTTCTGGGTGGTCGCCGTGGTCGCGCTCGCGCTGCTCACCTTCCCCTGGTATGCCCCGCTCTTTTATTGATTGGAGAATACTCATGCGTAAGACCGTGCTGCTTTCCTTCCTGTTCCTCGCCCCGCTCGCGCTCGGCGTCGCGCCGGTGAACGCCGCGCAGGCCGCCACCCGGACCGTGACGCTCGCGGTCGAGAACATGAGCTGCGCCACCTGCCCGATCACGGTGCGCAAGGCGCTCGAAAAGGTGCCGGGGGTGGCCCAGGCCAAAGTGGACTTCGACACCAGGACCGCGACCGTGACCTTCGATCCCGCCAAGGCCAGGGTCGAGGACCTGACCCGCGCCACGACCGAGGCCGGGTATCCGTCGAAGCTCAAGTGATCCGCGGCGAGGACTCGATCCCATGATGGACCCGATGAGCGGGTGGGGCCCGGGCCTTGGCGCGGTGCTCATGATTGTGTTCGTCGGCCTTGCGATCGTCGGCGCGGTGGCGCTGCTCAAGCGGCTCCTCGCCGGTTCCGCGGGCCCGGACAAGGCAGCCGATAAGACACCCCTTGAGATCCTCAAGCAACGCTACGCGCGCGGCGAGATCAATCTTGAGCAATACAAACAGGCGCGCAGCGAACTTGAAAACTAGGCCGAGCATGAGCCGGACCCTGCTTCGCATCACCGGCATGACCTGCGAGCACTGCGCGCGCAGCATCGAGCAGGCGCTGAACGCGCTGCCCGGCGTGCAGGCGCGGGTCTCCTATGACGACGCGCTGGCAGACATCGACGCCGGACCGGACATGGGAGCGGAGCGATTGATTGCCGCCGTCACGGCGAAGGGCTATGGCGCCAGTCTTGCGCCTGCCGCCGCTACACCCCAGACCGGCCGGGGCGCCGGCCTGCATGTGGCCATCATCGGTTCGGGATCGGCGGCCTTCGCCGCGGCGATCCGCGCGGCCGAGGGCGGGGCGCGCGTGACGCTGATCGAGGCGGGGGAGGTGATCGGCGGCACCTGTGTCAACGTCGGCTGCGTGCCATCGAAGATCCTGATCCGCGCGGCGCAACTGCGTCAGCATGCCGCGCAGCACGCGTTCGCCGGCCTCGAACGCCGGCGGCTTGCGCTCGACAACGCCGCACGCGTGGCACAGCAGCAGGCGCGGGTCGAGGAACTGCGCCGCGCCAAGTACGAAGACATTCTGGAATCGAACCCGCGCATTACTCTGGTCCGCGGGCGGGCACGGTTTCTCGATGCGCATACGCTAGCCGTCACGCGCGCGGACGGAACCGAATTGCGCCTTGCCGCCGACCGCATCCTGATCGCCACCGGCCGCCGCCCGGCGATCCCGGCCGTTCCTGGTCTGGCCGGGACGCCCTACTGGACCTCGACGGAAGCGCTCGTCGCCGAGCAACTGCCCGAACATCTCATCGTCTACGGCGGCTCGGTCGTGGCGGTGGAACTGGCCCAGGCTTTCCTGCGTCTGGGCAGTGAGGTCACGCTCATCGCCCGCACCACCTTGCTCTCGAAGGAAGACCCGGCGATCGGCGAAGGCCTTGAGAAGGTTCTCGAAGAGGAGGGCATGCGCGTGCTCACGCACACCGCGGTGAGCCACGTGCGCCACGACGGCGGGCGCTTTGAAATCGTTGCGGGCAACGAGAACGTGCGCGGCGACCGGCTCTTGATCGCCACCGGCCGCAGGCCCAACACCGATGGCCTCGATCTGGCGCGCGCCGGCGTCAAGACCGACCCGAGCGGCGCCATCGTCGTGGACGATCATTTGCGCACCAACGTCGAACACATCTACGCCGCCGGCGACTGCACGAGTCTGCCGCAGTTCGTGTACGTGGCGGCTGCGGCCGGCACGCGTGCGGCCATCAACATGACGGGCGGCGCCGCGGCACTCGATCTTTCCGCCATGCCGGCCGTGGTGTTCACGGATCCCCAGGTGGCGACCGTGGGGCTCACCGAGGCGCAGGCCAAGGCGCAAGGCATCGCGGCCGACAGCCGCACCTTGCCGCTTGAAAACGTGCCGCGGGCGCTCGCCAACTTCGAGACCCGCGGCTTCATCAAGCTCGTGGCGGAGAAGGATTCCGGGCGGCTGCTCGGCGCGCAGATCCTCGCCCCCGAGGCGGGCGAGATCATCCAGAGCGCGGCGCTCGCGCTGCGCGCACGGATGACGGTGCAGGACCTCGCCAACCAGCTCTTCCCCTACCTCACGATGGTCGAAGGGCTCAAACTCTGCGCCCAGACCTTCACCAAGGACGTGAAGCAGTTGTCCTGCTGCGCGGGCTGAAGCCCCGCGCCGGTGCCCGAGCGGCGGCTCCCGGCCGGGCATACCGGGGATGATCCGCTCGACGGTTTCCTCCGGCGCAAGCCCGCGCGCCAGGAGCGCCTCGAGCTGCTTCTGGTCAACACGGTTGATCGCCGCTTCGTGCGTGACCTTGGCCTGCGGGTGGGTGACGCGCACCTCGGGCACGGCGCTCGCCCGGGCCTTGCCGCGAACGATCTCCAGACAATCGACATGACCGCGCGCACCGGCGCCGTTGCCGCAGCTAGCGCCGATATGCGTTCGCGCCGAAGCGTCCCCGGGCGCGTGCTTCCTGCCTGGCGTACGACGGCTCAGTTCAAATCGACCCAGTTGAGAAGGTTTCCTGGGCTCGCGAAGGTCTCGCCGCTGCAGGTGAGCGGATCGGCGTCGCGTTCGGCGCGCGTGATGATCGCCGCGGCGCGGCTCCCCACCCCGCGCGGCGGATAGGCGGCGAAGACGGCATCGTCCATGGTGTCGAAGAACGAGACGAGCCGATCGGCGCCCGGTGTGTGTACCCACACGGCGACGTCCGAGACGGTGCCGCTCGTCTTCGCCGAGGTCCCGAGGAGCTCGCCGGCCGCGACCCGGTCGCCCACGGCGAAGGGGCGCGCGGGGTTTACATGAAAGACGATCACCGAGAAGGCGGGGTAGCCGGCGGGACGGATGCCGATCTGTTTGCCCGTCGAGGTCGCCCCTTGATACTCCTCGAGGGTGCCGATCACCGTGCCGGCAACCGGTGCGTACAGCCGCACGGCCGAGCGCTCGACGCCGTCTTTCGGATAGTAGTAGTGCTTCATGCTGCGGCAGGATTCCACGTCGTCGGAGTAGTCGTGGCCTTCGCCCGAACGGAACCGCGACAGGCGCGCGATCGCATCGAGATCGATGACCTCTGCAGTCGTAAAGCGCGGCACACCGAGCGCATCGAGATCGTAGACCGTCCAGGGCGTGCGGGTGCCGGTCACCGTCGCCTGAAAGCGTATGTCGCCGGCGACCCGGGCCTCGCCCGCGAATGTCGCACCGCCGTCAGGCGAGGTGGCCTCAAACGAAAAGGTGGCGACACCGCCCACATCGGCGCTGAGCACGAGCCGGTTGCCCTCCACTGTCCCGGTACCGCTGATCGGCAAGGCACCGCTGGCCGTGAACGTCACCCGCCCGCCGTCCGACACCACGTCCAAGATCACCCGTTCCAGAGCACCCAACGTGACGTAGTACCGGCCGGAAAAATCCGCCGTCGCGGGTGCTCCCCCGCCACCGCCCCCGCCATCGCAGCCGGCGAGGATGGTGGCGGCGAGCAAGAGCGCTTTTATCCCCTTTGTCATCCTCTGCGATCCTGATTATGGCTGTGCCGGCCCGTGGTCGCCGATCCGCGGCTCGCGCGCGTGGGCTCGCACAAGGCGCAGGCGAGATGCCGAGCCATCGCGCCCGAGGTCGTGCCCAGCTCGATGCAGAACGCGCATGTCAGGCGCCGGCCTGCAGCGTAACCGTGAGATCCGTGCGCTTGCCGTCGCGCAGCACCGTGAGCTTCACGGTGTCGCCCACCTTGTAGTCATCGAGCCGCGCGAGCAGCTTGCCGACCGACTCCACCGGCTTGCCCTCGAGCGCCACGATGATGTCGCCCGCCGTGACCGTGCCGTCGCGCGCCACGCGCACGCCCCTGAGCCCCGCGGCGGCCGCGGCCGAGCCGGGCACCACGCGCAGCACCACCACGCCCTCGACCTCGAGGAGCCGCGTGAGCCGGCGGTTGATGTCCTCGTCGATCTCGATGCCGAGCGCCGGGCGGATGTACTTGCCGTGGCGGATGAGCTGCGGCACCACGCGGTTGACGGTATCGACCGGCACCGCAAAGCCAATACCCGCCGAGGCGCCGCTCGGACTGTAGATCGCGGTGTTGATGCCGATGAGCCGCCCGGCGGAATCGAGCAGGGGGCCGCCCGAGTTACCGGGGTTGATGGCGGCGTCGGTCTGGATCAGGTGCTCGATCACGCGCCCATCCTCGCCGGCGAGCGATCGGTCGAGCGCCGAGACGATGCCGGTGGTGAGCGTCCAGTCGAGCCCGAAGGGATTGCCGATCGCAAACACCTTCTGCCCGACCTTGAGATCGTGGCTCGTGCCGAGCGGCACCGGCGGCGGGTGCTTGAAGCCCACCCCGATTCTGAGCACCGCGATGTCGTGGGCGGGCGAGGCGCCCACGAGTGCCGCCTTGTAGTCGCGCCCGTCGGCGAGCTTTACGCGCGCCTCCGAGGCGCCCTCGATCACGTGGAAGTTGGTCACCACGTGCCCGGCCTCGTCCCACACAAAGCCCGAGCCCGTGCCGCGCGGCACGCTGAACACATTGCGCGTCCAGAAATCCATCACCTGCTGGCGCGTGGAGATGTATACCACCGAGTCCTTCGAACGCTCGAAGAGCTCGATGGTCGCCTTCTCGTCGGCCGCGAGATCTCCGCGCGCCGTGACCGTGCGCGGCGCGGCGTCGCTGTTGTGGCCGAAAAACGCGGGCCACTGCATCCCGCCCTCCCACAGGAAGAGCACCAGCACGGCCGCCACGAAGAGCCAGAGAAAACGAACCAGCGCTTGCCGAGGCATGGAGGAATCCTTGAATGTGGTGATTGGAAAGAGGCGAGTTTACCGCCTTTGGCGACCGGCGCACCGCTGCGCCTTGGCCCGCACCGGCTCCCAGCCCTTGAAGTCTGCCTCCTTGAACCTGGTCTCTTGCGGCTTGGTCAGGTGGGGATTGCGCGTCACCACATCGCCGTGCGCCGCGACCAGAACACCGCCGGTGCCGCAGGCCGGGTCGCGCACGGTCTCGCCGGCCGCTCTCGGCGCCCTCGGCAACTGCTCCATGCGTTGCTCTGCCTCCTCCCTGCATGGAGTCGTGTCTCTCGCGGCATTAACGCATCCATGCACGAAAGGCTTCGGGGCCACGACATCCACCATGGCCTGAAAATTTCGCCGGGAGCGACAATTCTGCCTGGAGCAGACTTGGGCGAGCGCAGATCGCCCGAGGGGCGAAGGCCATGAATGGCCTGAGTCAGATGGGGTGCGCGCAGCGCGGCCCATCGAACAGCCCGTCGCGATCACAAGACATTCTCCCTCTCCCGCCGGGAGAGGGCGGGGGTGAGGACTCCCGGTCAATGGTGCTTCTCCGGCACGGGCTCGTCTGATTGTACGGCGCTTGCGACCGCCATGGAGGACGGAAGGCACAACTGCGTGGATGCAGGAGGCACGACCACAGGGACGCGCGAGGTAGAGCAGCGCCGGGAGCGAGTGCCGAGAGCGGCGTCGGGAACAGCCGCCGGGAGCAATGCAGGTGCGGTTGCCGAGCGTGCTTGTCGGCCATCTTCAAAAGGAGCGAGGATGAGCCAGAGGCCGCTCATCGAAGCCAACCCGCCCCTGAGCGACCCGATGCAATTGCGCAAAGTGCTGGCCATGGGCGTCGCAAGGTCCACCGCCATCGGAACGGGTGCTCCGGTCACATTCCTTGCCCGCATTGTCAGCGCCAATGCTAATTGTCCCCTGATCGGCAACTAATTTTGTCCCTC
>CAZVUN010000091.1:0-12093 GCA_964629975.1 uncultured Acidiferrobacteraceae bacterium | reverse complement strand
GTGTAATCCTGATACGCCGGCAATGCGATCGCCGCCAGGATACCGATGATCGCAACCACGATCATCAGTTCGATCAGGGTAAAGCCTTTTTGCAACGTCTTCATGTAAAGCCTCCAATTGGATGTCACGGGTTCCAAAGGCAACCCCGGAAAAAACCGGCCCAGTTCCCTGGGTCCGTTTGCAGCATGGGGCCCCGAGAGTCCGTTCCGGGCCGATGCTTTCCGCGGTTGCCTTCAGTACATGGTACTTAGCAGTCCTGCTACCCCTGTCAATTTTGCCCTGACGAAAGGAGCGGCAGGCGCCGCGCTTTGTACCACATTCGGTGCATTGGATTGCAGTTTCCGTGCCACGCCCCCTCGCCGCTAATCGGGCTCGGGTCCAGAGGCAAGCTATTGATTTAACAAACTGTCGCAGTCCCTGGCAAGGGCGACCCGCACCGACGAGTGGTAGCAGCCGCAAGACGGCTGCCGTGCTTGGGCAATGAGCGGCAAAAGCACGGCAGGCTGGCAGGCAGCGTCAACTATTCGATGCCGAGCTTTTCGAGCTTGTAGCGCAGGGCCCGGAAGCTGATGCCGAGCAGCTTGGCGGCGGCGGTCTTGTTCTGGTTGGTCTTGGCGAGCGCCTGCTCGACCACGCTGCGCTCGATGCGTTCGAGGTAATCATCGAGCGACTCCGAGCCCGGCAGCATCGACGGCTCGCCACCCTCGCTGTCACCTTCGGCGCCGGCGGGCAGGTCGCCGCTGTCCGGCAGTTGCAGGTCTTGGGTGGTGATCTCGGTGCCGTTGCACAGGGTCAATGCGCGCTCCAGCACGTTCTCCAGCTCGCGCACGTTGCCGGGGAACGAATAGCGGCGCAGCCCTTCGGCGGCATCGGGCGTGAGCTTCGGTGCCTTCATGCCCATCTGCACCGACAGCTTGGTGAGCAGCTGTTCGGCCAGCAGCGGTACGTCGTCGGCGCGATCGCGCAGCGCCGGGATGTGCAGCTGGATGACGTTCAGTCGGTAGTACAGGTCCTGACGAAACTTGCCAAGGGTCACCAGCTCTTGCAGGTTCTTGTGGGTGGCGCTCAGGATGCGCACATCGACCTTGACTTCAGTCTGCGAGCCGACCGGGCGGATGGATTTCTCCTGGATCGCGCGCAGCAGCTTCACCTGCATGTGCAGGGGCAGATCGCCGACTTCGTCGAGGAACAGCGTGCCACCGTTGGCGGCCTGGAACAGACCTTCCTTGTCCTGCACCGCGCCGGTGAAACTGCCCTTCTTGTGGCCGAAAAACTCGCTTTCCATGAGCTGCTCGGGGATGGCGCCGCAGTTGACCGGCACGAATGGCTTGTCGGCCCGCGGCCCGAGTTCGTGGATGAGGCGCGCCGCCAGCTCCTTGCCGGTGCCGGACTCGCCGCTGATGTACACCGGTGCCTGGCCGCGTGCCAGGCGCTCGATCATGACGCGGACCTTCTGGATTGCCGGCGACTCGCCCAGCAGCTTGCGTGCGCTCGGTGACTTGCTCACCGTCGCGGCCGGGGCGGCCAGGGGTGCCGGGCTCGCGGTCTGGGTCACGCGCAACGCCGAACGCACGATGTTGCGCAGATCGTTGAGGTCGAGCGGTTTGGAGACGAAATCGAAGGCCCCGGCCTTGAGCGCCGCGACCGCGGTTTCCATGTTGCCGAAGGCGGTGATCACCGCCACCGGCAGGTACGGGAATTTCTCCTGGATGTGGCGTACCAGCTCGATGCCGTTGCCGTCCGGCAGGCGCATGTCGGTCAGGCACAGGTCAAACCTGAACTGCCCGAGCAGGTGGCGCGCCTCATCGAGGTTGGAGGCGGCGCGCGTCTCGAGATTCATGCGCCCGAGCGTGAGCTCGAGGACCTCGCGGATGTCGGGTTCGTCATCGACGATCAGAACCTGACTCTTGGTGCGATTCATAACGACGTCGGTTCGCTGCATTCTTCAGCCCGGGCAAACGTGACGCGAAAACGGCTCCCGACCCCCTGATCGCCAGGGTGATAATCGAGAGAGCCGCCGTTTCCTTCCACGAGTTCCCGTGCAATATACAGGCCAAGGCCCGTGCCCTTGGGGGTGGTAGTAAAGAACGGGTCGAAGATGCTATCAACGATCTCCGGCGGGACCCCCTTACCCCAGTCAATAGTGTCCAGGTAGGGCCGGCCCTCCGAGTCGGTCCCGGCCTGGAACTTGATAAGGGGCGTGCCGGAGAAGGCCGGGCTGGCGCGCAGCGCGTTCTGGCACAGGTTGCTGACGACCTGAAAGAGCTGGTCCGGGTCGAAGCACATCTCCACGCCCGGGGCGTCCATCGTGACGATGGCCTCGCGTGGCAGCATCACCGTTTCGCAGTACTGGCGCACGAACTCTTCGAGCCACGGACCGAGCGCCAGGCGCACGGGGTTGACGCGATCGCGGCGCGACAGCTGCGTCACGTTCTGCACGATCACGTTCATGCGCCGGCTCTGTTCCTCGATGATCTGTATGAGGCGCTGGTCCTGCGGGCTTTGATTCGAGGACTCGCTCAGCAGCTGCGCCGAGTTGGCGATGGCGCCCAGGGGGTTGCGGATTTCGTGCGCGATGCTCGCCGTCAGGCGCGCGAGCGCCGCCATCTTGAGTTGCTGCGCCTGCTGCTTCATGAATGCCATGTCGTCCAGCAGGATCAGCAGGCCACCGTCCTTGCCCTCCGCCAGCACCACGAAGCGCGGCAGCAGCGCGTAGCCGCTGCGGCTCTTCACCATGGTGCGCTGGCGGAACTCCGGCTTGTTGGCGAGCCAGCCGAACAGCTGGATGGCCAGGTCCGGTGCGACGGCGCTCAACGCCGGTTTGCGGCTGATGCTCACCGGGATGCCGAGGAAGCGGTGTGCGGCAAGATTCATGAGCCGAATGTTGCCGGCCATGTCGCACACCACCACACCCGACTGCATGCGCTGGATGATGAGCTCGTTGATCTTGGCGAGGTTGGCGAGGTCGATGCCGCGTTTCTCCGCGAGCTGCTCCGTGGCACGCAGGCGGGAGGACAGGGTGTAGCCGAGGAACGCGGTAGCAAACAGCCCGATGCCGAGCAGTCCCACACGGGGGAAGTCTTCGGTGACGTCCGCCGCGAAACCGGCGGCCTGGCCGGCCAGCAGGTTGCTCACGGCGCCGTGCAGATCGGTCCAGGCATGCGCCAGCAGGGTGGCGATCGTCGCCATGGCGGCGTAGAAGATGGTGGTCTGCTTGTCGAGCATGAGGCTCGTGCCACCGATTGCCACGATCAGCAGCAGCTCGACGCCGCTGCCCACGCCGCCGCTGGCGCGCAGCATCATGGTAAGGAGTGTGATGTCGGCAAACGACAGCAGCGTCGCCTGCGAATCGAAGTCGGGCCTGCGCAGATGAATGGTGACGAGGCTGCCGATGGCCACGATGGTGTAGAGCAGGCCGGCCAGCAGAAACAGCGGTGGCGAGGCGCTGCCGAACGGCGGCATGCTGCCGATCGTCAGGCCAATGCCGGCGGCAGCGAGCGCGATGGCGAGGCGATAGAAATTGAAGAACCTGAGGAGCTTCCAGTTCTCCTCTTGCACGGCCGCTCGGCTGTGCGCGCGGCTCAAGTCGGCGGTGACCCCCTTGCTCTCCCTGCCTGCCATGCCTTTCAACTAGCACAGTTTTCGGGGCGAGGCAAAAGCGCCGCGAGAAAAATCGGCGCGGGCGCGCGGCCGGTTACTCGGCGCGTGCGTGCTCGGAGCTGCAGTAGTGCCGGCCGTCGCGCGTAACCGCCTGGGTGAGCGGCACATGCACGCCGCAGCGCGCACACGGCACCATCTGCGTCACCTGCGCGCGGGCGCGCGCGGCCCGTTCGCGCTCGCCAGCCGCGCGCATGCGGCGCAGCGCACTGCGCACGATCAGGCTGAGCAGCCAGACGGCGAAGAGCAGAACAACGATTCGCAGGATCACGCCCATGCGGGGCTAGGCGCACTTGCGGCCATCGTGCCGGACCGCAAACGACGGGTCGGGGTGAGGAGGCGAGACACAACGCCGAATTGTCCGCAGGACATTGGTTGTGTTGAGTGCCCCGCGCGCGGGACGCGCGGGGCCGGTAATCCGATCACCCCGACAGGGGTGAGGCGGGGCCGTCGACAACACCCGGCGGGTGTTGGCGCCGCCGAACGGACCGGCCATGGATGGCAGGTCCCGGGCTTGCGAGCGAAGCTGGAGGCGTAGCGATGCAAGTTGGTCGGGGTGAGAGGATTTGAACCTCCGGCCCCTTGCTCCCGAAGCAAGTGCTCTACCAGGCTGAGCTACACCCCGTGATCTAGTGCGTGCGATGGACGGAAAAGTGCGCGAGATCGAAAAGCGCCTGTCGGTAGGGCGAGTCGGGAATCGCAGTCAGGGCCTCTTGCGCCAGGCGGGCCTGTTCCTCGGCCCGGCGCGCAGTGTACGCGATGGACCCTGTGGATTCAATGGCGCGCAGTACCGCGGCGAGGTTGTCGAGGCCGCCGTCCTCGATGGCTTGGCGCAACAGCTGCTGCTGCGCCGGCGTGCCCTCGCGGATCGCGTGAATGAGCGGCAGGGTCGGCTTGCCCTCGGCCAGGTCATCGCCCACGTTCTTGCCCAGCTCGGGATTGTTGGCGCGGTAGTCGAGCACGTCGTCGATCAGCTGAAAGGCGGTGCCGAGATGCAGGCCGTAGGTGGCCATGGCGTGCTCGACGGCCGGGTCCTGGTGGGTGATTACGGCCGCGAGCTGGCCGGCGGCCTCGAACAGCTTGGCGGTCTTGCTGCGGATCACGTCGAAGTAGCGCTCCTCGGTCGTGTCCGGGTCGCGGCAGTTGAGCAGCTGCAGCACCTCGCCGCGCGCAATGTTGTTCGTGCCGGTGGCGAGGATCTGCATCACGCGCATGTTGCCGGCCTCGACCATCATCTCGAAGGCGCGTGAGTAGAGGAAATCGCCGACCAGCACGCTCGCCTCGTTGCCCCAGATGGTATTGGCGGTCGAGCGGCCGCGGCGCATCTCCGAGGCGTCAACCACATCGTCGTGCAGCAGCGTGGCCGTGTGGATGAACTCCACCACCGCCGCGAGCAGCACGTGCAGCGGACCCTGGTAACCGAGGCTGCGCGCGGCCAGCACGGTGAGCAGCGGGCGCAGGCGTTTGCCGCCGCTATTGATGATGTAGGCGGCCAGCTGGTTGATGAGAACGACGTCGGACTGCAGCCGCTCCTGGACGGTGCGGTCGACCGCGGCCATATCGTCCTGCGCAAGGACTTTTATCTCGTTGAAATTCATCGGGTCCGGCGGTCTGGGCCGGGCATGCTAGGGGCTCGATTTCTGATCGTCAAGCCAGTTTGACGCCCGCGCCGGCGGCCGGTAGAATCCGCGCCCTTTACATAGACTTACAGCGTCTTTCGGGCGTGGCGGAGACAAGCATGTACGCGGTCATTCAAAGCGGCGGCAAGCAGTACCGGGTGGGCGTCGGTGACGTCATCCGGGTGGAGAAGCTCGACGTGCCGGCCGGCGACAACGTCGACCTGACGGATGTCCTGATGGTGAGCAACGGCGATGAGGTGAAGATCGGCACGCCGACGGTGGCCGGCGCGAGCGTGTCGGCCAAGGTCAAGGCCCACGGGCGCGGCGAGAAGATCCGCATCGTGAAGTTCCGGCGGCGCAAGCATTACCGTCGCACGGCCGGGCACCGCCAGGACTACACGGAGCTCGAAATCACCGCGATCAAGTAAGTCGCCCCGGGCAACGCAGCAGCAGAGGACACAGCAATGGCACACAAAAAGGCAGGCGGCAGTTCCCGCAACGGTCGCGACTCCCACGCCCAGCGTCTCGGCGTCAAGCGCTTCGCCGGCCAGGAAGTGCTGGCCGGCAACATCCTGGTGCGCCAGCGCGGCACGCAATTCCACCCCGGCAACAACGTCGGCATCGGCAAGGACGACACGCTGTTCGCGCTCGTCACCGGCAAGGTGGTGTTCGAGACCAAAGGTCCGAGCAACCGCAAGACGGTCAGCATCATTCCGAGCTGAGCGCGCGCCGCGCCGCCACCCAAACCCCGCTGCGGCGGGGTTTTTTGTTCATCCCGGGATGGCGCAAGGCCGCGCGCGCCGCGGCGATTCGCGCCTTCGAGCGCCACCATGAAATTCGTCGACGAAGCCACGATCCATGTCGAAGCCGGCCACGGCGGCGCGGGCTGCCTGAGCTTCCGGCGCGAGAAGTTCGTGCCGCTTGGCGGACCGGACGGTGGTGACGGCGGCCATGGCGGCAGCGTCTACCTGATCGGGCGCGACGGGCTCAACACGCTGGCGGACTTCCGTCACACCCGCCACTTCCGCGCCAAACCGGGGGCGCGCGGCGAGGGCGGCAACCGCACCGGCCGCTCCGGCGAGGACCTCTACATTGCGGTGCCGCTCGGCACCGCGGTGCGGGACGCGGGCACCGCGGAGCTCATTGGCGAGATCACGCGCAATGGCCAGACGCTGCTGGTCGCGCGCGGCGGGCGCGGCGGGCAGGGCAACACCCGCTTCAAGTCCTCGGTCAATCGCGCCCCGCGCAAGACCACGCCCGGCAAGCCCGGGGAGGCGCGCGAGCTCTACCTCGAGTTGCAGGTGCTGGCCGACGTCGGACTGCTCGGCCTGCCGAATGCCGGCAAATCGACGTTCCTGCGTGCCGTGTCCGATGCCCGCCCCAAGGTCGCCGACTATCCGTTTACTACCCTGCATCCGCATCTCGGCGTGGTGCGGGTCGGCGAGGAGCGCAGCTTCGTCATTGCCGACATCCCCGGGCTGATCGAGGGGGCGGCCGAGGGCGCCGGTCTGGGCGCGCAGTTCCTGCGCCACCTCGCGCGCACGCGCATCCTGCTGCACCTGATCGACATGCAGCCGCCGGAACCCGACGCCGATCCGGCGCGCGACGCGCGCGCCATCGTCAAGGAGCTGCGCAAGTTCAGCGCCGAGCTGGCGCGGCGCGAACGCTGGCTGGTGCTCAACAAGATGGACCTGATTGCGGCCGAGGAACGCCAGGCACACGTGCAGAAGCTGCTGCGCGCCCTGCGCTGGAAGGGACCGGTGTACGCCATCAGCGCGATCCGTGGTGAGGGTTGCCGGGCGCTGGTCACCGACCTCATGATGCGCCTCGAGACGCTCAACCAGGAAGCGACCCGTGACCACACCGAGCCCGAAGCCGAATCCGCGTGATGCCCTGACGCGCGCGCGCCGCTGCGTCGTCAAGATCGGCAGCGCCTTGCTCACCAATCAGGGGCAGGGGCTCGACACGGCCGCGATCGCCGGCTGGGTCGCGCAGATGGCGGCGCTGCGCACGCGCGGTGTCGAGGTGCTGCTCGTCACCTCGGGGGCGGTGGCCGCCGGCATGCAACGCCTCGGCATACGCAACCGGCCGCACGAATTGCACGCACTGCAGGCGCTCGCCGCGGTCGGGCAGATGGGACTGGTGCAGGTCTACGAGAGCGCCTTCCAGCGCCACGGCCTGCATACCGCACAGGTGCTGCTGACGCACGAGGACCTGGCGGACCGGCGCCGCTACCTCAACGCGCGCAGCACGCTGCGCACGCTCATCAGTCATGGCGTCGTGCCGGTCATCAACGAGAACGACACGGTCGCGACCGAGGAGATCCGTTTCGGTGACAACGATACGCTCGGGGCGCTGGTGGCGAATCTGGTCGAGGCCGATGTCCTCGTGATACTCACCGACCAGGCGGGCCTGTACGAGCGCGACCCGCGCCAGGATCCGGCGGCGCCGCTCGTCACGCACGGGCGCGCCGGCGACGCGCGCCTGCTCGAGATGGCCGGCGGCTCCGGGGCGCTCGGGCGCGGTGGCATGCGCACCAAGCTGCTGGCGGCGGAGAAGGCGGCGCGCTCCGGTGCCGCAACCGTCATTGCCTGGGGACGCGAGCCCGAGGTGCTCACGCGCGTGCTGGCAGGCGAAGCGATCGGCACCTATCTCGAACCGGTGCAGGGGCGGGTGGCGGCGCGCAAGCAGTGGCTCGCCGCCCACGCGCAGGTGCGCGGCCGCCTCACGCTCGACGCCGGCGCCTGCCGCGCCATCCGCGAGGCCGGCAAGAGCCTGCTGCCGGTCGGGGTCAAGGCGGTGGACGGCGAGTTCACCCGCGGCGAGGTGGTGAGCTGTCTCGACCCGGACGGTCGCGAGATGGCGCGCGGACTGGTGAACTACGGCGCCGAGGAGGCGCGCCGCATCGTCGGGCAGCCGAGCGATCGCATCGAGGCGATCCTGGGCTATGTCGATGAACCCGAGCTTATCCACCGCGACAACATGGTGGTGCTGTAGCGCCGCAGGCGCAAAAAAGCCGGCGGTCGCCGGCTATTTCGCTGGGATCAGTCCGGGCGCGCTTACGTCAAGGCGCGCAGCCGCTCATTCAGTCGGCCCTTGTAGCGCGCGGCGGTGTTCTTGTGCACCAGGCCGCGGCCGACCATGCGGTCGATGTAGGAGGTCGCGGCGCGGTACGCGTCCCTGGCCTTGTCCTTGTCCTTGCCTTCCACGGCCTTGATCACGGCCTTGATGCGGGTGCGCATGAGGGTGCGCTGCGCGGCGTTGCGGGCACGATGGACTTCGGCCTGGCGGGCGCGCTTCTTGGCTTGTGCGGTATTGGCCACGAAAACTCCTGAAACCGGTCGATTGAGGCGCGGCAATATGCGGATTTTGCCGGGGTTTGTCAATCCTCGGGGGCCGGTTATGATCCGCGCCTTCGACCCGCCAGCCAGCCCATGGGCACCCGCCAGCTCCTGCAATCCACCGCCCTGACCGGGGGCATGACGCTCATCTCGCGCATCACCGGGCTCGCGCGCGACATGGTGTTCGCGAGCTTCATCGGCGCGGGCGCCGGGATCGCGGCCGATGCGTTCTACGTGGCGTTTCGCATTCCCAATTTCCTGCGCCGCATCTTCGGCGAGGGCGCGTTCTCGCAGGCCTTCGTGCCGGTGTTCACCGAGTACAAGACGCGCTGCAGCGAGGCGGACACGCGCGCCTTCGTCGATCACCTCACCGGGGTGCTCGGCGTGATCCTGTTCATCGTCACGCTGATCGGCGTGCTGGCCGCGCCGGTGCTGATCGCGATCCTGGCGCCGGGCTTCGTGGATGAGGCCGACAAGTACGACCTCACGGTGCAGATGCTGCGCATCACCTTCCCGTACATCTTCTTCATCTCGCTGGTGTCGCTCGCGGCCGGCATCCTCAACAGCTACGGGCGCTTCGGCGTGCCGGCCTTCACGCCGGTGCTGCTCAACCTTTCGCTCATTGCCGCGGTGCTGTGGCTCGCGCCGCGCCTGGCGCAGCCGGTCCTGGGTCTCGCCTGGGGCGTGCTCATCGCCGGGGTGGTGCAGCTCGCGTTCCAGCTGCCGTTCCTGCGGGCGCTCAACCTGTTGCCGCGCCCGCGCCTCGGTCTGCGCGCGCGCCACGACGGCGTGCAGCGCGTGTTCAAGCTGATGCTGCCGGCGATCTTCGGCGTGTCGATCGCGCAGATCAATCTGCTGGTCAACACCCTGCTGGCGTCGTTCCTGGTCACGGGCAGCGTGTCGTGGCTGTACTACGCCGACCGGCTGATGGAGTTTCCGCTCGGCGTGTTCGGCATTGCGCTCGCCACGGTGATCCTGCCGCAGCTCGCGCACAAGCACGCCGCGTCCGCGCCGGAGGAGTTTTCGCACCTGCTCGACTGGGGGCTGCGCTGGGTGTTCGTGATCGGCCTGCCGGCATCGGTGGCGCTGGTGATCCTGTCCGGGCCGCTGCTGGCCACGCTGTTCCACCACGGCGCGTTCGGGGAGCGCGACGTGGTCATGAGCGCGCAGGCGCTCACGGCATTTTCAGTCGGGCTGCTCGGCTTCATTCTGGTGAAGGTGCTGGCACCGGGCTTCTATGCGCGTCACGACACCAAGACGCCGATGCGCATCGGCATGATCAGCATGGGCGCCAACATCGTCATGAGCCTGGCGCTGGTGTGGCCGCTGGCGCATGTCGGCCTGGCGGCGGCGGTGTCGATCGCGGCCTTCGTCAACGCGGCCTTGCTCTACCGGCTGCTGCGTCGCGCGCAGGTCTATCGGCCCCTGCCGGGCTGGGGGATGTTCCTGCTGCGCGTCGCGGCGGCGAGCGCGCTCATGGGAATGTTGCTCGCGTGGGGGGCCGGCGAGCTGACCGGATGGCTCCAGGCCCCGGCCGCGGGGCGGGTGTGGCGGTTGTGCTGGTGGGTGATCGCGGGTATCTTGACCTACTTCATTGCCCTGCTGGCCATGGGGGTGCGGGTGCAGCAGCTGCTGCTGCGCCGCCCCGGCGGCCGGACGATCACATGAGCGAAGCGGCCTTGCACCAACTCTCGGCACCGACTGACTCGCGCGTGTTTACGCTCGCGGAGGCGCAGGCGCTGTTTCCGCTGGTGCGGCGCATCACGCAGGCGTCCTACGAAGAGCTCGCGCCGGTGCGCCAGCGGCTCGAGGTCATGGTGCCGACCGACCCGCGCATCGCCGAGGTCGAGCGCCAGTACGAGGCGGTGGTCAAGCGCTGGGTCGGCAAGATGGAGCGCCTCGGCCTGGTGGTCAAAGGGCTGTGGCTGGTCGATTTCGACACCGGCGACGGCTACCTGTGCTGGCGCTTCCCGGAGCTGCGCATCAGTCACTACCACGCCTACCACGAAGGCTTCGCCGGCCGGCGCCCGCTGGCCGAGATCATGGAGGAGCTCGATCCGGATTGGGCGCGGGCCTGAACTGCGCGGTGCGCTGGCACGCATGGAGCTGATCCGCGGGTTGCACAACCTGAAGCCGCGCCACCGCGGCTGTGTCGCGACCATCGGCAATTTCGACGGCGTGCATCTCGGGCACCAGGCCGTCATCGGCCAGCTCGCGGAGAGGGCCGAGGAGCTGCACCTGCCGACCCTGGTGATGCTGTTCGAACCGCAGCCGCTCGAGTTCTTCCGGCCGCAGGCTGCGCCCGGGCGGCTGATGCGGTTGCGCGAGAAACTGCAGGCGCTGCGCCGCTACTCGGTCAATCGCGTGCTGCTGTGCCGCTTCGATACGCGCTTCGCCGCGCTCAGCGCCGAGGACTTCATCGCCCGCATCCTGGTCGATGGGCTGGGTGTGCGTTACCTGGTGGTGGGCGATGACTTCCGCTTTGGCGCCGGGCGGCGCGGCGACCTGGCCATGCTCGAGCAGGCCGGCGCGCGCCACGGCTTCCAGGTGGTCAACATGCACACCTTCAGCATCGACGGGGCGCGCGTGTCCAGCACCCGCGTGCGCGAGGCGCTCGGTGCCGGCGATCTGGAAGGCGCGGAGAAGCTGCTCGGCCGCCCCTACCGCATGAGCGGGCGCGTGGCGCACGGTAACAAGCTCGGCCGCACCTTCGGCATCCCGACCGCCAACATCCAGCTGCATCGCCAGAGCAGTCCCTTGCACGGAATTTTCTTCGTCGAGGTCTTCGGCCTCGAGCGCGAACCGTTGCCCGGGGTGGCGAGCCTCGGCACGCGCCCGACCGTGGGCGGCACGCACATGCTGCTCGAGGTGCACCTGCTCGATTTCGCCGACGACATCTACGGCCGGCACGTGAGCGTCAATTTCCTGCACAAGCTGCGCGACGAGATGCGCTTCGCGTCGCTCGATGAACTGCGGCAGTGGATCGAGCGTGACATCGCCGCCGCACGTGCGTACTTCGACGCGCGCTACGGCGGCGGCCGCCCACCGGCCGCGCGCGCCCCGGCCGGGGAGCGCTTATAATAGGTGTCCTTGCCACAGCACCGCGCCGCGCGCGGTGCGCCGTCCTGACTGGAACAAGATCGCCGTGAGCGACCACGACTACAAGAACACCCTCAACCTGCCGCGCACCGACTTCCCGATGAAGGCCAATCTCGCGGTGCGCGAACCCGAGATCCTCAAGCGCTGGCAGGAGCTCGACATCTACGGCCAGCTGCGCGCGCAGCGCCGCGGCCGCCCGCGCTACGTATTGCACGACGGCCCGCCGTACGCCAATGGCGACATCCACATCGGCCACGCGGTCAACAAGATCCTGAAGGACATCATCGTCAAGGCCAAGACGCTCGGCGGATTCGATGCCCCCTACGTTCCGGGCTGGGACTGCCACGGCCTGCCGATCGAGCACGCGGTGGAAAAGA
>CAZVUN010000090.1:0-12574 GCA_964629975.1 uncultured Acidiferrobacteraceae bacterium | reverse complement strand
ACCGGCACGAAGCCGCGTGCCAGCTTGTGCTCGCCGCCGGCGCCGCCCTCGAAGCGCTTCAGGCCGTGGCGGATGCAGTAGTCGATGGCGCTGTAGTAGCACACCTCGAAGTGCAGGCTGTGATAGCCCGGGCGTCCGCCCCAGTAGCGCCCGTAAAGCGCCTCCTTCCCGCGCAGGTTGAGTGCCGCCCCGACGTACTCGCTGCCGTGACGGGCAAACACGATCATGCAGTGCTCGGCCAAGGATTCGCCGAGCGTGTGGAAGAAGGCGCGCGTGAGAAACGGCGGGGCGCCGTGCACGCGGATGGTCGACTGGTGAAAGTCGTGCATCAGGTCCCAGTGCTGCGCGCCGATGGCGTGCCCTTCCAGGATCTCGATCGTGACCCCGGCCTCGGCAACGTAGCGGCGCTCGCGCCGCGCCTTCTTGCGCTTGTCGGCGGTGAACGTGGACAGAAAGTCCTCGAAGTCGCGATACCCGGCATTGAACCAGTGGTACTGGAAGCCGGTGCGCTGCAACATGCCGTGCGCGGTGAGCAGCCGCAGGTCGTCCTCGCGCGGGAACAGCCAGTGCAGCGACGACGCATCGGTGCGGCGCGCCAGCTCGACGGCGCCGTCGATCAGCAGGCGTGCAACCTCGTCGCGGCGTGAATCGTCGATGAGCAACAGCCGGCGGCCGGGCACCGGTGAAAAGGGTATGGCCGCGATGAGCTTGGGAAAGTACGCGAGGCCGGCGCGCCGGTAGGCCTCGGCCCAGGCGAAGTCGAACACGAACTCGCCGTAGGTGTGACTCTTGCGATAGATCGGCGCGGCGCCGACCAGCTGACCGGCATCGTACACCGCCAGGTGCTGCGCCACCCAGCCGGTGGCCGGTGTGGCGCAGCCGGTGCGCTCGAAGGCAGCGATCAGCTCGTGACGGGTGAAGGGATTGTCGGTGCCGGCGAGCGCATTCCATGCGGCCGCCGGTATCGCGTCTATGCTGCCGGCGACCGTGACGTCCATGGCGTCATTGTAGCGACGCGCGCGTGCGCGACAACGCGACAGAATGTGGGGCAACCCGCCGCCGCGCGCGGTCAGTCGCTTCTCGCCGCGCTCGCCGTGTAGCCGAGCAGGCGATTGATCTCCTCGATGTCGCTCTCGGCGAGCGCGCCGACCGCCGCCTTCAGGCGCAGGCGTGCAAACAGGTATTCGTAGCGCTGCTGTGCCAGGTCGCGGCGCGTGCGAAACAGCGCGCGCTGGGTGGCGAGCACGTCCAGGCCGTTGCGCACGCCGCGCTCGTAACCGAGCACGGTCGATTCGAGCGCCCGCTGGTTGGAGGCGAGCGCCTGTTCGAGCGCCTGCACGCGCGCCATGCCATTGGTCACGGCGCTGTAGGCATCGCGCGCCGCGAACGCGTTCTGGCGGCGCGTCTGGTCGAGGCGCTGCGCCGACTCCTCGCGGCGGGCGACCGCCTCGCGCACGCGCGAGGCGGTATTGCCCCCCTGGTAGAGCGGCAGGTTGAAGAGCAGCCCGATCTGGCGCGTGCTGGTCTCGATGGCGAAGCCCTGGGTGCTGCCGCCGGCGTCGTTGTAGGTGTGCGACGCGGTGAGGTCGAGCGTCGGCAGGTGGCCGCCGCGATTCTTCTCGATCTCCTGCTGCGCCGATTCGAGGGCCTGCTCCTGGGCGAGGACCAGCGGATGGTCGCGGCTCGCGGCCTGCTCCCAGTCCGCGACCCGGGCCGGCTGCGGTGGTGTCAGCGGCAGCTTCTGCGTCAGACGCGCGAGCGTCCCCGGGCTCGTGCCGGTCAGCACGCGCAACGCCTCGCGGCGCACCTCGAGGTTGTTGGCGGCCTCGATCTCCTGCGCCACGGCGAGGTCATAGGCCGCCTGTGTGTCGTGGATGTCGACCAGACTGGCCGTGCCGACATTGAAATTGCGCTGGGTGAGCGCGAGCAGGCGCGCGACCGCCTCCTTCTCGGCGACGGCGAAATCGAGCAGGTCGTGCGCGGCCAGCGCCGTGAAGTAGGTCTGCGCGACGCGCAGCACCAGATCCTGGCGCGCGGCGGCGAGCTCGTAATCGGCGCGCGCCGCGTCGGCCTGGCCCTGGGAGTAGCTGGCGAAGTTCTGCTTGCGGTACAGCGGCTGGGTGAGCGCAAGGCTCCAGTTGTCGGTGCCGTAGCGGAAGCTGTTGTCGAGGCTCGGCGTCTTGACGTCCTGATCGGATTCGGTGTGAAACGCCGAGAGGTTGATCTGCGGCAGCAGCTGCGAGCGGCCCTGCGGCGCCTTCTCCGCGCCGGCATCGCGCGCGGCGCGCGCGGCGCCGAACTGCGGGTCGTTTTGCTGCGCCGCCCGGTAGACCTCGAGCAGGTCCTCGGCCCCGGCCGGTATCGCCACCAGGGCGGCGATCAGGGTCCACGCGGCGCGCTTCATGTCGTCGGCGCCCGGCGCACGGTGCGCGCGTGCAATCGTGCCAGTCCGCCCTCGACCAGCGAGTACACCGCCGGTACCGCCACCAGCGTGAGCAGCGTGGACGACACCATGCCCCCCATGACCACGAGCGACAGTGGCCGGTTGGTCTCGACACCGGGGCCGAGACCGATGGCCGCCGGCAGCATCGCGGCGATGACCGTGAGCGAGGTGATGAGCACCGGGCGCATGCGGTGCGGGCACGCCTCCATCAGCGCGTCCTTGATGCCCTTGCCCTGCACGCGATACTGGTTGGTGAGGTCGATGAGCAGGATCGAGTTCTTCGCCACCAGGCCCATGAGCAGGATCATCCCGATCATGGAGAACAGGTTGAGCGTGTCGCCGAACAGCCACAGCGCCGTCACCCCGCCGATGATGGCCAGCGGCTGCGCCACCATCACCACCAGCGGCTGGATCAGGGAGTTGAACTGGCTGGCGAGCACCATGTAGATCATGACCAGCGCGAGCGAGAAGGCGAACAGCACGTAGCCGCCGGTCTTGGCGAACTCCTCGGCCTGGCCGGTGTAGGCGATCGAATAGCCCGCCGGCAGGATCTCGGCGGCGATGCGGTTGACCGCGGCGGTCGCATCCCCGAGCGGCAGGCCCTCGAGCGCGCCGTAGATGAAGCCGGCGTACTGGCGGTTGCGGCGCTGGATCACGGCCGCGCCCAGTCCTTGCTCGACGGCCACCAGCGTGTCGAGCCGCACCAGCTCGCCGCTGCGATTCTTGATGTAGATCTTCTTCAGGCTCTCGATGCTGGTGCGCTCGGTCGGCTCGACCTGCAGGCGGATGTCGTAGCGCTGGCTGCCCTCGCGGAACTCGGCGATGTCCGTCCCGCCGGTCATGGCGCTCAGGGTCTGGGCCACGTCGGCGGCGCTCACGCCGATCTGCGCGGCGCGTTCGCGGTCGAGGTTGAGCCGCACCTCCGGCAGGTTGAGCTTGATGTCCTTGTCGAGCTTGGCCACGCCCTCGATGCGCCCGAGGCGCGCGACCATCTGGTCGGCGAGCTCGTCGATGCGGGTGAGCTCGGGCCCGAGGATCGCGAACTGCAGCGGCTCGCCGCGCTGCCCGCCGATCGGCGAGATCGCGGCCGGAAACGCCTGGATGCCGGGAATCTGGTTGAGCTCGCGGCGCAGCTCTTTCATGATCTCGGCCTGGCTGAGTCGGCGTTGCTTGCGCTCGACGAGGCGCACGAAGGTGCGCCCGGTCGTCACCTGGCCGACCTCGCCCAGGCCGACGGCCGAGAAGTAGCTGAACACCTCGGGCCGGCGGGCGAGGATGGCCTCGACGTCGTTCAGCTTGCGCGCCGTGTAGTCCAGGTTCGCGCCGAGCGGGGCCTGCGTCATGATCATGAAGCGCGCCTCATCCTCCTCCGGCACGAAGGTCTTGCCGACGTATTTGAACGGCAGCACGCTCGAGGCCACCACCAGCACGGCAACGAGCACGACCTTCCAGCGGTGCGCGAGCGCGAGCCGCAGCACGGCGCGATAGCCGTTCTCGAGCGCGCTGAACGCCGATTCGAGGGCGCGGTACACGCGCCCGTGCGTGGCCGGCAGTGTCAGGTAACGCGCGCACAGCATGGGCGTGAGGGTGAGCGATACCCACAGCGAGGCGAGCACGCCGATCACCACGACCAGCGCGAACGACGACAGGAAGCGTCCGACGATGCCGGTGATGAAGGCGACCGGCAGGAAGATCGACACCAGCGTGAGGGTCGAGGCGAGCACCGCGAAGATCACCTGGTTGGAGCCGTCGATGGCCGCACGCTCCATCTCCTCGTGCTGTTCCTCGCGGTGGCGGAAGATGTTCTCCAGCACCACGATCGCGTCGTCCACGACCACGCCAATCAGCAGCAGCAGGCCGAGCAGCGTGATCTTGTTGAGGGTGTAGCCGGCGAAGTACATGACCGCGAAGGTCGCGAACAGCGACACCGGGATGGCGGTGGCGATGATGAGGGTGGAGCGCCCGCTCTTCAGGAACAGGAACACCATGAGCGCGGCGAACAGCGTGCCGAGCAGCAGATGCTCGTTGAGCGCGGCGATCGACTGGCGGATCGAGATCGAGTCGTCCGAGGAGTAACGGATGTCGAGCCCCGGCGGCAGATTGGGGCGGATCTCCTTCTCCACGCGTTCCTTGATGCGGTCGACCACGGCCACGGTGTTGGCGTCCGAGGTCTTGACGATGCCGAGCCCCACGGCGGGCTCGCCCTTGTAGCGCGCCAGCTTGCGTGGGTCCTCGAGGCCGTCTTCCACGCGCGCCACGTTCTTGAGGTACACCGGCGCGCCCTGGCGGTAGGCCACCACCATGTTGCGCATGTCGTCGAGGCGCGTGAACTCGGCGTCGAACTTGATGAGCCACTCGCGGCCCGGGCTCGTGAGGAAGCCGGCCGGCTGGTTGATGTGCTCGCGCCGGAAACTGTTGGCGACGTCGAGCGGGGAGAGCTCGTAGGCGCGCAGCCGCTCGGGATCGAGCCAGATGCGGATGGTGCGCTTGATCCGTCCGCCGATCAGCACCTCGCCCACGCCGCTCACCGTCTCGAAGCGCGGCTTGATGATCTCCTCGGCGTAGGTGTTGAGCGCCTGGACGGTACGGTTGCCGGTGAGCGCGACCCACACCACGGCGGTGGCGCCGACCTCGACCTTGCGCACCACCGGCGGGTCGGCGTCGGCCGGCAGCAGCTTGAGCACGGTGTCGACCTTGGCCTTGACCTCCTGGTAGGCGACGTCGACGTTCTTCTCGAGCTCGAACTCGATCGCCACCACGGAGGCGCCGAGCGAGGAGCTCGAGGTGATCGCCTTGACCCCGGGCACCTGGTTGACCACCTCTTCGATGCGGTCGGTGATATTGCGGTCCACGATGTCGGGATCGGCGCCGGGCATGGTCGTGACCACGGTGACCGCGGGAAATTCGATCTTCGGGAACTTGTCGAGACCGAGACGGGCAAAGGCGATGACGCCGAACAGGATCAGCACCAGGCTCAGCATGAGGGTGAGCACGTGACGGCGGATGGAGAACTCCGGCAGCGTCACGGCGTGCCCTCACGCACCTTGACGCGCGCGCCGTCGGTCAGGAGTGCGGCGCCGTCGACCACCACGGTGTCGGTGGCCTGCACGCCGCTCACGATCTCGATGTGGCCTTGGCGTGCGATGCCGGTCTTGACCGGGCGTTCGCGCGCGACGTCGCCGTCGAGCACGTACACCACGGTGCCGGCGCGGCGCAGCACGACCGCCTGCTCCGGCACGATCAGTGCGTCCTTGCGCACCCCGAGCACCACCTCGCCGCGAATGCTGCCGACCGGATTCCAGTCGGCGCGATTGACGCTCACGATGACCTCGCGCGTGAGCGTGGTGGCGTTGAGCGCCGGGCGGATCTCGCGGATGCGGCTTTCGACCCTGCGCGCATCACCGAAGCTCGACAGCGTGACCGCCTGGCCCACGCGCAGCCGGGCCGCGACGTGCTCCGGAAACGGCAGCCGCACCGTGAGCGTGCCGCCGCCGACGCGCGTCGGATCGTAGTCGAGCGCGTAACCGATGGCGGTCTCCTGGCCGACCGCGGTCTCGGTGATCGGCAGGTCCTTTCTCACCACCTTGGCGACGGTGACGTGGGTGACCCGCTCCGGCGGCTTGGCCTCCTCCTTCTTGGCGCAGGCGCCCGCGCCGAGTGCGACGCCGCAGAGCAGCACGACGGTGCGGGCGAATGCCGACAGGTGCGTCATGGATCAGCCTCCGCAGAGATCGGGGTGCGCGTGGCGCGGGTCGGCGCCGATGCCGCGCAGCAGGATGTCGATCAGCATCCGGCTGTAGCGCGCGGGGTCGGCGGCGAAGTCGACGTCACGGAAATGCCGCAGCACGTCGCGCGCCTCGAAGAAGAACACGCTGGCGCCGATCAGCAAGGTGGCGACCATGGCCGGATCGACATCGGTGCGCAGCTCCCCGCGCGCCTGCCCCTGGCGCAGCACCGTGACCAGGCGCGCGAAGTTCTCGCCAAACAGCTTCTCGGCGAACTCCTGGCCGCGGCGCTCGCCGTCGGTGAGCAGCTCGCGCAGGATCAGGCGCTGCACCTGCGCGTGCTTGAGCATGTTGTCGAGCAGGCTGCCGGCGTAGGCGGCGAGGCGCTCGGCGAAGGGTCCCGACTCGGCGCCGAGCTCGTAGAGGCGCTCGCTGCTGTCCTCGCAGGCGTGGCGCAATACGGCAAGGTACAGCGACTCCTTGCTGCTGAAGTGGTGAAACACGTTGGCCTTGGATACCGCGGCGCGTTCGGCGATGCTGTGCATCGACACCGCGTCGTAGCCGTGCTCGGCGAACAGCTGCTCGGCCGCGCGCAGGATGCGGGCCACGGCATCGGCGCGCTGCGCACTGCTGGCGGCGGGTAGGGTATGTGTGGCGGCCATGGCCAACCCCCTGAAAAGTTATGGGTATACACTGACTGACCGATCGGTCAGCGCATGCTACGCTTGCCGCCGGCCGGCGCGCAACCGTGGCACGCCGTGGCCGCCGGCGCCGTATCCGCAGGCGATCCGGGCGGCGCAGTGCGGAGAAAATCGGATGGGCCAAGCCGTCGTCACCTCGATGTCCAGTCACAGCACTTCGACCGCCGCACGCACAGCGCGTGGCCATGCCTGGCTGGCGGCGGCGCTGTCGGTGCTCGTGGGGGCGAGCGCGCACGCCGAGGCACCGGCGCCGCTTACCTGGGAACAGTGCGTACAGGAGGCCGCGCAGCAAAACCCCGAACTGCGCAGCGCACGCGCCAGTCTCGCGGCGGCGCAGGCACGCGTGCGCGCGGCGCGCGCCGGTTACTTTCCGCAGGTCTCGGCCGGCGCGAGCTATACGGATTCCTCCGGCAGTCTGGTCACTGAAGGCAGCGTCTACGGCGGATCGGTGAAGGCCAGTCAGAATCTGTTCGCCGGTTTTCGCGACGAGGCGAGCGTGGAGCAGGCCGATGCCAACGAACGCATCAGCAGTGCCGATCTGGCCGCCGCGCGCGCCAAGGTCTCGCGCGATCTCAAGTCGGCCTACGCCGCGCTCACCTTCGCGCAGGATGCGGTGGTGCTCACCGAGCAGATCGTGCGTCGCCTGCAGGAGAACCTGCGCCTCGTGCAGCTGCGTTTCGAGGGCGGACGCGAGAATCAGGGATCCTACCTGCTCACCAAGGCGACGCTCGCCCAGGGACAGCTCGACAACCTGCAGGCGCGCCAGGCGATCGGTTCGGCGCAGGCGCAGCTGGCACGCGTGCTCGGGCGGCGTGAGCCGACCGGCCTGCGCGTTGCCGGCGCGGTGCCGGTGACGGCGCCGCCATCGCAGCCGGCATTCCTCGATCTGGTCGAGACCGTGCCCGGCTATCGCAAGGCGCAGGCACAGGAGGCGGTGGCGCAGGCGGATGTGCGTCTGGCGCGCGCGGGCTTTTATCCGACGCTCGACCTGACCGGAACGGTCGCGCGCGAGGGCACCGACTGGCTGCCGGACGACAGCCAGCGCAGCGTGGGGCTCACGCTCAACATCCCGCTGTTCAGCGGCGGGCGCGACTACTACGGCACGCAGAGCGCGTTGTCGGCACTGGACGCGAGCGCAGCCAGCAAGGACGACGTCGCGCGTCAGGTGCTGGTGCGCCTGAAGCAGACGCACGCGGCGTTCGTCGAGGCGCTCGAGCGCCTGCGCGTCGATCAGGCCTTTCTCGAGGCCGCCACCCTGCGCGCCGAGATCGCGCGCGCCAAGTACGCGAGCGGCCTGATGTCGTTCGAGGACTGGGACCGGATCGAGAACGACCTCATCCAGCGACAGCGCGCGGAGCTCGCCAGTCGGCGCGAACGCGTCAACGCCGAGGCCGCGTGGGAAGAGGCGCTCGGAACCGGGGTAATCACGCAATGAGGACAACCGTGCAATCGAAGACACTCATCGCCGTCGTGGTCGTGGCGCTGCTCGGCGCGGGTGCCGCCTTCTACTTCTGGCGCGGCAGCAAGCCCGAGGACGCCGCGGGCAGTGAGGCGGTGGCGGTGGCGCGCGGCGACATCGAGGTCACCATCGTCAGCACCGGGGTGGTGGCGCCGCGCAACCGCCTGGAGATCAAGCCGCCGATCCCCGGGCGCGTGGAGGACGTGCTGGTGCGCGAGGGCCAGGTGGTGAAGAAGGGACAGATCCTGGCGTGGATGAGCTCGACCGAGCGCGCGGCGTTGCTCGATGCCGCGCGCACCAAGGGCGCAGAGGAGGTGGCGCGCTGGGAGCAGCTGTACCGGCCGACGGCGATCGTGGCGCCGATCAATGGCATGGTGATCGCGCGCAACACCGAGCCGGGCCAGAGCTTCACCAGCAACGATGCCGTGTTCGTCATGTCCGATCAGCTCACCGTCAAGGCGCAAGTCGACGAGACCGACATCGCGCAGGTGCGCCTCAGGCAGCCGGTGCGGGTGACGCTCGATGCCTATCCGGAGCACGGCTTCGGCGGCGAGGTGATCGAGATCGCCTACGACGCCAAGACCGTCAACAACGTGACCACCTACGAGGTCGACGTGCTGCCGCGCAACCCGCCGGCGTTCCTGCGCAGCGGCATGACCGCGAACGTGAGTTTCCAGGTCGCCACCCGCAAGGACGTGCTGTGGATTCCGACCGCCGCGCTGCGGTCGCGCGGCGGCGAGGCGTATGTGCTGGTCGCCGCGGCAGACAAGAAGGCGGGCGCACGCGAGCAGACGGTGCAGACCGGACTGAGCGACGGCAAGCGCACCGAGATCATCGGCGGGCTGAGCGAAGGCGAGAAGGTGCTGGTCGCGACCCTCAAGAAGAGCGCGGCGCGGGATAACAAGTCCTCGGTCAACCCGCTCGCCCCGTACGCGCGCAAGCGCAACTGACCCGTCCCGACGCGTGATCGAGCTCACCGACGTCCACAAGACCTATCGCATGGGTGCCACCGAGGTGCACGCCCTGCGCGGCGTGTCGCTCGTGATCGAGCCGGGCGAGTACGTCGCCATCACCGGGCCGTCGGGTTCCGGCAAATCGACGCTCATGCACGTGATCGGCCTGCTCGATGTGCCGGACGCCGGCTCCTACCGGCTGTTCGGTCAGGAGGTGGCGCGCCTGAGCGAAGACGAGCTCGCGGCCGCGCGGCGCGAGCGCATCGGCTTCGTGTTCCAGACCTTCAATCTGCTGCCGCGCGTGAGCGCCGCCGAGAACGTCGCGCTGCCGCTCATCTACTCCGAGCATCGGCTCGACCTGGCGCGCGCCCACGCGCTGCTCGCGCAGGTGGGCCTGGGCGAGCGCGCCGCGCACAAGCCGAGCGAGCTGTCCGGCGGCCAGCAGCAGCGCGTGGCGATCGCACGTGCCCTGATCAACCGCCCGCGCATCATCCTGGCCGACGAGCCGACGGGCAATCTAGACAGCGCAAGCCAGGCGGAGATCCTTGCCATCCTGCGCCAGCTCAATGACGCGGGAATCACCGTCATCATCGTCACCCACGAGGAAGAGGTGAGCCGCGAGGCGCGCCGACAGATTCGCGTGCGCGACGGGCGAATTACCTCCGACGAGCGCGTCGCGGCGCCGCACCGCGCCGTGTCCGCAGCGCCGGCGCCGCCGCCGGCGGTTTCGCGCCCCGGTGTCAGCCTGCGCGAGCTGACCGAACATCTGCGCCAGGGCCTCAAGGTGCTGGCCGCCAACAAGGTGCGCACCGCGCTTTCGGTGCTCGGTATCCTGATCGGTGTGGCCGCCGTGGTGTCGATGCTCGCGATCGGCGAGGGAGCCAAGCGCGAGATCGAGACCCGGCTTGCCTCGCTCGGCTCCAACCTGCTGGTGCTGCGCAAGGGCCCGGCGCGCGTCGGCGGCGTGGTGATGGAGACCGCTGCGGCGCGCATTACACTGGAGGACGCCGAGGCGATCGCCGAGCGCATCCCGCAGGTCAAGGAGGTGGCGCCGAACGTCAGCGGGCGCGTGCAGGTGAGCTACGGCAACCGCAACTGGAACACCTCGATCGTGGGCGCGGTGCCGGCCTACGCGCGCATGCGCGCCGCCCAGCCGCCGGTCGGGCGCTTTCTCACCCATGAGGAGAACCGCAGGCGCGCGCGCGTGGCGGTCATCGGGCTGACCGTGGTGCGCGAGCTGTTCCAGGGCCAGGATCCGATCGGCGAGACCATCAAGGTCAACCGCGCCACTTTCCAGGTCATCGGCATTCTGCCGGAGAAGGGCGCGACCGCCTGGCGCGACCAGGATGACCTGATCGTGGTGCCCCTGTCGACCGCGATGTACCGGGTGATGGGCAAGGAGTACGTCGACTACGTCGACATCGAGGTGCGGTCGGCCGGCGAGATCCAGGCCGCCCGGCAGGCCATCCAGGAGCTGATGCTCATGCGCCACCGCGTGCCGCCCTCGGAACAGAGCGGCGCCTACGAGGTCCGCAACATGGCCGAGATCCAGGCCGCACTGTCCGAGACCAGTCGCACCATGTCGACCCTGATCGCCGTGATTGCCGCCATTTCACTGCTGGTCGGCGGCATCGGAATCATGAACATCATGCTGGTGTCGGTGACCGAGCGCACGCGCGAGATCGGCCTGCGCAAGGCGGTGGGGGCGCGCAAGCGCGACGTGCTCGCGCAGTTCCTCGTCGAGACGGTCGTGGTCAGCATGACCGGCGGTCTGGTCGGCATCGTGGTGGGCTGGATAATCACCCTTGCGCTCACGACGTTCGCGGGCTGGACGGCGGCGGTCTCGCCAGGCGCCGTGCTGCTGGCGTTTGGGTTCTCGGTCGCTATCGGCATGCTGTTCGGTATCTATCCGGCGCGCAAGGCGGCCGCGCTCAATCCCATCGAGGCCCTGCGCTTCGAATGACGGCGCCCCGATTGGCGGGGCGGCGCTTTTTGCCGCACAATGGCGCGGCGGCGAGAACCACGAACAAATCCCGACCATGAATCTGCACGAGTACCAGGCGAAGGCGCTGTTTCGCGAATACGGCATCCCGGTACCGCGTGGCCAGGCGGTACCGAGTGCGGCCCAAGCGCTCGCCGCGGCCGAGGCCCTCGGCGGTGATACCTGGGTGGTCAAGGCGCAGGTGCATGCCGGCGGCCGCGGCAAGGCCGGCGGCGTCAAGATCGTGAGCGGGCGCGCGGCGCTCGAGATGGCGGTCAACGGCCTGATCGGCCGGCGGCTGGTGACGCACCAGACCGCGGCCAGCGGCCAGCCGATTCACCAGGTGCTGATCGAAGCGCCGAGCAACATTGCGCGCGAGCTGTACCTCGCGTGCCTGATCGACCGTGCGCTCGAGCGCGTGGTGTTCGTGGCCTCGGCGGCCGGCGGCATGGACATCGAGGAGATCGCCGCCCGGCACCCGGACAAGATTCTCAAGGCCGCGGCCGATCCGATCGCGGGCTTGCAGCCCTACCAGTGCCGCGAGTTCGGCTTCGCCCTGGGACTCGCTGACACGCAGATCGCGGGCCTCACCCAGATCATGTTGGCGATGTTCCACATGTTCAACGCGCGCGACCTGTCGCTCATCGAGATCAATCCGCTGGTCGTCACCGCCGACGGCAGCCTGCTCGCGCTCGACGCCAAGGTGCAGGTCGATGACAACGCGCTCTACCGCCAGAAGGCGCTGGCAGAGCTGCGCGACGAGACCCAGGACGATCCCAAGGAGCGCGCGGCGCGCGCGCACGATCTCAACTATGTCGCGCTCGACGGCAACATCGGCTGCATGGTCAACGGCGCGGGGCTCGCCATGGCAACCATGGACCTGATCAAGCTGCACGGCGGGCAGCCGGCCAACTTCCTCGATGTCGGTGGCGGCGCCACCGCCGAGCGCGTGGCCGAGGCGTTCAAGATCATCCTCTCCGACCCGAAGGTGCGCGCCATCCTGGTCAACATCTTCGGTGGCATCGTGCGCTGCGATCTGATCGCCGATGGCATCATCAAGGCGGTGAAGGAGGTGCACGTCGGCGTGCCGGTGGTGGTGCGCCTCGAGGGCACCAACGTCGAGCGCGGCCGCGAGCTGCTCGCCGGCAGCGGGCTGAAGATCATCAGCGCCGCGAGCCTCACCGAGGCGGCCAAGCAGGTGGTGGCGGCGGCCGGGGGTGCGGCATGAGCGTGCTCGTCAACAAGCACACGAAGGTGATCTGCCAGGGCTTCACCGGCAAGCAGGGCACGTTTCACTCCGAGCAGGCGATCG